>JAIIUG010000028.1:0-23169 GCA_022739635.1 Collinsella sp. | reverse complement strand
GGGAGGTCCATGACGACCTCCACCAACCGGAGCGGAGCGGAGGTTTGTGCGGGGTCTCATGGGCCCCCTTGACGCGGCGTAGCGGAGGTGCCACCCGGCATTCCCTCCGTAACGCACGAGTGAACAAAGGAAAATAGCATCACACACCGTGCGAGGGAGGACGTCTCTATGGATCTCGCGAAAACAGCCAGAGAAATTACCCGCTTCATGCTCCCCTACCTGACCACACGGCAGAGCCGCCAACTCGAAAAAGTTATATCGCACTGCCCTTTCGATGAAAGCCAGCTAGCTGAAGACGGCTGCGAGTTTGAAAGCGAATCATTCCTTGATCTATTTATGTCTGCAAAACGCCTCGAAGGCTGCTCGGATAGAACCATCTGCTACTACGAAGCCACCATCAAAAAAAGCTTGAATCTTTCGATGCGCCAGTTTGCGACTTGGGAACCGAAGAAATTAGATCCTATCTTTCCAACTATCAGCAAAAAGCCGGCGTCACTCACGTCACCGTCAACAACGTCCGAAGAATCATCTCAAGCTTCTACTCATGGATCGAAGACGAAGACCATATCATCGAAAGTCCGGTCAGACGCATTAAAAGAGTCAAGGCTCCGCAACCCATAAGGGAAACGTATGGCGACAAAGTCGCGAGATTCTTTGCGATAACTGCGGGTTGCCCTGAAACCTTGCCCTGATCGACCTGTTGCGCTCTACCAGCATGCGCGTAGGCGAACTCGTCTCGTTGGACAGGAACTCCATCGACACCATCAATCGGGAGTGCATCATACACGGAAAGGGCAATAAGAACCGCATCGTCTATTTTGATGCAAAGACTAAAGTCCATATTTAGAATTACCTGTCTACCCGAATGGGCAGCCCGGAAGCCCTCTTCGTGTCGAGCAAGGAGCCGCACGAGAGACTGTAAATTGGCGGCGTCGAGGCGTTGCTTAGAAACTGGAGCGCGAGCTTGATTTAGGAAGGGTCCACTCTCATAAGTTCAGAAGAACGCTTGCCACAAAGGCAATCGACAAAGGCATGCCCATCGAACAAGTCCAGGTGCTCCTTGGCCATAAAAATAGATACCACATTAAGGTATGCAATGGTCGACCAGCGCAACGTCAAAGCATCCCACCTCAGATATCTAACTTAGATGTCGTGTTTTCCCGCCAGTCGCTTGTACTCCCCAGTACTAATGACCGTCTTGATATCGAGGATGGGAGCGGAGGATGGATCAACATCCATAATGTTCGTCACGTCCATCCGGTCCTCCTCGCTTGAAGTTGTTGCAGTGTTGCCACGGTCGACGGTACGCTCGGTTGCACGGCACGCGCCGACGGCGTGCGCAGCGCAACCGCGCGTACCGTCGACGGGCAACGCATCTGCCAAGGCCTCGGCGATTGTCTTAGAACACATCGTTGCCTTCTTCCATAGAAGCCAGGTATAAGATCAGATCGGCCTTGTCCACGCGCCAGACGCCGGCAATCTTCACGCCGCCGGCCGCCTTAAGAATCTGTATAGATTTGGTCTTACAGACATTCAGCAACTTGGCGATATCTCGCGAGGTGACGTATGCGGATGGCAGCTTGACGATTGCCTGGCACCACGCTTTACGCGCGATCGCGTCTCGTTTCTGCGAATCCATACCGTTCATTTAGACTCCTTTCGTTTAGTTCGAATGCAATTCACACACTACGCTTTACAACGGATGATGTCGTATATACGATACGAATGGAACGTGAAATTCGGTTGACAGCGCTAAGGAGAGAGCTATGAGTCACCCCGCAATCGAAGTACCGGCACCTATAGCAGCCGAAATCAAACCGTGGATGTTGCCCTCATGTCGAGAGAAAAATTTAGATATTTTTGGAATGGAACGCCCCGCGCTTATCTGTAAACCCCATTCGACGGCCTACGGCATCCCCTCGGGCTTCTCCACCGGGACCCTTTTAGACGTAGATCTGACAGATCCAAAGAAAATCATTCAATTTGTCGAGCGGTATGGACTTCCCGTCACCCCATACGCGGGGCAATCAGAGCGTGTTGAAAAGCGTTTTACTTCAAATGACGTCTTCTCCGATAAACCGGAGCAAGATGGTCTAGATATTTGGTACGACGCATTGAATGCATCAGAAAGGTGTTCTGAAATCAGCCTAAACCCCGAGTGCGCCTTGTTTAATAACTTCAAAGATAAGGGGCGCTCTCAGGGAACAGAAGTCGCAAACTTAATCGAAGATATTAGATACAAGAAGGAACAGGTCATACTGTTGGACGATCTCGTTACAACGATGGCATTCATGCAATTAGCTACGCTTCTATTCACAGGCAAAGCAGCTTACGGTGACCGTGCATACGACTATGTTCTGCATCAAGTATGCATCTCCCAAAACAAGGAGATTATTGAAAACAGATTTTCGCAGCTACGTATGGCGCTCCAGATGTTCGACGCGTCTAAGTCCCAGTTAGCAGTAGCCATACCCGGAACATTTGAAATGGACGAAGGAACCAAGATATGGGTGAGCAATCAATTCAAGACAATAGAAGTTGCCCTGGCAACATTCATCGACCTCGCTATTAACCCTCAGCCAGAACCCCATACCTTCATTCAAGAGCAAACTTTACGTCGAATGGTCAACCGGAATTTAAATGGCCAAAACCCGATTTACGGAAGCCTAACAAGAGCTTGGGCGATACAACTACTAGAAACCCTTGAAAGCCATTTCTCCTGGAACACTTGCCGAGAATGCGGGCGACCGTACAAAATCCGCCAGCAGAAAATGAGGGCCTACGTCAAGCAAGAAGACGCGAACGAAGACCGGTTCAAAGAGCGAAACAACGCTCGTGACAAAAATGGCTATTGCTGCAAAGCGCACGAACAGCGTATTCGACGCAAAAATGATAAAAAGATCAGCAACGATCAGATGGATAAAGTCGCCCGGAAAATGGACGGGCTCGACCAATAATAATGGCGAAACTATGAATTTTAATAATTCGACATAGGATCAAAAACCCGTTTTATTGCACACATCGTTGCACAGCCCATTGCACACGGCGGCGATATAAAAGAAAGCAGACCAGAGGAAAATACCCTCTGACCTGCTTTTTCTTTCATGGAGCCAGTGACAGGAATCGAACCTGCAACCCACTGATTACAAATCAGTTGCGCTACCGTTGCGCCACACTGGCACACTTGGCGCTTTCGCGCGAAGCCAATTAAGAATAAATGAATTGCGGACGGGGCGCAACAGGCCGCACGGCGTTATACAAATATGCAAAATCCAGCAACAACGCGTACCAGGCCCGTTCATTTCTGTCAGTGCGCCTCAATCTCAAAACTATTCGTCAGAACGAATAGTTTTAATTACAATGGAATAGATAAAACTGTTCGTTCTAACGAAGGGTTTCGCGATGTTGACTACAAAGGAAGCAGCCGAACTGCTCGGCATCACCCCGCGCAGGGTGCAGGAACTCATTAGGAACGGCGCGCTGACTGCCCGCAAGGCTTCTGGCGTGTGGCTTATCGACAAAGGCAGCGTAGACACGCGACTCCGCTCCGCAACCAAAAGAGGGGGACGGCCTCGTCGTGGACACGGGAAAAGCGAAATCGCATTTACCCTCATGAACCGCACGCACGAAGTGGCCCAGCTGGTCTACAGCAGATCACGGAAAGACTTCACCCACATCGGCGCCGACGTCGATCATGCCCACGCCCCTATTGGAGTTTTTGCTCCCAGCAAACCCGTATCGCTCGACTCCTTCCGCATCTGGTGGCGCGGCCGCGGTATCCCGCTCGCACGCATTGGGCTAGCCTCCCTGCTTGCAGAAGCCGCAGTCGATGTTCCCGATGAACTCGTACAGCGAAATCTTGGCCTCTCCTTATCCGACCAGTATTGGATTAAGCCCCAAGACTCCGGTCTCGCGTGGGAAGATATCAATTTCTTCAATAATGCTTTTGAGGACGTCTCTCTCAGCATCGCGCCCTTTGCCCCAGAGGGAAAAGCGGCTGCCGCAAAGCCCGACAACACCTCGGACGGCAACCTTCAAAAGTACTGGACATGCGAGGGCGGGCGTCGAATTCTGCATAAGGCAGGAGCGCACCTAAACCAGGAACCTTATAACGAGATGGTGGCGACTGCACTTCACCGTCGCATCCTAAACGCTTGCGATTATGTACCCTATTCGCTCGAAGGCGCGGGTACTTCTGCCTTGAGCACATGCAATGTCTTCTTAACTGACGAAGAAGAATATGTCCCTGCGTTCTATGTAAACCAGCATGCAAATGCAGACGAGCGACTAACCGATTACGAACGGTATGTAGCAAACTGCGAGGAGCTTGGAGCGACAGGCGTCAAGGATGCCCTTGACCGCATGATCGTATGCGACGACATCATCGCCAACTATGACCGCCATTGGCGTAACTTTGGCCTTGTACGAAACGTCAACACGCTAACCTGCAGACCTGCCCCCATCTTCGATTCGGGCTCATCGCTCTGGTGCAACATTTCTCTTGAGGAGCTTCGGGCAGGAGAGCACAGTTTTACCAGCGCGCAGTTTCATTCAAGCCCCGCCAAACAAATGTTGCTCGTCGAAGACATGGGCTGGTTTGACGGCGACAAACTCGAAGGCTTCGTTGACGAGGCAATCGAGACTCTGTCCAGAAACGACGCACTCACGGCAAGGCTGCCATATCTAATAGAGGCGCTTACATGGCGCCTCCGTAGAATGATCGACATCGCTGAATGGAGTTAGCGAGACAGCGTCGCGCCGTCAGCTCCCTTACCTCCCGCGAAGGGCCTTGAGCTTGGCCAGGGCATCGGGGCTCAGGCGACTGCCCAGAGTCATCTTGATCTGCGGAGCTTCCTCTGCCTCGTGCACGTCGTTGTCAATCTGCTTGATCTCGTCCACCAGCATGCGGCTTGAGATGCGCGTAACACCCTTGCCCATGACGACGGCCTGGATCGTGCCGTCGCTCGACACCACGGAGCACGCGCGACCTTCCTCGCGCGCCTCGATGCAGAGCTTCTGCACCACGGTATCGGCAGAGACGCCCGTCGGCGAAAACTCGATACGCACGCCACGGGCCGGCAGGTTGGGGCGCTCGCTGGAGATATTGCCCGCGCCGTCGAACACGATCACGGCCTCGTAGCGGCCCTGGGCAAACGCCGCGACATCGTTGATGAGCGCAGTACGAGCCATATCGTGGACGTCGCTGGAATACGGATCGTCGGAATGGTCGTACACGAGCTTTTCGTAGCGCGGCGTGCAGTGAATCACGTTGTAGCCGTCGACCACCAGCAGCTCGGGCTTATTGGAGTGCACCGTCGAGACCGGATCGGCGATAGCCTGCGCAAACGCATTGCCGCCCACGCCATAGGTCGCGGCCGAAACAATTGGCTTGGCCGAGCCCTCGCCAAAGCGCTTGGCCTTGGACTTGGCGCGGTTCTTCTTGGACATGCGCTACTCCTCCCCCATGAGCTCGCCGGCATTGCGGCGCAGCCACTCAAAGCACAGCGCGGTGGTCGCCTGGGCCACATTGAGACTCTCGGTCATGCCGCGCTGGGGAAGCTTGGTCAAAAAGTCGCATTTCTCGAGCACCAGGCGCGAGATGCCGTCGCCCTCGGAGCCCATGACGAGCGCAACGCGGCCCTCGAAGGGAGCATCCCAGCAGCTGCCCTCGGCGTGCTCGGAAGCACCGCCCACCCAAAAGCCGGCGGCCTTGAGGTCGTCAAGCGCTCGGGCGATATTGGGAACCTGCGCGATGGGCAGATGCATGACGGCGCCGGCAGAAGTCTTGTAGCTACCAACGGTCACACCGGCGGCGCGCTTGTTGGCAATGATGACACCCGCCGCGCCCACGACCTCGGCAGAGCGCACGATCGCACCAAAGTTGCCATCGTCGGTCACATGGTCGAGCACGACGACGAGCGCCGGTCCGTCACCCGCGCGGTCGAGAATATCGGCGACATCAGCATAGGGGAAATTGCCCACCTCGAGCGCAATGCCCTGGTGAGCGCCATGGCTCGACAGCGCATCGAGCTGCGCGCGCGGCACATACTTAATGCGGACGCCCGCGGCGTTGAGGTCGTCGACCAGGCGCGACAAGGCGGCATCGCGCTCCCCGCCCTCGGCGATGAGCGCGCACTTGACGGGAAAGCCGGTACGCAGTGCCTCGGCGGCAGCACGGCGACCTTCGATAAACTCGCCCTTGGGAACCTGAACGTTGTCGCGGTTGCGATCCCGCTGCGGGCGCGCAGCCTGGGCTTGGGAGCGCTCGCGCTGACCCTTGGGAGCGGCAGCGCGGTCGTTGCGGCGAATCGGACGCGAGCCAGAGGCAGCCTGCTTGCCTCCACGCGGTGCACGCTTGCGATTGTCGGCCATAAGGCGACCTCCTAAATACAACTATCAAACGAAACAAATAGACCGACCGCCCGAGGTGCGACAGATTGCCTTGAAAGAGGAGGGCATAGACCTTGAGGTCATGCCCGACGATTGAAAGGCAAGGTGCCGTGGCTCGGGCGGTCGGGTGCTTGGGAAACCCGCAGGGATTAGAGAGTCTTAATACGAGTGCCCGCGGCAGTATCCTCAATGGTAAGGCCCAGGTCCTTGAGCTGATCGCGGATGGCGTCGGCCAGATCCCAGTTCTTGGCGGCACGGGCCTCGGCGCGAGCCTCAAGAATCTTGGCAGCGGCCTCGTCCACGTCGTCACCCGTGTAGGCAACCAAACCGGCGGCAACGCCCAGCAGGCCCAGCGGCAGCTCGACCTTGGGCTCGGGAAGCTCGACGCCAAATGTGTCGAGCAGCTCAACCAGCGTATCGGCGGCAGCCAGAACTGCGGCCTTGTCGGCAGCATCGCCCGCCTGCTCCAGATACTGGTTGCACTCGGTCACAAAGCCAAAGACGGCACCCATGGCGCCGGCGGTGTTAAAGTCGTCGTCCATGCACTCCTTAAAGGTGGCACGGGTCTCGGCGGCCTTGGCGGCAAACGCCTCGGATGCTGCCTCATCGGCATCGGCCGTCGCATGGTTCGCAGCCCAGCGCAGGTTCTCGACCGTACCGGCGATACGCGTGAGCGAGTTCTCGGCACCCTCCAGGCGCTCCCAAGAAAAGTCGAGCGGCGAGCGATAGCTCGTCTGCAGCATCAGCAGGCGCAGGGCGGCAGCGGAGTGCTGCTCGAGGACCTCGGCCAGCGTAAAGAAGTTGCCGAGCGACTTGGACATCTTCTCGCCGTCTACCAGCAGCATGCCCGTGTGCATCCAGGTGTTGGAGAAGCCCTGGTGCCAGGCGCAGGTGGCCTGGGCGCACTCGTTCTCGTGATGCGGGAAGGCAAGGTCGGAGCCGCCGCCGTGGATGTCGATCGGGGTGCCCAGGTAGCGGTGCACCATGGCGGCGCACTCGGTGTGCCAACCGGGACGGCCTTCGCCCCAGGGGCTCGGCCAGCTGGGCTCGCCGGGCTTGGCGGCCTTCCACAGGGCAAAGTCGAGCGGGTCGTTCTTGTCCTCGTTCTCCTCGATGCGCGCACCAACCATAAGGTCGTCGATGTTGCGGCCCGAGACCTGACCATAGTTGGGATCGCTGCGCACGGCAAAGTACACATCGCCGTTATCGGCTGCGTAAGCGTGGCCCTGCTCGATAAGCGTCTTGATCATGGCGATCATGGGGCCGATCTCCTTGGTGGCGCGGGGACGCACATCGGGATCGAGCACGTTGGCGGCGCGCATGACGCCGATGAACTTGTCGGAGAACTCCGTCGCGACCTCGGCAGCCGTTCTGCCCTGCTCGTTGGCGCGCTTGATGATCTTGTCATCGACATCGGTGAGGTTCTGGGCGAACGTGACCTCGTAGCCGCTCGCGATGAGCCAGCGACGAATCACGTCAAAGCTGATGAACGTGCGGGCATTGCCGATGTGGATGTTGTCGTAGACCGTGGGGCCGCACACGTACATGCGGACCTTGCCGGACTCGATGGGCTGGAACTCTTCCTTTTTATGGGTAGCGCTGTTGTAGATACGCATTCGTTACTCCTTAACGGTTTTCTGTAGCAGGCAGACAGCCCAGGCGCCGATTCCCTCGCCCTGGCCTTCCCAACCGAGCTTTTCGGTCGTAGTGGCGGCGACGCCCACGTTTTCGACGTCAACGCCCAGGGCATGGGCAAGGTTGGCGCGCATGGCATCGCGGTGCGGAGTGATCTTGGGTTGCTGACAGGCAATGGTGCAATCGGCATCGACAAACTCAAAGCCCAGCTCGCGCGCATAGTCCATTACGCGGGCAAGTAGCACCATCGAATCGGCACCCTCGTAAGCGGGATCGGTGTCGGGGAATAGCTTGCCGATGTCTCCCCCGCGGCAGGCGCCCAGAATGGCGTCGGCCAAGGCGTGCGCGAGCACATCGGCATCCGAGTGGCCCAGCAGGCCGCGCTCGTAGGGAATGTCGACCCCGCCGATGATACATCGACGCCCCTCCACCAAACGGTGGACGTCGTAGCCGTGGCCAATGCGCAGGTTACTGAACATGGGGAAGGTCCTCTCCCTCGGCCATACGGCCAAGCAGAATCGCGGTTACGGGACGCAGGTCCTCGGGCACCGTAACCTTAAGGTTGTCGCGCGGGCTCTGGACGCAGCGGACGCGTCCGCCCATACGCTCGACCAGCGACGAATCATCGGTGCCGATAAAGCCCTCGGCAATGGCTGCAGCGTGGGCGCGCTTCATAGCATCGACGCTAAAGATCTGCGGTGTCTGCGCTGCCCAGTAGAGCTCACGCGGCGGCGTCTCGACGATATTATCGCCATCGACGATCTTGAGTGTGTCGATTGCGGGCTGACCGCACACGACACCGTCGAGCGAGCGGTCGCCCACAAGCACGTCGATCGCATGGTCGATGGCCTCAGTCGTGATGAGCGGACGGGCACCGTCGTGGATGGCGACATATTCGAAACCCGCCGGCACCGCATGCACGCCGGCGCGGGTGGAGTCCTGGCGGGTATCGCCGGCATCGGCAAAGCTGATGGGCGTGTCATAGTCAAACGGGTCGATGGCCAGGCGGCGCATCTCGGCACGGCGCTCGGCAGGACACACCACCACGATGTGGCCGACCTTGTCGCTACGATCGAACGCGCGGATAGACCAGCTCATGAGCGGACGGCCCGCCACGTTAACGAGCTGCTTGCCGCCGGGATTTCCAAAGCGCTGGCCGCTGCCACCGGCAACGACCACGGCGCATACGGGCGCCATTATGCGTTCCCCTGTTTGGTGCCCTTCATGCGGTACAGCGAGTCCGCAAGAATGGCAGGGTTGTTGACGCCAAAGTCGCCCAGGCGCTCCGGATCCTCGCTGATGTCGTCCATGAGCTCCTGCAACGAGCCGTACTCGTCGACGATCTTCTCGGCCACGCCGTCGCGCACGACGGACACGCGCGAAAGCGTGCGCAGGCCCAGCGGCGTCATGACGGAGTCCTCGTCCAGGTCGTCGTAACCCAGAACTGCCGCCACGTGCTGCGGGTCGGACAGGTCCTTAGGCGTCATGCGGCTCAGGTTGGCGCGAATCTTCTCGGCGTTGGCCTCGGAGGAATCGCTTGCGTAGTCGCGGATCATCAAGTCGTATTCGGTATCCATGCTGGAGCCCGCGAGCTGCTCGAGCTGCATCTGCACGAGCTTGCCCTGGTTGCCCAACTTGACGATGCAATCCTTAAGCTCAGTCTTTGCCTGCTGCATGATCTCGAAGCTCGAGAAAATACCGGTAATGTCGGCGAGCGTAACATAGTCGTCGAGCTCGAGGGCCGTCAGGCGGAGCAGGGAGCGATCGAGCGACTGACGGGTAGTCTGGAGCGTGGCGACGAGCTGGTTGACCGAGCTCATGATGGTGGTGACGGGCTGGATCTCGTAGCTCTTGCCGTGAACGTACACGTTGACGACGGCACGACGGGCCGAGACCGAGATCACAATGGCATCGGTTAGCACCGACATGCGAGCGGCGGTGCGATGACGCATGCCCGTCTCGCTCGTGGCAAGCGAGGGATCGGGATTGAGATGGAAGTTGGCGCGCAGGATCTGGGTGAGGTCGCCATCGATGACGATGGCGCCGTCCATCTTGGAGAGCTCGAACAGACGGTTCGAGGTGAACGAAATGTTGAGCGGGAAGCCGTCGTTACCGGCAGCGAGCACGTTTTCGGTGTCGCCAACGCAGATAAGGGCGCCCAGATGACCGGCGATGATCATGTCGAGGGCAGTGCGGATCGGCTGACCAGGCGCCGTCAGGCGGATGGCCTGTTCCATACGCTTTTGCAGCTCGTTCTTATCCAAGGCATCGCTCCCATCGTATACGCTCCATAAACGCTAAATAGTTTCTCACGGTTTGCCCCCGCGGCGCTCGCGAAATCCGATGCTTACAGAATGAGCGAACACCGCTAAGATAGCTAATTTGGGACGGGCTCTTTTGACTACCCAATCAACCATGTGCCAAGGTTAGTCTTTTTGTTGCTCCCCCAAGAGGTACACGCGGGCCTGCCCGCAGAGAGGGAGCCAAACCATGGGACTCGTAGAGCTCGTGCTGCTCGCCGTTGGCCTTTCGATGGACGCCTTTGCCGTTTCCATCTGCAAGGGCCTTGGCATGAAGAAAATCAACCTTAAGGTCGCCGTGGTGCTCGGCCTGTTCTTTGGCGGCTTCCAGGCCGGCATGCCCGTGATCGGATGGGCGCTTGGCAGCCAGTTTATGGGTATCATCGGCCCCATCGACCACTGGATCGCCTTTATCCTGCTCGCCTTCATCGGCGGCAAAATGCTGTGGGAGGCCTTTACCGAGGACGAGGATGAAGGCGACGGCAAGGATGCCGAAAAGATTGACCTGGGCGAGTACCTGATCCTCGCCATCGCCACCTCAATCGACGCCCTAGCCGTGGGCATCTCATTTGCCGCGCTCTCGGTCGACATCGTTCCCGCCGTATCGCTTATCGGCGTCACAACGTTTATCTTCTCCATCGCCGGCGTAGCGATCGGCCACACCTTTGGCGCGCGATACGAAAAGCCCGCCACCATCGTGGGCGGCGTCGTGCTCATCCTCATCGGGCTTAAGATCTTGCTTGAGCATCTGGGGATTTTGGCGCTGTAACGCCAAGCACAATCGCTCAAAACTCAACGCCAGCACAAGGCCTTATGCAGAGTTTTGTATGAGGCCTTTTCATGCAGACTTTTGCATGTCATACTAATATGCAAAAGTCTGCACGTTAGGAGATCGCCGTGGACACCCTTCCCATCACCACACCGCGCCAAGCTGGCATCTACGTGCGCCAGGCACGCGAGGCTCAGGGGCTCACCCGTGCAACCCTCGCTAAAAAAGCCGGTGTTTCGGAGCGCCTGCTCGCATCGCTCGAGCTGGGCGACGCCACGGGTATTCGGCTCGACAAGCTGCTGGTCGTCTTTGACGCACTCGGCATAGGTCTCTTTGCGCAAAGCGATAACGACTCCGTCGCATCGCCCTCCGAACATCCGACGACGATAGTGGACCTCCCTATCGCGAACTCGAATGCCCTGCCAAAGCCAAGCGTAGGCAGACGACCCGTTCGACAAGGAACGTCATCTTCCTATGGTGCCTTGCTGGCCCAAATCGCAGCCGAGCAAGGCCTTTCCGGCACTTCAGACCTCTCCTTTGGCTGTAAGGTTGTGAAATAAATGGCAGAGATGGAGCTTGCGACCCTCATTTGTGGCGAAATCGCAGGCACTCTCCGGCAAGACGAGCATGGACTCTACAGCTTTGTATACGCCCCAACCTATCGCGGAGCACCGCTATCGCTAACAATGCCGCTTTCCAATCGCACGTATGGCCATAACATCGTCCGCCCGTTCCTATTTGGCCTTTTGCCCGACAATCAAGAGCAGCGTCGCGCTATTGCCGCCGAGCATGACGTTGCATCCAGCAACCCCGTCGCCCTCTTGTGCCATATCGGTCTTGACTGCGCGGGGGCCGTTCAGTTTTGTCGAGCCGATCAATTAGACGCCGCCCGCGGCAGGGTCTCGGCATACCGCCCGCTTACCAATTCTCAAATCGCTCACAAGCTCAAAGCAATTCGCGATGACGAAGGAGAGACATGGATGGGCTCCAACGAAAGCTGGTCCCTGGGCGGCAACCAAGGTAAATTTGCACTAGCTTGGCATGATGGCCAATGGTGCGAATGTCTAGGGTCATCCCCCACTACCCATATCTTCAAAAATGGTGTCGTTGGGTTCAAACATCAGGCCTTAAACGAATTCGTCTGCATGAAAACGGCTCGGCGTGTTGGCATTCCGACTGCCAACGTTTCCTATTGCACATTTGAAGACGAAGCCGCGCTCGTCGTTGAACGGTACGACAGAATGGTCAATAGCAGCGGAAATATCGAAAGGCTGCATCAGGAGGACTTTTGCCAGGCGCTCGGTGTATTGCCAAGCCAGAAATACACCGCCGACGGAGGACCGACAATACGAGACATCCAAGAACGACTGATTAACACAGTCCCCCACCACATGAATCTTGTGCTTTTTACCTATATGTTGTTCTACAACGCCATTATCGGAGCGCCTGACGCACACGCTAAAAACTACTCGCTCATCCTAGGCAAAAGCACAAACGCGGCGCTCGCACCCATGTACGATGTCGCATCGGGCTTGGCGTACGAGCGCATGCGCCGCCGGGCGCGCCTTGCCATGAGCGTTGGCGGTGAAAATCGTGTGGGGCGCATCGGTCCAGGCGCTATCCGCCGATACCACGGTATGGGCGACCCTGCGCTGGAGGCGGCGCTCACCGATGCCGGGCTATCCGAGAAGTTTTGCTTTGTGACCATGATGGACCTCGCCTACGAGGTACCCATTTGCATGGAAGAGGTCATGGATGAATATGCCGACCTGCCCGGCATGGCGGACCTGCGCGAGCATATGCTCGGCCCCGTCCGCGAAAACTGCCAGCGAACCCTCGACCTCATCAGGGCGGATATGGGCTAGGTGTCCGTAATTTCCCGTTTCCCGAAAGAAGAGAGGGGACACCTGTCGCAAAAGACCGGGTGTCCCCTCTCGTAATGTCATTTGCAATCCGCTAGCACGTGGCTCGGACTGCTGCAAGTGCAATCTTTACGCAGCGAGGCGCTTGAGGACGTCGATGAGCAGCTCGTAGAAGCGCTCGGCAGAAGCGAGCTCCATGCTCTCGTCCGGGGTGTGGACATCGGAGAGCGTCGGGCCCACGGCGATGGCGTCCAGGCCGTGCAGGGCCTCGGCAAACAGGCCGCACTCAAGGCCGGCGTGAATGGACTCGATGCGCAGCTCGGAGCCAAAGAGCTCGCGATAGCTCTCGACAAAGACGTCGCGGACCGGCGAATGCTCGGCATAGCTCCAGCCGGGATACTCGAACTCAAACTTGGCGTCGAAGCCCAGGACATCGGCCAGCGTCTGCAGGCGGTCCTTGAACTCGTTCTGCAGCGAGGTGATCGAGGAGCGCGGGGACAGCATGATCTTGACCTCGTCGTCAGAAGTGGCAACCACACCGATGTTGGAGGAAACCTCGACGGAGCCGTCGGTGGCGACGTTGCGGCGAATCACGCCGTTAGGGGCAAGACGCAGGGCGCGGATGAGGGCAAGCGCGGACTTCTGGTCCATGGCCTCGACCTCGGCGTCGTCGGCAATCTCGACGGTGCAGGTAAAGCCGGGGTCGAAGACCTCGAGCTCGGCAGTGACGTCGGCGATGATGTCCTTTGTAATCTGGGCCGCGGCCTCGGCGGCAGCGTGGTCGGCGTAAACCAGCTCGGCCTTGCACTCACGGTTGATGGCGTTGTCCTTAGTGCCGCCGTTAAAGCTGACGATGGCGGGCTCGCCGGCGACCATCAGGCGGTCGATGATACGGGCCATGATGAGGTTGCCGTTGCCGCGCTCCAGGTTGATGTCGGAGCCGGAGTGACCACCCAGCAGGCCAGAGATGTCGAGCGTGAGGGTGCTACCAGTCTTGTGCTCGCGCGCGATCGGGCAGGTGTAGGTAACGACGACGCCGCCGGCGCAGCTGACGGTGGCAACGCCCTCTTCCTCGGAGTCGAGGTTAATCATGGTGCGGGCGCTAATCTGGGACTTGTCGAGCGTCTCGGCGCCGACCAGGCCAGTCTCCTCGTCGGTGGTGAATACGCACTCGAGGGCGGGGTGAACGATCGAATCGTCATCGAGAACAGTGAGCATCAGAGCGACGGCGATGCCGTTGTCGGCGCCCAGGGTGGTGCCGTTAGCGGTGAGGACGCCGTCCTTGACGACCAGGTCGATACCGTCGGTCGTAAAGTCGTGCTCAACAGAGCCCAACTTGTCGCACACCATATCGATGTGGCCCTGCAGCATCACGGTCGGGGCATTCTCGGCGCCGGCAGAAGCGGGCTTGCGAATGATGACGTTGTAGACCTCGTCCTGGTACACATCGAGGCCGCGCTCCTTGGCAAAAGCAACCAGGAAATCGCTGATGCCCTTCTCGTTGCCAGACCCACGGGGGATCGCGCTGACCTCCTCAAAGAAATGGAACAGCTGGGCGGGCTCGTAGCCGGTGATTTTGTAATCCATGGTGCCTCCTTGGCGCAACTGGTTAGACAGTAAGACATGCGACTTGTATATTCCCAGACTTTGCGTGCATAAACCAGTCGAAAACGCCGAGCGCTCTTGCATCATCGGCTAACGGCGGGGAAACGCCACTTTATTAAGATAAAGCAGGCTAGACGGGCCGTGCCGAAGGGACGTTGGACCCTTCAACCAACCTCAACGCTTGATCAACGTTTATGCATACGCCATTAGTATGTTTAATGAGATCCACTTTGAACGAAGGGGCCTTTTCAACAGAAAAAGGGCGCTCCTTTGGAACGCCCTCGTGGACACAAGGTTTTGTTACGCCCTACAGCGCGCCAGAGCCGGCTTGCATCATGCCGCCGGGGCCCGAGGTCACGCCGCCACTCACGGGCGCGGCGCTGCCAGTGTGCGGTGCCGCCGGGGCGGTATCACCACCGAGCGTGCCCGCCGGACGCGGTGCCGGGATCTCGCCCGTGCCGTGGCTAAAGACAAACTTGCCATCGGCCACGTCGCACAGGACGGTATCGCCCTCGCCCCACTCGCCGGCCAGAAGCTCCTCGGACAGCGGGTCCTCGATGAGCTTTTGAATAGCACGGCGCAGCGGACGCGCACCGTTGGTGAGGTCGGTGCCCTCGGCCACGATCTTGTCATAGGCCGCATCGGTGAGCTTGATGTTCATGCCGTTGGCAATCAAACGCTGACGCAGGTCGTCCACCAGCAGGTGAGCGATCTTGGTGAGATTCTCGCCCGAGAGCTTCTGGAACACCACGATGTCGTCGATACGGTTGAGCAGCTCGGGGCGGAACAGGCGCTTGAGCTCGCCCATCGCGCGGCCGCGGATCTCACTCGACGTGAGACCCTGCTCGCCGGTGGTGCCAAAGCCTACGCTCGCATCCTGCGCAATCTCGCGGGCGCCCACGTTGGACGTCATGATGATCACGGTGTTGCGGAAGTCGACCGTCTTGCCCTGGCTATCGGTCAGGCGGCCCTCCTCCAGCACCTGCAGCAGGATGTTGAAGATATCGGGGTGCGCCTTCTCGATCTCGTCGAACAGCACGACCGAGTACGGGTGGCGACGAACGGCCTTGGTGAGCTGGCCGCCCTCGTCGTGGCCCACATAGCCCGGAGGGCTACCGATGAGCTTGGAGACCTCGAATTCACTGCCAAACTCCGACATATCGAAGCTGATGAGCGCGTCCTTGCTGCCAAAGAGGTACTCGGCGAGCGTCTTGGCGAGCTCGGTTTTGCCCGTGCCGGTGGGACCCAGGAAGATAAAGCTGCCGCCGGGGCGACGCGGATCCTTGAGCGGCGAGCGGCTGCGGCGCACGGCCTTGGCAACTGCCTCGACAGCCTCATCCTGGCCAATGATGCGGGTCTTGAGTACGCTTTCGGCCTGCAGCAGGCGGCGGCTCTCGCTCTCGGTAAGCGAGGACACCGGCACGCCCGAAGTCACGGACACGATGTCGGCGATCTGGCTCACGTCAATGGTGAGCGGGCTTGCGTCGAGCTCGGCCGTCCAGGCGGCCTTGGCTTCGGCGAGCTCAATCTCGGCAGCCTTCTGCTGCTCGGTGATCTCGGCGGCCTTGTTCATGTCGTCGCTCTCGGTGGCCTCCTGCGTGGCGGCCTTGAGCTCCTCCACGCGATGCTCGGCCGCGCGCACCGGCTCGGGTGCACGATTCGCGGCGATGCGAGCGCGGGCACCGGCCTCGTCAATGAGGTCGATGGCCTTATCGGGCAGGAAGCGATCCTGGATGTAGCGGTTGGAAAGGTTCGCGGCGGCCTCGATAGCACCCTGCGTATAGCGCACATGGTGGTGCTCCTCGTAGCGTGGCTTGAGCGCGGTCAGGATCTTGACCGTGTCCTCGACGCTCGGCTCCTCGACATCGATGGTCTGGAAGCGACGCTCGAAAGCCGGGTCCTTGGTGAGGTACTTGCGGAATTCCTCGGCCGTGGTGGCGCCGATAATCTGGAAGGCACCACGCGCGAGCACGGGCTTGAGCATGGAGCTCGCATCGATGGAGCCCTCGGCAGAACCGGCACCGATTATGGTGTGCATCTCGTCGATAAACAGGATGACGTCGTCAGCTTCGGTTGCCTCCTGGATTACGTTCTTGAGGCGTTCCTCAAACTCACCGCGATACTTAGCGCCCGCCACGAGGCCCGGCAAGTCGAGCGTCCAGATGTTCTGGTTCATAAGGTTCTCGGGCACGTTGCCGGCTGCAATCTGCTGAGCCAGGCCCTCGACGATAGCCGTTTTGCCCACGCCGGGGTCGCCCAGAATGAGCGGGTTGTTCTTGGTGCGGCGCGAAAGGATTTCCATCATACGCTGGACTTCCTTTTCGCGACCGATCACGGGGTCGAGCTCACCGTCGCGGGCCTTCTGCGTAAGGTTGGTCGCGAACTGCTTAAGCGTATCGGTGCCACTCCCCTTTTGCTGAGAGGCATCCGAGCCGCTAAAGAACGGCAGACCCGCACCGGGACGCCCGGCACCGGCACCGGCGAGCGGACGCTTCTTGTCCTGGTCCTTGGCGGTGAGTTTCTCGATAGCCTTTTTGATGGAGGCGGACGACACACCCAGGCGCATGAGGATGTCCATGGCCATGCCGTTGCCCTCTTCGACGATGCCGATCAGCAAGTGCTCAGTCGACACGTAGGTCTGGTTGTTCTCACGCGCCACGCGGAATGAACGCTCCATCACGCTAATGACGAGCGGCGTAAAGGCGAGCTTGGCCGCCTCGGTCTCCTCACTGGGCTCGGGAACCGTGGTCTGGACCTCTTTGAGAGTATCCATGATGTCATCGTAGGAGATGTCGAGCGAACGCAGTGCCTCGGCGGCAATGCCCTCGTCCTCCTTGGCAAGCGCGAGCAGCAGGTGCTCGGTGCCCACCTTATTTGAGTGAAGATCGAGCGCCTCTTGCTTGGCCATGGACATGACCTTGCGCGCACGATCGGTAAAACGGTCTAACATGCTAGTTCCTCTTAGACGAGCTAGTTTTTTCAAACGCAAAGCGCCGCCCCGTGGCAGCGCTTTGGTCTCTTTACCCATATGGAGTATATGTTAACCGTTGGGACCTTTCCCGCCCGTAGCCGCGCGACAACGTCTACAAAAAAGGAATCGCTCGGGTCCGTTTGGCGGTTTGGTTTTGAGCTGCTGCCTAGCAGGCAGGCTCGGCGTCCATGCTCTCGGCAACGTCATTGATGGCATCGTCAACGGGAGCGCCAGGCATGCGCACGAGCTCCATGTGCGGCTCGGCAAAGACCGTGCCCATAGGGAAGGCGTGACGGAAGACAAAACGGGCAACCGGACCGGCCACCAGCAGGTTCCAGGGCAGGGCCATGATAAAGTTGCGCGGAATGTTGACGAGCCACATCATCGGCAGCGCTTGCAGGTTTGCGAGCGGGCCGCCGGGTATGTGGAACAGGCCCTCGCACGCACCGTAGAGCGACATGATGATGACCATGGGAACGACCATGCAGGAGCTGACGGCGAGCGTCATGGCAAGAGGAGAGCTCTTGCCCGGCGTGACCAGGAATTTAAAGGCGAAACCCTTGGCAAGGGGGCTGGCGACGAACCAGTCGCAGCACATGGCAAAAACGTAGGCAACGGGGAAGCCGAGCCACGCGGCGGCAACAACCTCGCCGTTGATGGCCCCATGCTGCAGGGCAACGTTGTAGATGCTCATCCAGAGCACCATGCAAAAGCACATGATAAAGGTGAACAGCAGGCTCTCTCGTTTGTTGATAGGCATAAAGGGCAGATTCCTCTCTGTGTTGTGCCACGGCACCACGCAAAAAACGGGCGGGCAAGATGGAGCTGTTGGGACTTCATCTCGCCCGCCCGTGGTACGTGCGTCTGCGACTACTTATGTGGTGTCCTCACCCTAGCACGAAAGGGATGCGCTTCGTAAGCGTTGAGTTTGTGGAGATGCAGGGCACCAATAATCCCCCGACCCCCTAAGTTGCGGTGGAATACGAACTGTTTTGACCCTTTAAGCAGCAATTCAGTCCCTATTTCATCGCAACTCATTTGGTGCAAAGTAACCTGTCCCCCTTGCACCAATTAGCTGGTGTGGCGCCAGCGAGGGTCGGTGAGCGTACGCGCCACACCCAGACCAACGGGCAAAAACGCCACGATGAGCACTGCACGCACAAACCAGCCGAGCATATTGACTGTGTCGAAGGTGCACATGTAATACATCGAGCGATACAGATACAAGCCCGGCACCATAATGACAATCGATGGCACCGTGAGGGCGATGCGTGGGTAGGTGAGCTTGATTTCTGCCAGGCTTGCCAGCAGGCCCGATACGAGCGCCCCGATAAATGCAGCCGCCTCGGGAGGCATGCCTACGCTCAGGCCCAGGAAGGGAAGCATCGTCGGCGCATCGACGAGCGTAAGTCGCAAGGTATTGGACACGGCGCCGATGAGCCCTGCCGCCGCGGCCATCTTTACCGGGCTGTTGAACATAACCGAGAAGCCAAATACACCGATAAAGCTCATCAGTATGCGCAAGAGCGTAAGAGCCAACGGTGAGAGACCAAGCGGGGCGAAGTCATCCGGTGCCAGGCCCACACACTCGGCAACCATCCAACCTACGAGCGTCGCCATCACAATAATCGACACGGCATACGAAAGACGCTCGATGCCACTTCGCATATCGAGTTTTGCGATGTCGAGGCCTGCCGTAATGAGGGGAAAGCCGGGAATCACAAAGAGCATGGCGCCGATATAGCCTTCTTGGTGCGACATTGCCCCCGGAATGACCTGGCCAAGGCCGAGCAACGCCAGCAAATACGAGATGCAGGCCAGCGCGACACCAATCGTCAAAGCACTAAACTGGCCGAGGCCCTGCTTGAGGATATGAGAGCGGGCAAAGTTGCCGACGCCCGCGCCCACGAACGCACACGCCATCTCAATGGGACCGCCACCAAGTAAAAAGACAAAGGCGCCACAGGCGCAGGCCGCCGCAAGGCCCTGTTGCCAAGGCGCGTAATCAGGTTTTGATCTCTCAACGGTCTTGAGCATCTCGTGATACTCATGCACCGTAAAACGGCGGCCGTATGTCTCGATTTCCTTTAGGAAGCTCTCCATCATCCAAATGCGATGGGTATTGACGCCCGTCGTGGGCAGGCTGACGACCTCGTTAAAGCAGTGGCCGCCCTCGATACAGGTGCACTCAAACGACAGGAGACTCAGGTCGACGTGAATCGTGACGCCGAGTACGGCAGCAACACGATCCATGGTATCGCGCACGCGCCAGGCACCTGTTCCGCTTGCCAACATAAGCATGCCGGTGCGGCAGATGATGGATGATTTATCGGTGAGCGGCGCATCGACGGCAAGCTCATCGCCTGCCGTCACGATCTGGCGCCAGTCAGTTTTCATATGGAGGGCGCCGGCACGGACACCGTGGTGCATGGGGACTCTTGAGAGCAACGAATCATGGCGCGAAGGCTGTGGGGGTTCCGTCGATTCGACCTCGTCCTCGTCGGGCTCTTCATCAACAAGGTCGAAAGCATCGAGCGACGCCGGCTCGCGACGATCGATCAATTCCTCGTCCTCATCATCAAAGTAGTTGAACTGATCGAGCATGTCCTCTTCGATTGCACGATCGCTCGCGTCGTCCATATAGACGCTCCCTTCCTGCCGACTAACCCCCATCCTAGGCAGCGACGGCTAAAGGAAACATAAAAGAGACGACTGTCATGCGAGCCATGTGCTCAATAGCCGTTGGACAATCGTTTAAGAACGTCCCCAATGACTACCGAACGGCGGAACCAATTAGTACTTTTGAGGTGAGATGACACCATAGGTTGAGCATAAGTCAGCGAGCGGGCCGCATTTGAGACAAGGTGACGTGAAACGAAAGGGCGCTGACCTCCTGGTCGCGCCCTTGAAGTTGAACGTCAGATTGTCCAAATGCGGCCCGCGCAGCGTCGAGCCGTTACGCGGTTCGTAGAACCGCGTAACTAGTTAGTACATCTTTGCGCCGGCGGGGATGGAAGCGTCGAGCTGGATCAGGTTGAGGCGCTCCTCGCCCTCCTCCTCGTGGATGGCGCTGATGAGCATGCCGCAGCTGGGGATGCCCATCATCTTGCGCGGGGGCAGGTTGGTGATGGCGAGCAGGGTCTTGCCGACCAGGTCCTCGGGCTCGTAATAATCGTGAATACCGGAAAGGATGGTGCGGTCGGTGCCGGTGCCGTCGTCGAGCGTAAAGTTCAGCAGCTTCTTGGACTTCTTGACGGCCTCGCACGCCTTGACCTTCACGGCGCGGAAATCGCTCTTGGAGAAGGTATCAAAGTCGACGAACTCCTCAAACAGCGGCTCGACGGCGATCTTGGAGTAATCGAGCGTGGGCTTGAGCGGCTTGACGAACGGGCTTGCGGCGTTGCCGGCCTCGGCAGCCTTGGCAGCAGCGGCACCGGACTGGAAACCCTTCTCGGGCTTCATGTGCGGGAACAGCAGCACGTCGCGGATGGAAGCCTGGTTGGTGAGCAGCATGACCACGCGGTCGATACCGATGCCGATGCCGCCCGCGGGAGGCATACCGTACTCGAGGGCGCGCACGTAATCCTCGTCGTACTCCATGGCCTCGTCATCGCCGCCGGCCTTCTCGGCCATCTGGGCAGCAAAGCGCTCGGCCTGGTCGACCGGGTCGTTGAGCTCGGAGAATGCGTTCGCGTACTCGTGGCCGGCGATGACCAGCTCAAAGCGATGGGTCAGACGCGGGTCATCCTCAAAGCGCTTGGCAAGCGGGCTAACCTCGATGGGGTAATCGCACACGAAGGTGGGGTTGACGATGGTGTCCTCGCCCAGCTCGTCATAGATCTCGGCGATGATCTTGCCGGCGGTCCACTCGGGCTTGATCTCCAGGCCCTTCTCGCGCGCGGCGGCAGCAAGCTCCTCGACCGGCGTATCGATGGTGACCTGCTTGCCGAGCACGTCCGAGACGATGTCGGTCATGGGGCGGCTTGCCCACTCACCGGAAAGATCGATGGTCTGGCCCTGGTACTCAATAACCTCGGGGTTGCCGATGGCCTTGTTAGCGGCCTTAATGACACCCTGGGCGAGTGCCTTCATGCCCTCGAGATCGGAGAAGGCGCGGTAGGCCTCCATCGTGGTGAACTCGGGATTGTGGGTAAGGTCCATGCCCTCGTTGCGGAAGATACGACCGATTTCGAACACGCGCTCAAAGCCGCCGACGATGCAGCGCTTGAGGTGCAGCTCGGTGGCGATACGCAGGTAGCACTCCTGATCGAGCGCGTTGAAGTGCGTGATGAACGGCTTGGCAGTAGCTCCGCCCTGGATGGTCTGCAGAATAGGAGTCTCAACCTCCATGTACCCATCGGACTCCATAAAGCGGCGGAACGTGGAGAGGATCTGCGAGCGCTTGCGGAAGGTCTCGCGAACGTCGTCGTTGGCGATCAGGTCGACATAGCGCTGACGATAGCGGGTCTCCTTGTCGGAGAGACCGTGGAACTTCTCGGGCAGCGGGCGAACGGCCTTGGAGAGCAGCGTCGCGCTCTTGGGGGCAACGGAAAGCTGGCCACGCTTGGTGCGCACGACTACGCCGGTCACGCCTAGGATATCGCCAAGGTCGAGGGCCTTGAGCGTATTCCAGGCGGCCTCGTCCATATCGTTGATGCGGCAGAACAGCTGGATCTCGCCGGTCGCGTCGCGCACGACGATGAACATGATCTTGCCCTGACCGCGCTTGGCGACCACACGGCCGCCGATCTTCACAACGTCCTCAGTGTCCTCGCCATCGGTGAGCTCGGCGTACTTAGTCTCGATGTCGACGACATAGTCCTCAATCTCGGAGTGCTCGGGATAGGGGTTCTGGCCCGCCTCGAACAGGGCGGCGCGCTTTGCCAGGCGCGTGGCGCGCTCGTCGTTGAGCGTCGATGCCTGCTCGGCGGCGTTCTGGTTCTCTGCCATAGTTAGCTCCTCAAACTAAAACGCTCCCCAGGATTCGGTCCCAGGGAGCGAAAACATACCTTTACGCGGGACCGTGGTCTAGCGTGCGATCTTTGCGATGGTGTAGACGCGGGTCTTGCCGGAAGGCGTAACGACCTCGACGGAGTCGCCCTCGCCGTGACCGATGATGGCGTGGCCGACCGGAGACTCGTTGGAGATCTTGTGCTCGAGCGAGTTGGTCTCGGTGGTACCGACGAGCGTGACTTCCATGACCTCACCGTTGGGATCAATCAGAGAAACGGTGGAACCGATGGAGACGGTCAGATCACCTGTGGTGGCAGCAACCTGAGCGTTGGCAAGGATGGCCTGGATCTCGGCAATACGAGCGGCGTTCTGGGCCTGCTTGTCCTTGGCGGCATCGTACTCGGAGTTCTCCGAAAGGTCACCGAACGCGCGGGCTTCCTTGATGTCCTCGACGATCTCCTTGGCGTAATCACCCTCACGCCAAGCGAGCTCCTCGACGAGCTTCTGGCGGCCCTCAGCGGTCAGTACGATCTGGCTTGCGTCCATACGGATATCTCCCCAACTCTGATCAAACAATCAACTGTCAACAAAACGAAAAAGACCGGCTAGCCTGCGGGCAAGCCGGTCAGGTGCTCACCCCAAAGGGATGGGACTACTCTGCGTCCGCGTCGCTGTCCTCTGCCT
>JAIIUG010000027.1:0-23211 GCA_022739635.1 Collinsella sp. | reverse complement strand
CCGGGACGGGTTCAACGGCAGGCCCCGCCGACCGATTGCAAGCGGTCGGCGGGGCCATTGTGGCTCTTGACAGCGGATTGGGTCATATGAGCGAGCGGGTCGCATTTGAGACAAGGTGACGTGAAACGAAAGGGCGCTGACCTTCTGGTCGCGCCCTTGAAGTTGAACGTCAGATTGTCTCAAATGCGGCCCGCGCAGCGTCGAGCCGTTACGCGGTTTGGCAAAACCGCGTAACCCACTACACAGCCTGTGCCAGCTTCTCGGCGCGCTCGGCGGCGGCGAGTGCCTCGATCACGGTGCCGAGTTGGTCGCCCAGAAGGACACCGTTGTAGGTGGAGTTGAAACCGATGCGGTGGTCGGTCACGCGGTCCTGGGGCTGGTTGTAGGTACGAATCTTTTCGGAACGGTTGCCGTGGCCGATCTGACTCTGGCGCTCGGCACCGAGCTCTGCCTGCTGCTTCTCGAGCTCCATCTCGTACAGACGAGCGCGCAGCATCTGCATGCAGACCTCGCGGTTCTGGATCTGGGAACGCTGCTCCTGCGACTGCACCACGGTGTTGGTGGGCAGGTGGGTGATGCGCACGGCGGAGTAGGTGGTGTTAACGCACTGACCGCCAGGGCCGGAGGCGCAGTAGGTATCGATGCGCAGGTCGGACTGGTTGATCTGAACGTCGATCTCCTCGGCCTCGGGAAGCACGGCGACGGTTGCCGTGGAGGTCTGGATGCGACCCTGGGACTCGGTCTTGGGGACGCGCTGGACACGGTGCACGCCGGACTCGAACTTCATGACGGAGTAGACGCGGTCGCCCTCGACCTTGAACTCGATGGACTTAAAGCCACCGGCCTCGCTGGGGCTGGAGTCGAGCACGGTGGTCTTCCAGCCGCGCGACTCGCAGAAGCGCTGATACATCTTGTACAGGTCGCCGGCAAAGATGGCCGCCTCGTCGCCACCGGCGGCGGAGCGGATCTCGACGATGGTGTTCTTGTCGTCGTTGGGGTCGCTCGGGATGAGCATGTACTTGATGTCTTCCTCGAGCTGGGGAAGCTTGGCCTCGTTTTCGGAGATGTCCATCTGGAGCATCTCCTTCTCATCGGCATCGGTGGTATCGTGGAGCATCTCCTTGGCGGCCTCGATGTCATCGAGCGCGCCGATGTACTCACGCGAAGCGGCGATGAGGTCGGACTGGTGCGCGTACTCCTTGTTGAGACGCGTGAACTCCTTGATATCAGAGGCGACGGCCGGGTCGGAGAGCTTCTTCTCGAGCTCCTCGTAGGCCTTGATAATCTTTTCGAGCTTGTCGCGCATGGCGGGACTCCTTTATATGCGTGAAGGTGAAAATCGGCAGAGTTGATGGGGCGCGCGGCGCCACTACGGGGGTAAGCCCGGCTAGAACATGTCGATCTTCAGATACATGCGCATCCCTTCGCGTATGGGGTACATAGTTGCGGTCTAACCCATACATGATAGCGTGCGCAGGCAAACCTGCATATAACCCGCACGGAATGATTGGACGCAGCCATTGGGGACGTTCCTTAACGACTAGTCGTTTGAGAACGTCCCCAACGGCTAACAAAGGGACTGTCGCTTTATCACATTCTAGAGCGTTTGGAGTAGAGCGACGAGGAAGCGGATGCCCTGGAGGTAGGCACGGCGGGTGATGCGCTCGTTGGTGCCGTGGACGCCGCGATCACACTCGTCGTCATCAACCACAAAGGCCGAGAAGCGAATGCACTCAGGGCAAATACGCTGGTAGTTGGCAGCGTCGGTCGCACCGATCACGGTCGAGGGCACAATTGCCACCGGCTCGAATAATCCGTTTTCCTCCGTCCCCAAAGGCTCACGGAAATAGAGGGGCGGCGATGGCACGGACGGCCTCGAGCCCCGGCCCGCCGACACGCGGAGACGGCGAAGGCTCGGAGCTGCCGGGGCCGAGTTCGACCTCCACGCGCCCGGCAAGGCCCGCCGCGGCAACGGCCTCGCGGCAGCGAGTAGCGACATCGGCCACGCCCGTGCCCTCGAGCATGCGGAAGTTGATATTGGCCCACATGTCCTGTGGCATCACGTTGGCACCGGTGCTGCCGCCCTCGATCTGCGTGGGCGCGCAGGTAGTCGTCACCAGCGGATAGAGCTTTTTGCTGGCGAGGCAATCACGGACAATGGCGTCCCCGTTGGCGGCAATTTCATCGGCCGTGTAGAGCCCCAACTCGACGAGTTGGGCGGCAAGCAAGTCGGTCACGCGCGTCGGCCACTCGATATCGCAGATTGCGGTGATGGCACGGCTGAGCACCTCAAGCGACGTGCCGCCGTAGGGGTTGGAAGAATGTCCGCCCGCGCTCTTTGTCTTGAGCACAATGTCGGCATAACCTTTCTCAGCCAGGTCGGCGTGCATGAGCCAACCCTCGCCCGCGCTGTACTCGGCAGCCGGAACGATGCGGTAGTCGCCCTCGTCGATCAGGTACTCAAGCTCAATGCCGCGCTCCTCGAGCGCACGACCGATGGCGCCTGCTCCGTACTGCGTAGTCTCCTCGTCCTGACCAAAGGCCAGGAGCAGCGTGCGCTCGTGCTGCCAACCGTGCGTCAGCGCATACTCGACAGCCTCGAGAATGCCTGCGACCTGGTCCTTCATGTCGATCGCGCCGCGGCCCCAGATGTAGGTGTCGTCCACGCGCCCGCTAAAGGGGGCGTGCGTCCAGTCGGCCTCGGTACCCGGCACCACGGGAACCACATCCATGTGGCCCATGAGCATAACGGGCTTAAGGGCCGGATCGCTGCCGGCAAGCGTCACCAGCAGTGAATGGTCGATAAGCTCGACCTCGCCCGCCGCGAACACGCGCGGCCAGGCCTGCTGCATATAGGCGCGCAGGTCGTCAAAGGGCTGCCAATCCACCGCCTCGGCATCCATGCTCGAGATGGTTGGAAACGACAGCACGCGGCCCAAGCGCTCGCACGCGCCGGCCTCGTCTATATCGGCAAAATCGTCCTCATGCGCAAAGAAGCGCCAAACCTCGGCCATGACATCCTTTCGATTGTGATGACGAGGGCCGCCCCACCGGAGCGGCCCTGTCACATAAGCGTTTGCGGTCGGTTATTTGTCCTCGAGATAACGCGAGAGGAACTCGCGGGTGCGCTGGTGTTTGGGGTTGCCGAAGAGCTCGGCCGGCGCGGCGTCCTCGAGCACCACGCCCTTGTCCATAAAGACCACGCGGTCGGACACCGTGCGGGCAAAGGCCATCTCGTGCGTGACGACGACCATGGTCATGCCGTCGGCCGCGAGCTTGCGCATGACCTCGAGCACCTCGCCCACGATCTCGGGGTCGAGTGCCGAAGTCGGCTCGTCGAACAGCATGATCTGCGGATTCATGCACAGGGCGCGCGCGATGGCCACGCGCTGCTTTTGGCCACCGGACAGGCGACCCACGGCGGCGTGCGCGAACTTTTCGAGCCCCACGCTCGTCAGATGCTCCATTGCGACCTTCTCGGCCTCGGCCTTGCCCATCTTTTTGAGCGTGACGGGCGCAAGCGTGCAATTGTCAAGCACATCCATGTTGTTGAACAGGTTAAAGCCCTGGAACACCATGCCGATGTCCTCGCGGAGTTTATTGATATTGCAGCGCTCGGCCGTAAGGTCCTGGCCGTGGAACCAGATGTGGCCCGCGTCCGGGGTCTCGAGCAGGTTGAGGCAGCGCAGGAAGGTCGACTTGCCCGAGCCCGAGGCGCCGATAATGGTGACGACCTCGCCGGGGTTAACGGACAGGTCGATGCCCTTGAGCACCTCGAGCGAGCCGAAGCTCTTGCGCAGGCCCTCGACGCGGATAAGCGGCTCATTGGTCTGTGCGGCGGCCGCGGTGCCGGTAGTGGCGGTATCTGCCATGATGATTCTCCTCGTCTTGAGCCTAGTTGGAGCTGGGCAGCGTTGCCGGGGCCTCGGCGCCGAGCTTTTTGCCAAAGGCCTCGAGCAGGCGGCTCGCCACGAGCGTCAGGATCAGGTAGACCACGAGCGCCACGCAGTAGACCTCCATCTGGCGGTAGTACACGCCGGCGACGGTGGTGGTGGCGTACATGAGGTCGAACACGCCGATGACCGAGAGCACCGACGAGTCCTTGATGTTGATGATGAGCTCGTTGGTGAGCGCCGGAATCGCGTTTTTAATGCCCTGGGGGAACACGACCTTGCGCATGGCCTGCCACTGCGAAAGACCCAGCGAGCGCGCTGCCTCGGCCTGGCCGGGATCGATGGACTCGATGCCGCCGCGCAGGACCTCCATCATGTAGGCGGTGGAGTTGAGCGAGATGGTGACGAGGCCGGCGGTGAAGGTACTCCAAATCTGGTTGGCCTGGGCGGTCTCGAAGCCCATGCCGCGCAAAACGGTGAAGCCCGCGTAATAGATGAGCAGGCCCTGGACCATCATGGGCGTGCCGCGCACGATGGTGGAGTAGACGGTCGCAAAGCCGCGGCCGATGCTCTTGAAGAAGCGCGTGAGATCGTTATCCACGCGGTCGAACGTCTGAATACGCAAAAACACAAAGAGCAGCGCCAGGAAAAAGGCGATGACGGTGCCGAAGGTGGCAAGCGCGATGGTGATCTCGATACCGCGGATAAAGAAGTCCCCGCTCTTGTAGGTCATGTAGACCAGGCTCGACAAAAAGTCGCTGGGGTTGGAGTCCGAGACAATGCTCACCTGCACCAGGTCGATAAACGACATGACGCAACGGTCGATAAAGAAGATCACCGCAATAGCAACAACGACATAGCTGCCCAGGCGCGCGCCGCGACGGAAGCGCTCGGAAGCAAACGGCGACATTTCGCGATAGTCGTTCCAGTGCATGAGCTTGGTGACGAGCGCCGCCGCCGATACGACGAGCCAGGCCCAAAGAATCGCCCAGAGGCAGTCTTGGAACACGCCCGTAGGCGCCAAGAAGCTCAGCGGCGTGGGGTTGCGTTGGCTAAACGCCAGGCCGAGCGCCGCGATGGCGCTCGTGCCCAGGTACACATAACGGTGGTCGGCCTTGGTAAAGGAGGCCAGACGATTGATGGTTTTCATGCTGCCTCCCTATGCCGGCTGACGATCGAGGCACGCGTCCCACATTTGGTCGCGCTCCTCTTGGCTAATGCCCTTGAGTGTCTTGTCGATGAGCTTAAGCAGCTTGTCCGAGCCCTTGCGGCAGCCGACGTTTGCCGCGACCTCCTGCTTAAAGCCCTCGCCCTCGGCAAAATGAATGGGGACGACACCGGGATTTTGGGCCATATAGCCCTTCTCGTTCTCGGTATTGTAGGTCACGGCGTCGCAGGTGCCCTGCAGCAGGTTCGAAAACACCGTGGGAACCGAATCGACCGGGTTCTTGTGGACAACGCCCGGGATCTCGTCGATGACGGTGTCGAGCATGGTGTCCTTTTGGCCGAGCACCGTGGCACCACTGAAGTCGCTGAGCTTGGTGGCGTTCTGGTAGGGCGAGCCCTCTTTTACGAACAGGCCAAAGTAGCCAATGAAGTACGGGTCGGAGAAGCCGACCGACTCCTCACGCTCGGGCGTGGCGCTCATGCCGGCGATGATGAGGTCGATCTGGCCGTTGTTGAGCGAATCGATGAGGCCCGAGAAGCTCTGCTTGACGGCGACGGGCTCGCCGCCGAGGGCCTTGCAGACGATCTTGGCGATCTGCACGTCGTAGCCATCGGCATAGGCGCCCTGTACGTTGTCGATGGGGATAGTGTACTCACTAGCTTCGGAAACCTGCCAGTTGTACGGAGCGTAGGCCGCCTCCATGCCAATGCGGATCTTGTCCTTGCCGATCACGGAATCGGACAGGTCGTCGCGACCGCCGCCCGTCGTGGGCTGAACCACCTTGAGCGTGGACGGGCGCTGACAGCCGGCGAGCGCGCCGGCGACGACGGAAGCGCTCGCAGCGAGAGCGCTACCCAAAAAGATGCGACGGCCGCACACCAGCTGTGGATGCGCGTCGCGTTGATGGGGAGAATGCATAATCTGCCTTCCCTGTTGAATCGTATGCTGACGACTTAACAGGATATACGCCAGCGACCAGCAGCGCAGCACAAGCTCGAAAAATTAATAGACACACGGTAGTCATTGGGAACGTCGATGTTTTGGCGATGCCAGCGAGCGACGTCCAGAGCGAACAAGTTGGCATGAAAAAGGCAAGGCATAGACCTTCTGGTCATGCCTTGCCTTTTGAATGGCAAATTGTCGCTCTGGGTGGCGCGCAGCGTCGACCGGTCCGCCGTTCGTTAGAACGGCGGAACCTCTAGAGCAGGGTGACGCTAAAGCTGCGGACGTCTGTCTCGCCCGGCGCCAGCGTAATGGTGTTGACCTTGTGCTCAAAGACATCGTCCTCGGTGTCCATGGTGGTGTGACCGGTCCAAGGCTCGAGCGCCACAAACGGAGCATCGTTGGCGGCAGACCACACGCCAATGTACTTAAAGCCCTCAAAGTCGATCTTGACGCCGTGGCCCGACTTACGGCCGCGCAGCGTGAGCGTAGAACCCGGGGTATCGGTGAACATGATGGCGTCGTTATCGAAGCTACGGTGCGTGATGGGCAGCACGTCAGAGTTATCGGGGGCCTTGTAGCTACCCTCAAACGTCATGAGGCCATCGGGCGTGATGATGGGGGCCTCGTTGGTCCAAGCCTCGGTAAACGCCAGCTCGTAATCCTCGAATGCCTCGTCCTCGGCACCGGGGGCGGGCACGTTAAATGCAGGGTGGCCGCCCACCGAGAACGGCAGGTCCACGTCGCCGGTGTTCGTAACGGCAAAGGTCTGCGTGAGCGTGGCGTCGCCGGTTAGGGCATAGGTCATGCTGAGCTTAAAGTGGAAGGGGAAAGCCTTGAGCGACTCGGGCGTGTCGGTGATCTCGTAGGTGACGGACGAGCCGTCCTCGGAGACCTCGACCAGCTTGTGCTCGACGATGCGCGCGAGTCCGTGGCGCGGCATCTCGCAGGTGCCAGCCGCAGACGTCGCAGTGTTGTTGCGCAGCGAGCCCACGATGGGGAACAGAATGGGCGCGTGCTTGCCCCAAAAGGCCGGGTCGCCCTGCCACAGATACTCGTTGCCGTTGAGGGCAAGGCTCGTGAGCTGGGCACCCATGGAATCGATGGCCGCGGTGAGGCCGCCGCGCTTGATGGTAGTGACGGTGGACATGCTACTTCCTCCAAAAATGAACAACAGTATCGAGGGCTATTGTCCCACTCTTGGCGGCGGGGTTGAGCGTCAGGCGCAGTTATTGAGCAATAGCGTAAAGGTCAAACCCGCCCTGCGGCGTGCTATCGACCGTATCGGGCGCCCGTGAATTAAAACTCACCGGAACCATGCGCTTTGAGGCGCGGTAACGCGTGCCGTCGGTGGCGACGGGCGGCTCATCAACCGTGAGCTCGTAGTCGCCGGGCTTGAGCTCGATACCGTCACCTTCGGAATTGACGTATTGATACTCGTCGATTGCTTGTCCCCTGAGCGTGCGGCCCACGATATGGACGAGCATTTGGCTATCGCCGCGCGCGGTATCCCACGTCGCGCCGTCCTTAACCTCGACCGACACATGCACCGAGCGCGTGCGGCTGAGCGATTGCTCGACGGACATCTCGACCTTGGCGGCGTCTTTGCGCTGTTGCTCCACGTGGCTCCAGACGTTTCCAATTGCCGAGCAAGCGATGACGCCGGCCATGAAGGCGATGAGGATGGGGCCGAGTGGTGAGCGGCGGGCCGCGTCTTCCTCGCGAGCCAGGTTGGGGCGATGCGTGGGGGCGGGCGCCTGGGCACCCTGCGCGGGCACGTCGAGTATGCTGAAGGATGCCGTGCTGCCGGGGTCGATGTTATGGCGCGGCTGCGGGGTCTTGGCCGGCGAGATGGACATGTCCGCCGGCTCACCGAGTGTGGCCGTGGCATCGGCCTTAGCCTCATCGGCCTCAGCTTGGGCCCAAGCCTGCTCAAAGGTCAGGGGCTCGGCGGCATCGGAGGCGGCTTCAGGCTCGACACCGGCATCATTGCCGACCTCGTCCTCGTCGCTCGACACGTCACACGGAGCGGGCTCGTCCCACTCTTCGTCCGGAGCCTCGCCCTCGCTATACCACCATTCAAAGTTATCGATATCCATACGGGGCGCCCCTTAAGCCTCGCAAATAAACACTTGCTAGCCTTATACCCCCATATGACACGCCCGCTCGCACGGAATGTGACAAAGGGACTGTCCCTTTGTCACACGGCCAGACGTGAAAACTTATAAACTTGCAGATTTTGCAAGTTTATAAGAAATGAGCGACCCTCCTCCGCCTCAAAACAAGCTTGCGATGCTATTCGGATGTGACAAAGGGACTGTCCCTTTGTCACATCTGGAGGGCGACGGGGATTTGGATGCAGCAGAAGTCCTCTTGGTGGGACTCGTCATAGCTCGTGGTATCGAGGTAGCAAAAGTCGAAGGCGTTGCCAACGGGCTGGAGCGCGTGCTCGTCCATGCAGGCCACAATGGCGCGGATGCCTTCGGGCTCGTACGGCATGCCCCAGCGGCTCATGCACAGGTATGTGCCCTCGGGCAGCACTTCGATGCCGATCTCTGCCAGCTCGGCAGCGTCGCTCGGCAGCAGCTCCTCGGCACCGCGCGGCAGCACGGCAAAGGAGCCGGCGCCGGCAATAGGGTCGTCGGAATGCAGCGCCTCGCGACGCAGCATGGCACCCCAGCCGCGCATGGGGCGCGTGCCCGTCAACGTACGCATGCGCAGGATGGCCCGCATGAGCGTGGGGTGAAGCATCGAGCGGCCACGCTCAATATCGCCCGGAAACTCCTCAAAGACCACGTAGCGGCGCTCGAATTGCTTGAGTTCCGGTTTGCCCTCGCGCTCGCGCCAGTAGACTGCCTCGTCGTAAAAGCTCAGGCGCTCCTGCACACTCGCGCGCTCAGCCTTGAGCCCGGCAATCTGCTTGTCGAGCGCCTGAACCCGCGAGCGCAGGTGATCGGTCATCTCGCCAATGTCGAACGTCGAGGTCAGGCGGTCAATCTCGTCGAGTTCGAGCCCTAGGTCGCGCAGCATGCAGATCAGACGCATGAGCGGGATCTGCGTGGGCGAATAGAAACGGTAGCCTTTTTCGTTAACCACGGCGGGCTTAAACAGGCCGATCTTGTCGTAGTAGATGAGCGTTTGGCGCGAAACGTTAAACAAGCTCGCCATCTCGCTAATCGCATACATGCCCGTCTGCATAGATCCTCCCGACACACCAAAGCCCGCCGCCCACAGGGGCAGCGGGCTTAAACACTATTCGTATCCTACCCTAAAGACGCCTATGACCAGCGCTTATAGTTTGCACATGGCACGCCGACGGCCTCGAGCGCCTTGGCGGCGATGTGATGCACCGCGTCATCGAGCGTGGCGGGGCCGTTGTAAAACGTGAGCATAGGCGGCATGAGCATGATGCCGGGCACGCGCGCCAGGCGCGCCATGTTATCGACGTGAATGGCGCTGAAGGGCGTCTCGCGCACCATGAGCACCAGGCGGCGCTGCTCTTTCATCTGCACGTCGGCCGCACGCAGCAGCAGGTTTTCGCTGTAGCCGCTTGCGATGCCGGCGAGCGTCTTCATGGAGCACGGGGCCACGATCATGCCATCGACCGGATAGGTGCCGCTTGCGATGGCGGCGCCGATGTTCTTGTTGTCGTAGACCACATCGGCATGCGCGGCAAACTCGTCGAGCGTCATGCCGAGCTCCTGCTCGATGGTGATCTCTCCCCCACGCGTGACGACAAGCGCCGACTCGGCACCGGCCTGACGCAGGCACTTGAGACACTCGAGGCCCAGCGCAGCGCCGCTGGCACCAGAAACGCCAACGACAATGCGACGGGGACGAACAGAAGACTCAGGCATGACAACTCCTTGACTACTTGGTAGGGCTTACCAGCAACAACAAAATGGCGGCTATAGGTCGGGCAATGTCAGCGAGCGCGCGCCTGGCGAGACAAGGTGCCCCGAAACAAGAAGGCATAGGGCTTATGCCCATGCCTTCGCAGCTGAGGGGCAGATTGTCCGCCAGGCGCGGGCGCAGCGTCGACCGGTGCGGCGTTTGTTAAAACGCCGCAATCTCCCTAGCCCACTTATCTGTGTCGATCTCCATGAACTGCGAGCGGATGAAGTTCTTCTTGAGGTCGAACGGAACCGTGCAGTCGAAGATGGCCTTGCAGGCGATGCCGTGCTCGCGGATCGAAGAATCGAACGCGGGATCGTTGGACGGGTCGAGCACGTGGCAGTGGCAGCCGGGGATGGTGATGAGGTCGACGTCGGCCTGGAAGCGCGTGGTCATGGCCCACATCACGTCGCTCATATCGAAGATATCGACATCCTCGTCAACAAGAATGACGTGCTTGAGCTCGGAGAACGCCGAGAAGGCGAGCATGGCGGCGTTGCGCTGACGGCCCTCGTCATTTTTGCTCGACTTCTTGAACTGCATGATGGCAACGAACTTGCCGCCGCCGCAGGGGGCGGCGTGAACGTTGAGCAGGCGGCCCGGGATGGCGGTCTCGACCATCTTGTAGATGGAAGCCTCGGTGGGGATGCCCGCCATGGAAACGTGCTCGTGCGAAGGACCGATGCAGCTCTCCATGATGGGATTGACGCGCGTGGTGACGGCGGTGATCTTGATCACCGGGCAGACCTTGGCGCCGCCGGTGTAGCCGGGGAACTCGGGCATGGCGTAGCCGTAGCCGTTGACGTCCTCGTTGATGGTCTCGTCGTGCATGAGGTAGCCCTCGAGCACGTACTCGGCATTGGCGATGCACTTCTGCGGAACGGTGACGCAGTCGGCAAGCTCGACGGCGTGGCCGCGCAGGGCGCCGGCGATCTGAAGCTCGTTGAAGCCGAGCGGCGTGGTGGGAGCCTCGAAGCCGCAGCACATGTACACGGCGGGGTCCAGGCCGATAGAGATGGAGATGGGCATGTCCTCGCCGCGCTGGCAGTACTCGTCAAAGAACGCGCCCAGGTGACGGCTGCCGGGGGTAATCCACATGGCGAGCTTGTCCTTGTCGACGCAGGAGAAGCGGTGGATGGTCACGTCGGACTGGGAGCCGTCGGGGCTCGTACCATAGGCGAGACCCATGGTGATGTAGGGGCCGCCGTCGACGGGCGTGTTGGTGGGGGCGGGAACGATCTTGCGCAGGTCAAAGCCCTCGTCGGTCGCCTTGTACACGACCTCCTGGCAGTCGACGTGCGCACCCTCGGCGATCTGCTCGGGCGCGATCAGGTTCTCGAAGCGCTTGCCGATCTCGAGGCCCAGGTGCTCCTCGTCCAGGTCGAGCAGGGCGGCAACGCGCTTGCGGCTGGCAAGCATGCCGATGCAGACCTTGGCATCGTCAAAGCCCTTGACGTTGTTGAAGACCATCGCCGGACCCTCTTTGGTCGGACGCATAACGGTGCCGCCGGCGCCGACGTGACGATAGACACCCGAGACCTCGGCGTCCGGGTCGACCTGGGTGTCGGTCTCGAGCAGCTGGCCCGGCATCTCGCGCAAAAAGTCGAGCGCGGAGCGCAGGTCGTGGATCTGGGAAGCATCGGTAGTGGACATAGCATGCTCCTTTCGGGAGAGTGCCCGGCGGCGGGGATGCCGCCGGGCTGGGTAACGTAGTGGGGCCATGGCGCTCATGGATGGGGCGCTCGACCGTTTACATCAGGCCAAAGAGGTGGAACCAGGCAGCCTCGACCAGCACGACGATAAAGACGACCGCAGTGAGGGGAATGCCCATGCGCATAGCCTCTTTGGAGGTGTAGCCGCCAGCGTCCTTGCCCTCGCCGATAAGGATCGGCAGGTTATGGAACGGCAGGATGTAGTGGATGTTGATGGACGTAAAGACGATGAGCGCCACGGCGAGCGGGCTCACGCTGGAGCCGGCCGCAAAGCTGATGAACGCCGGCACGCACACGCCGAGCACGGCCATGACCGAGCCCATGAACATGTGGATGATCATGGAAAGCGCGGCGACAAGCAGGGCGAACAGGAAGATGTTCTCGGGCACGGAGCTGGGAAGCACGACGTCGGCGATCCAGGCGTTCATGCCGGTGGCACCGCCCACGGAACCCACGGCCATGGCGGCCGTCAGGAACATGAGGGACTTGATGTCGACAGCGTTCCAGCTGGCGGGGGTAAGGACCTCGCCGATGATGGGCATGGCGAGCGCGACGCCGATGGCAAGCGTCACCCAGCCGATGTAATCGCCCGAGACGGTGAGCCACAGCGCGATGGCGATGACAAGCCACACGATGGTGCGGATCTCTTTGACGGAGAGCTTGCCGAGCGCGGCCTGCTTGGCCACGATCTGCTCGCGATCGTAGACGAGCTCCTTGCTGGGCTTAAAGAGGAAGAGGCCCAGGAACAGGGTGCACAGCAGCGCGACCAGCATAGGCACGCTCATGTACAGGAACCAGTCGATAAAGGACGGGCTCATGCCGCCGGCCTCGACGCTGTACTGCGCAACGAGCGGGTTGAGCGTGGAGTCGCCCGTCAGGAAGAACATGGAACCCGGGGCGGCAGCGGCAAACACGAGGAAGCCGAGCTTGCCGCGGTCATCGTCACCGTAGCCGGCGGACTCGGCGATAACCGAGACGACGGCGAGGATGAGGAAGGCACGGGGGAACGGATGAGGGATCAGCAGCGACAGCACAAAGGTGAGCGCGAAGATCGAGATGATGAGCGACTTGGCGTCGCGCACGAACTTGAGCATAAACGCATAGGCGATGCGCTCGCCCAGGCCCGACTCCTTGACCGCGCTGGCGATGAGGTAGGCGCCGATGACGAGCCACATAGTGGCCTTAGTCCACGAGCTAAACGTGGAGGCGACCGTCGCCGAGATGCTCGCGGCGCCCGTGTCGTCCACGCACACCTTAAACAGAACGAGCAGCGCGCAGTAGAGCAGGCCCACAAAGCCCGGCTGCGCCACGCCACATGCCCAGAACACCACCGTGGCGAGCGTCAGCGCCAGACAGGTCTGACCGCCGACCGTGAGCTCGACCGTCGAGCTCAGCTCCGCCAAAGGAAGAAACTTCACCAGCAAAAAGACAACGATACCCAGCACAAAGCCAATTTCGCGCTTGGTGATCTTAAACGCCTTCTTTTCCGCTTCCATCTCCCCACCTTTCTTGTTGGGGGCGCTCCGGATTCGCAGCCACGTTGCCGCTTAAAAAGGGGCGCCCGTTATCGGACACCCCTTACGTTGCGCTGTGTTGCGGCAATACAGTCAAGCGGATTTTTTGGATGAGAAGCGATCCCCTGGACAAAAACCGTCACAACATTCGACGCTTTTCCTCGATTTCGAGATTTTCATCGAATGCTGTGACGGTTTGGATATGGCAAAGGAACTGTCTTTTTTCACATAGCGAGGGCTGCGCGGATGGAGGGGACCTCCAGAGCCTCGCGGAGCCAGGGGGCCAGCTGCTCGGGGTGGCCCTGCAGGTAGCCGTCGAGCTCGGAGGGCGCCACGCGGCGCACCTCCGAGATCTCCTCTTGGTTGATACGCAGCTCGCCCGGCTCAACATGGGCTGCGAACACCTCGCACCATTCGCACTCGCAGCGGCCGTCGCCGTGGTCCTCGCGGTACACCACGTGTCCGAGGTGCTTGAGCTGATCGGGCTCGCACGTGATGCCAAGCTCTTCGTTGATGCGACGCGCCGTGGCGGCCGCGACGTCTTCCCCGGGGAGCGGATGGCCGGCGCAGCTATCGGCCAGCACCCCGCCCCACAGGCGCTTGAGCGGACTGCGGCGACAGAGCAGCAGACGTGCGTCTTCGCCACGGCCCTCGACTAAAAGCGTCAGAAATGCCTGATGCAGGATGCCCTCGCCGGTATGGGCCTCGATGCGGTCAACGGGGTCAAGCGTCTCGCCGGTCGCGGCATCGACCGCCACGACCTCGGCACCTGCGCCGCCCTCATCCCAGCCGGCACGCAGAATGCGCGTGGCGGCTTTCTCGAGCGCGGCGGTGAGCTCCTTGGTGGTGTCGAGTACGCGCTGCAGGTCGTCCCCGCTCGCCTGTTCAACATGAAAACCCGTGCTTGCAACGACCGGCACGCCAAAGCGCGTGGCCAACGCCGCCGCGATATCGTGCGCTGGAATCTCGTCGCGATGGCACGGAACGGCCAGGATGCTCACCGTCGCCGTGCGACCGGGCTCGGGGCGCGGAATGGCCTGCGCCGTGGCGCCCAGATGCGCGTACTCCGGCGAGCAGGCGTACACCGCCATGCCCCGCGGCGTCACCGTCAGCTGGGCCTCGAGCGCAAACTTGCCCTCGCCCACCGCAATCTTTATCGTGTGCATACCCATGGGATCTCCTGTCACCCGCGATGTACCTGAGACCATCTTCACCTGTATTGCGACTATACAGGCAAGCGCAGCCTGCGACAAAGGGGGCAGGCACCTGACACATTCTGTTAGAGTTGCAGGGATTGAATCCCGCTTATTCATGCGACATTGGAGTGACAACCTTGACCGCCGCAACCACGCCTAAAAGTAAGTCAACCGCCGCCGCGCTCTCCCCCGCGCGCACCAAGCTCTGCCTGGCGCTGCTCGTGCTGCTGGGATTCTCGCTCGGCTGCTCCGAGTTCGTGGTCATCGGTATCGAAAGTGACTTGGCGACGGAACTCGGCGTATCGCTTGCCACAGCGGGCCAGCTCATCAGCGTGTTTGCACTGGTCTACGCTATCGCGACGCCGGTGCTCGCGCTCAGCACGGGCCGCTTCCGCCGCTACCAGTTGCTCGTGTGCTACAGCATCGTTTTTGTGCTCGGCAACCTGGTCATGGCGTTGGCGCCCAACTTCCAGGTACTGTTTATCTCGCGCATTGTCCTGGGCTCTGTCTCGGGTGCGCTGCTCGCCGTGGGTGTGACGTACATCCCAGAGCTGCTGTCCCCGCAGCAAACCTCGCTTGCCATCTCGGTCGTGTACGGTGCGTTTTCCGTGGCGATGGTCTTTGTCACTTCGATCGGCAAGTTCGTAGCCGACACGCTCGACTGGCACGTTGCCATGTACGGCACGCTGACCTTTGCCGTTTTGATCTGCGGAGCGCTCGTGGCGTTTATGCCGCGCGCTGGGCAAACCGACGAGCCTGCCACCTTTCGCGAGCAGGCAGGTCTGCTGCGCGAGCCGAGCATCATCACCGGCATGCTCATCTTTTTGTTTGGCGTAGGCTCGGTCTATGTGTTCTACGGCTACGTGACGCCTTATCTTGAGCAGGTGCTGGGTATGGGCACCGTTCAGGCGAGTACCACGCTTATGGCCTACGGCGTGTTCTGCCTGATCTCGAACATCCTGGGCGGATGGATCGACGCACGTTTTGGCATGAAGGCACTGCTTGTGACGTTTGTGCTACAGGCTGCGGCGTTGCTCGGGCTGTTTGCCGTGGGCGGCACCATGCCGCTCGCGCTGGTCTTTGTCTTTAGCTTGGCGCTGCTCATGTACCTGTTCTCGGTGTCGTGCATCACGCACTTTATGGACGTGGCACGCAGCCGCCATCCCAAGTCGATGGTACTCGCAAGTTCGGTTGAGCCCATGGCGTTTAACGTCGGCATCTCGTTTGGCACTGCAGTGGGCGGCGCCGTGGTAAGCAGCATTGGCATTGCGTACGTGGGCGCCGTGGGCGCCGCGTTCTCGCTTGTGGCCTGGGCGCTTACGCTGGTGACGATTAAGTTGGCTCGCTGGGAGCGCCACCGCGGGTAGCGCAATTGCAGCCAAAAGCCGCAGCACCGCCCACCATCTTTTGACCGCCTGGCGCTCGCTCCTGCAGCCATGCAACACGTCGTCTGCCGCCCAGTTCAGCATCTTTCCCGGCGCTATTTAACCACGCAAAACGCATCCTGTTAAGATTATCGCTATCGTTTTTCGCAATCTGAAAATCGATAGAATCGCAGGTAAAGCTTTCGTAGTCTGAAATGGTCAATCCACACGAAAGGGGTTTACCACATGGACAAGAAAGCAGTTGTAATCGCCGGGGCCGGCAGCACCCACACTCCCGGCATCATCCAGAGCCTATTGCAGAAGAAAAACGAATTACCGCTGCGCAAACTCGCCCTGTACGACATCGACGAGAAGCGCATGCATCTCGTCTACGACATCATGAAGCAGTTCATCGAGCAGGAAGCTCCTGACATTGAAGTTGTCGTGACGACCGATCCCGAAAAGGCATTCACCGACGTCGACTTCGTCTTCGCACAAATCCGCCAGGGTGGCCTTCAGATGCGTCGCCAGGACGAGCGCATCCCTCTCAAGTACGGTTGTGTGGGACAGGAAACCTGCGGCGCCGGCGGTTCGATCTCCTATGGCATCAGGTCCATCCCCGGCGTCTTCGACCTCGTACGCTACGCCAAGAAATACAGTCCAGACGCCTGGATCCTCAACTATTCCAACCCCGCCGCAGTTGTCGCCGAGGCCACGCGTCGCGAGTTTGACAACGACCATATCCTTAACATCTGCGATATGCCCACGGCTATCTTGCTCTCGTACTCTAAGATGCTCGGACTTCCCAGCTGGCGCGATATCGACCCCATGTATTTTGGACTCAATCACTTTGGCTGGTTTACCAAAATCTACGACAAGCAGGGACGCGATCGTCTGCCGGAGCTCCGTCAGATGATTCTCGAACACGGCATGGCCGTGAGCGACAAGCATCACAAGGACAAGGACTGGATGCACACCTGGGGTCAATACGTCAAGATTGTGAAGGACTATCCCGAGTATCTGCCCAACAGCTACCTGCAGTACTACCTGTACTCCAAAGACATGGCAGATGACATGGACCCCAACTGGACGCGCGCCGACAACGTCATCAACGGACGCGAGAAGGAGATGTTTGCCGAGCACGACAAGTACCTGGCAGATCCCGCCAATTACAAGAGCCCCGTACAGAGCTTCACGGTCTTTGGCGACTTTATCGTCGACGCAGCCGCCTCTATCGCCTACAACAAGTGCGAACGTTATCTCGTAATCGTCGAGAATAACGGCGCCATCCCCAATCTGCCCGACGACGCCATGGTCGAGGTTCCCGCCTACCTGCGCTCTTGGGGCCCCGAACCCATCAGCCAGCCTGCTATCCCCACCTTCTACAAGGGGCTTATCGAAGAGCAGAATGCCAGTGAGAAGCTCGCCGTCGACGCATATTACGAGCATTCCTACCAGAAGGCGCTCGAAGCCATCGCAATCAACAAGACCGTCCCTTCGACTACCGTCGCGCGCCAAATCCTCGACGACCTGATCGAAGCGAACGGCGATTATTGGCCGACCCTGTCCTAACTCCCCGCGCATCGAAGGAACATCATGAAAGAAAGCAAGCTCTACAGCGAGTTCCAGAGACTCGGCAAGGTGCTCATGGCACCGGTCCTTCTCCTGCCCGTTTCCGGCATTTTGGTCGGTCTGGGCTCCGCCCTTTCCAATGCTAACCTCATCTCGCTCTGCCCGTTTTTGGGCACCGAGCCGATGGTGATTTTTAGCACGCTCATCAAAGCAGCCGGCAACGTTATCAATGGTAACATCTCGGTTCTCTTTGCGATCTGCATCGCCTACGGTTACGCCAAGGCCGAGAAGGCGACCGCCGCACTCTCAGGCTTCATCGGCTACATGACCATGAACACGATCATGGGTCAGCTGCTTATCCTGCTGGGCACCATCGACCCCGCCAACCTGCAGACCGGTCAGAACGCCATCCTGGGCGTAACCACACTCGACACCGGCGTATTCGGCGGCATCATCATCGGCTTGGTAGTCGCGTGGATCCACAACCGATTCTATAAGGTGCAGCTTCCGCCGGTGCTCGGCATCTTCAACGGCACACGCTGCGTCCCCGCCCTCACCGTCGTTTTCGCGAGCCTGGTGGGCGTTGCGCTCGCCTTCGTGTTTCCGTTTGTGCAAACCGGCCTAAAGGCCGCCTCGACACTCATCGATTCCACCGGGGTGTTTGGCGCGTTCATCTATGGCTTCTCCGAGCGCATGCTTCTGCCCTTTGGCCTGCATCATTTCATCTACCTGCCGTTTTTCTTCACTTCTCTGGGCGGTAGCATCCAGGTTGACGGCCAGACCGTTGAAGGTGCTGTCAACATCTACAACGCCATGCTCAACACGCCCGGCATGATGTACGACATCGACATCTCAAAATACGTCATGAACGGCAAGGTGCTGTTCGCCATGTGCGGCCTGCCCGCGGCGGCGCTCGCCATCTACCACTGTGCCCGTCCTGAGAATAAAAAGAAGGTCGGCTCCCTCATGATCGCCGCCGTTATTCCGGCCGCCATCATGGGCATAACCGAACCGCTCGAGTACTCCTTCCTCTTTGTAGCGCCCGTACTCTATGTGGTCCACGCCCTGCTGTGCGGCATCGCGTATGTACTCACCTACCTGGTACAGTTCAATGTGCCCGGGCCTTCCGCCTTCGGCGGACCGCTCCTCTCGTGGATCTTCAACGGCATCATGAACGCCGATAAAGGCTCCAACTGGTTCTGGCTTATTCCGCTCGGCATCGCTTACTTCGGGATCTATTACGTGCTGTTCCGCACCTTTATCAAGAAATTTGACCTCAAAACCCCGGGCCGCGAGGATGATGACACGCAGGCAACGGATGTCACGTCGGCCATCGACTCCAAAGCACCTGTCCAGGTAAGCGAGCTCATCCCGCAGATCGTGGAAGCCGTGGGCGGCGCCGATAACATTTCGGGTGTCAACGCCTGCTTCACTCGCCTGAGGCTCAGCCTCAAAGACACCGCCCTGGTCAAGGACGATAGCGTCTTCACCAAAGACCTCGGCGCCAGCGCCATCGTGCACGTTGGCGGCGGTGTTCAGATCGTTTACGGCAATAAAGCTTCTGTCTACAAAGTCGAAATGAGAGAATACTTGGGCATGGAATAAATCCGTCCCATAGCTTCACCACAATGCTCCGGAGATGGCATATCCGCTCCGGGGCATTATTGTTTGGAGTGATTTGAATGTCGATGTACGAGGTCTATTCGAACCTCAGGTCTTGTATCGAAGACGTCGAGAAGGGCGGCAGCCTTGACGCCCACATTGCACTCTACGCCCTTTCCCATCACGACGAGGTCCCAGAGCTCTCAATAGAAGAACTTGCCCGCGCGTGCAATACATCGCCCGCGACCATCTCGCGCTTCTGCAGGCGCGTAAACGGCTCGAGCTTTCGATCGTTCAAAGAGCAAGTTGACGACTTCAACGCTTGGCTCCAGCGCGAGACAACCGAGGCAAGGGCGCATAAGCAAATCGATATACCCTGGTATTTCGATATCGTAGAGACCTCTTTGCTTGAAACAAAACGCCTGCTCACTGAGGATCGACTCGAGCAGGCCGTTGACTGGCTTCTCGATGCGCAAAATGTCTACGTATACGGAAGCTCATTCTCCAATCTCGCCGCCCGCTCACTCTGCGAAAAGCTGAGCCGCGTAAACCGACTGTGCTTCTCATTTGGCTCCGTCAAGGGACAGGAAACGTCGCTCTGTCTGCTCCAACCCGACGATCTAGCCATCTTTGTATCGTTCTCAGGGAAGACGAGCCATATCTTCAATCTTTACGTTGAGGCCAAGCGGCGAGGTTGCCGCGTTATTTGGATATCGAGCAACATGGCATTCGATAACAACGGGGCGCGTGAGCTCTTGCTACCCGTGAGCGCGGAGTCACTCAGCGAGTACTCGACCGCCTTGGTTGAGGGCATGAGCCTACAAAGCGCGGTTAACGCTCTGTATATCAGCTGTGCAAATCGACTTCGGGCGCAGCGCTAGCCGCAAACACGCTAGAACCGAAAAGAACGCACCTCACCGTCGCAAGGCGTCCGAATACACGATAGGCAGCGCCAAAAGAGAGCAGCGAGCACGTCATGTACTTGCCCATTCGCCCCAAAACAGCACAGGTCGGCGCCCGATTGAAGGATCGGGCGCCGACCTGTATTAATCTTGATCGTGTGTTTGAGTCGTTTACTCCATACCCAGTAGCTCGCGCATCTGAGTTGCGTAGTTAGATGCCATGTTGCCGTAGACAATCTGCACGCCGCCGTTAACATGCACGATGCCACGCGCTTCGAGCTTTTCGGTAAACTCGGCGTCGTCAACCACCTTGTCACAGTCATTGAGCTGGATGCGCAGACGGGTGAAGCAGGCCTCGACAGACTTAATATTGTTGTCGCCGCCCACTGCCTCAACGATGGCGGGAATGAGATCGCTGATCACAGTCTTGGGAGCCTTTGCGGCCTCATCGTCAGACTCTTCCTCGCGGCCAGGGGTCTTTAGGTCCTTCTTAAGAATGATGAACTTGAAGACGAAGTAGTACACCACGAAGTAGATGGGGCCGAGGAACAGGATAACCTGCCAGTTGGAGCCCTTGGCTGCACCCATAATGCCGTTAAAGATCAACGACAGGAGCGGGCCGCCGAAGGACGCGGAACCGGCCACGTTGAACTGCAGGATATAGGTCAGCGCATAGGCAAGACCAGCCATGAGAGCGTGGAACACGTAGAGGATGGGCGCGATAAACAGGAAGGAGTACTCGAGCGGCTCGGTAATGCCGGAGAGGATGCAAGGCACCACGATGGCGATCATGAGCGCTGCGGTCTTCTTCTTGTTCTTGGGAAGCGCCGTCTTGTAGAAGGCGAGTGCAGCGCCAGGCAGGCCGAACATGGCGAAGATAACCTTGCCGTTCATGACAAAACGGCTGACCTCGATGTTAAACGGCGTGCTGGGAGAGCCCAGGATCGCGTTGTAGATATTGATAGCGCCCTGAACAGTCTGGCCGTCGATGGTCTCGACGCCACCGAGCGACGTGAAGAAGAACGGCAAATAGACAAAGTGATGCAGGCCAAAAGGCAGGAGCATGCGCTCGCCGGCGCCGTAGACAAATGCTCCAAAGGCGCCCGTGGTCTTGATGAACTCGGACAGCGCACCGAGAGCGTTCTGAATAAACGGGAAAACAAAGGACATGACCAATGCGAGGATGCTGCATGAGAGCAGCGTCACCGCCGGGATAAAGCGCGTGCCGTTGAAGATGGAGAACACGGCAGGCAGTTCAATCTTGTAGTAACGGTTATGCAACCATGCAACGATTGCGCCTACCAAAAGACCGCCGATAACGCCAGTGTCGAGCGTGGTGATACCGAGGATCGTGCTCTGGCCCGTCGTAAGATTCGCGGGATCGATAACGCCCGTCGCCGTAAGGAACGTGCCCATCACGGAGTTCATGCACATGTAGCCCAAAAAGCCACAAAGCGCCGCGGTAGCCTTCTCGGACTTGGCGAAGCCATAGGCGAGACAAATCGAGAAGATAACCGGGATGTTGTTCATAACGATGCTGGCAGCGGCCTTGAGAATCGAAAAGAAGATCGCAAAGCCCGGAGCAGCAAGCCAGGGAACAGCTGCCGTAAGGGTGGGGCTGGTAAAGGCATTGCCAAAGCCCTGAAGGATGCCGGCGATTGGCAGGATCAAGACAGGCGTCATGAGGACTTTGCCCAGGCGCTGGAACTTTGCCAGCAGCTCATCTTTGTTCATGGGATACCCCTCTTAAAGAAACGGGGCGTGCAGCTCTACAGCCCACACGCCCCATAACAGTTATCAAGCGCTATGGAACTAGCTACTTAAGCTCCGGCCAGTAATCCTTATTGGCCTCGATGAGCTTGTCGAGCACTTTGCGAGCCTTCTTTGCGTCACCGACCAGACGATTAAGCGTGAGTGCCTGCAGAGCCTTCTCGTAGGAACCCTCCATCCAAGCCTCAACAGTCAGGCGCTCATAGGCGTACTGGTTCTCCATAAGGCCGCGATAGAAGGTACCGATCTTGCCAACAGCATAGGGTTGCGGGCCATTGGCGCCCACGCTTGCCGCGACCTCGACCATGGCGTCATCGGGCATGCCCTCGATAATGCCGTTGTTGGGCACGATGACAATGAAGGTCTTGTTGGTGTTGCGATAAATGGCCGAGGTGATTTCCACGATCATATCGCCATGAGCGTCGTTTTGCACAACCGAGGAGTTCTTTGCGGTGCCGACTTTGGCAACACGCTCGCACTCGGCGAACACGCGCTTCTCACGACCGTTGATAACCTCGTCGGAGCGAGTGTAATCGGGGTCGAGGTGAGCGACCTTGTACTCGGGATACAGATAGTACTGCAGATACGTGTTGGGCAGATAGTCGGGGAAGTCCTCGAGCATGTCCTTGACCATGGCGTAGGTATCAAGCCAGGACTGGTCACGCTGCTCGGCATCGGCAGGAAGGAAGCCGTTCTTCTCCGTGTACTCCTTAATCTGCGGCACGAGGTCATGGCCCTCTTCATCGTAGATGTGCTTGAACCAACCGAAGTGATTGAGGCCAAAGTACACGGGCTCCGTCTTGCTCATATCGCGACCGAGCAGGCGACCGTAAGAGCGCATGAGGTTGACGGGCTGATCGCAGATGTTGAGAACGCGATGCTCATCGGGCAGGACGCGCTCGAGACCATATGCCACAATAGCAGCCGGGTTGGTGTAGTTGATAATCCACGCCTCCGGGCTATGAGCGCGAACGTCGTTGACGATCTCAACCATGTCATGCATGGAGCGCATACCGTAAGCCATGCCGCCAGGGCCCACCGTTTCCTGGCCGATGATTCCCATATGCAGCGGAATCTTCTCGTCCTTGCTACGCATCTCGTAGCCACCGGTACGAATCTGGCAGAGCACAAAGTCAACGTCGGTGTAAGCCTCGTCCTTATCGGTGGTGTAACCAAACTCCACACCGGGCTCCTCCTCGGCGAAGAGGATCTTGCCAAACTCGCCGATCGGACGCTGACGCTCGGCATCGATGTCATAAAGCATCACGCGGTTCAGCGGCAGAATGTCCATGTGCTTGGTCAGGGCTTTAAGAATGCCAGGGCACCACGTGGAGCCGCCGCCAACGATCACAATATTGAGCTTATCCTTCATGTTCCGTCCCTCCAGGGTTGGCTGATCGGTGTTCTCGAAGACCTTGGGCTCCGCGGTTGTCCTCGGCTTGCTTCGTTTCGATTGATATTTTGCGACATAAGGTCATTTGCGAATCCCCGTGTGTGCCAATGCGAAACGGGGACACATGATTTCGCTCACGACACAGATATGTGTAGGCAAACACGCGCGTTTGCCCAGTTCATGTGCAATAGGGGTTGATTTCCGATCTCAGCCGAACACATTGAGCGGATAGGCCTTTCCCGCAGTTAGCCGAACGCCCCCGAGGCCCCATCCGGGCCCCGGGGGCGCC
>JAIIUG010000026.1:0-23322 GCA_022739635.1 Collinsella sp. | reverse complement strand
CGAGGCGTAAATGGCAGACAATAACGAGCGCACTCCGCTGCTGAAGGTCGAGCACCTTTCTAAGGAGTTCCCCGCAGAGTCCGGCATGTTCGCCAAGCGTTTTTCCAAGCGCGTCGTCTCTGCTGTGAATGACATTTCGTTCGAGATTTATCCGGGCGAGACCTTTGGTCTGGTTGGTGAATCTGGTTGCGGTAAGTCCACGACGGGCCGCACCATCATGCGTCTGACCAAGCCGACTGCCGGTAAGGTGTTCTTCCAGGGCAAAGATGTTGCCGAGATGAGCAAGCATGAGATCAAGGACATGCGTCGCGAGATGCAGTTTATCTTCCAGGATCCTTACGCTTCGCTCAATCCTCGTATGACCATCGGCGAGATCGTCTCCGAGCCCATGACCATTCACGGCGTGGGCACCAAGGAGGAGCGCATTGAGCGTGTCCGCGAGCTTCTCGACGTTGTCGGCCTGAACCCCGAGCACATCAACCGCTATCCGCACGAGTTCTCGGGCGGTCAGCGCCAGCGTGTCGGCATTGCCCGCGCATTTGCGTTGAAGCCCAAGCTGATTATCTGCGACGAGCCGGTTTCCGCTCTGGATGTGTCCATTCAGGCCCAGGTTCTGAACCTGCTCAAGGAGCTCCAGGACAAGTTTGGTACGGCCTATCTCTTCATTGCTCACGACCTCTCTGTCGTGCAGCATATCTCCGACCGTGTTGCCGTTATGTATCTGGGTAAGATGGTCGAGGTTTCGGACTGGAAGACGCTCTATAGCGAGCCTCACCATCCGTACACGCAGTCGCTGCTGTCTGCCGTGCCGGTGCCCGATCCGGATATCCAGAAGACCCGCAAACGCATCATCCTCGCTGGCGATCCGCCGTCGCCGCTGGATCCGCCGACCGGCTGCCGTTTCCACACGCGCTGCCCGATCGCGCAGGGCATCTGCTCCGAGAAGCTTCCTGAGTTTAAGGAAGTTGCACCGGGTCACTGCTGTGCCTGCCACTTCGCGGAGCCGTTCCCGATCAAGGAATCGCACATCGACCTGTAGTCGGTGAACTGTCCGGGCCCGCTCTGGAGTTGCCTTTCAGAACGTCCTCGACCATGGAAGCCCTCTTATCCTGCTCCTTCGGAGCTGCGGATAAGGGGGCTTCCTGGTCTGCGGAATGTTCTGAAAGGCAACTCCAGAGCGGGCCCTACGTTAACGCGGCAGAGGGGAGTGCGATTCCTTGATCGCTCACTTAATCTAATAGGAAAATGTGTGAGGCCGGAGCTTTAGCTCCGGCCTCCTTATATAAGGGCTCGGCAAAGCCGAGCCACTAAATTTGCATCAGCCCCCAGAACATGTTTGAGAACTGTGCATGAAGCATGTGCCCCTAGGGCCGGAATGAGGTTGCTTTCCAACGCATGCCGCATGCCCGAGGACGCGTTGGAAAGCAACCTCATTCCTGCCCGAACAGGTCCGTCTACCAGCGCATTTACAAATTCGTAAACTTTTTTCAAAAAAGTGCTTGCACAGTTCTCGAATCATAGGTTATTATCTTCCTCGTTGAACGCGCGGGTCGAACAAAACAAACCGCGAATCAACAACATAGCATGTCGGAGTGGCGGAATTGGCAGACGCGCTAGCTTGAGGTGCTAGTGACCGCTTTTTGGTCATGCGGGTTCAAGTCCCGCCTCCGACACCATCGCATTTGAGAAGCCTCTTCGGAGGCTTTTTTGTTACCGATAGACGGTGGGGTCCACGATGGAAACGCTTGAACGCAACGAGTGGGCAGACGTTGCCCAACTAGTCGAGATCACGAGCGATGCTGTCATCATCTGCGAGCTCGACGGAACCATTCTGCATGTGAATAATCGCTTACTTGGTTTGATGTGCGAGGAACGCGCCGACGTCATCGGTGGAGATGTTAAAGACGTCCTGTACTCGTCCGCTTTTGAACGTGCGACGGAACATCGTCTGCCATTTGAAACTGATGGCTCCGAGAACGAACTGATGCTCAAGCTGAGTGACGGCTCTTTTATTCCCGTCTTGGTTCGTGCGGGCTCCGTAACGCCTCCACGCATCTTTGGGCGCCGCGCACCACGCGTCCTGGTGGCGCTTCACAGTATCGAGGAACAGTATTCTCACGACCGTCAGCTCAAGCGTGCGTTATCGGAGCTTAGAGTGGCGAACAAGCGTCTCTCTGGGACGCTCTCGGTCATTATGAGCACTGTGGGCTCCGATGAGTTACCCAGTCTGCTTGATACCGTTTTGAACCAGCTTGTAGGAACGCTCGATGCTTCGGGTGCCGCTATCTATTTTTCTGAGAGCGGCGGCTTTAAGCTTCGCGGTGTTTCCAAGGAGCTGTACGACAGCTACCTGCCCGAGTTTTTGCCGTATGGCGCTGGCATTCCGACGTATGTTCTTCGCGAGTCGCGTGCCTGTCGCTTGTCGATTCAACAGGACCTTGAGGGCGATAAGGCCGCCTCCGGTATGTTCATGGACCTGGATAATCGTTCTAAGCACCTGTTGCGCATGCAGGATATGCCTCCGTACCGCAGTGAAATCTGTCTTCCCGTTTTTTACGGTACGCAGATCCTTGGCGTGCTGGAAGTTGGTTGGAAACGCCCCCAGGCACCGCTTGCCTATGACGTTAATGTGCTCGAGGTCATTTGCGATTACCTGTCTATCCAGCTGGTCGGCATGGCATCGAGCCTTCGCTCCCGTCGCACGGCCGAGCTTGGCCGCTCGCTCAATGTCTTGCGGGATGAGTTGTTTACCTTTCTAGACGATTCCGCCGCGGCTACCCAGGCGGTATCGTCCGAGATCTGCAATATGCTCAACTGCCATTTTTGCCCTATTGAGTATGACGCCAGTCTGGATTCCTACGTCATAGATTTTGAAGGCGGCAGTCGCGTTGCTTTGCCGGACGATCCCGAGAAGCTTTTCTTTTCCACGACGGCGCCAGCAGCACGTTTGGGGGCTGCCCCCGATGGCTTTGAGGCATCTGTTTTGGGCGGCACGAGTGCCGAGGACCTTAAACACGTCCGTATAACTCGCGTTGACGAATCGATGCCTATGGGAGGCTGGCTTAGGGCACATGGCCTGCCTTGCCAGGGTCTCTACGTCGACGCCGGCATCGAGGCGGGGCGCCCGCGCTCTGAGGGCGATGGCAAGCGCAGTAACGACGCGATCGTTCCTGCTTCTGTTGCGAAGGGCCCGACGACGCGCGCGCTGCTGCTTCGTGATGGTAGCCAAGAGCCGATTGATGACCTTGAATATGATTACTTGGTGCACTTGGCTCATGACTTTGAACTGATCTATGAAGGCGAATCTCAAAAGCGTGAGGAGCGCCATATCGCTCAGACCCTCCAGATTGGCATGAGAAATTCACTGGGGGATGTTCCGGGTATCGCAACCGATTCGGTGTACCTGTCGGCCACGAACTCGGCGTTGGTCGGCGGCGATTTCTATACGCTCATCCGTCTTCCCGACGATTGCGCCGTCATGATTCTGGGCGATGTGTCTGGCAAAGGCATTGAGGCTGCATCGATGTCCGCGCTCGTCAAGACGGCCCTGACGGCATATGCCTGGGAGGGCGCTGGACCGGCCCGCATGGCACGCTCCCTTAACAGCATGCTCATGGGCTTTTCGAGGGTCGAGACGTTCGTGACGGCCTTTATCGCCAAGATTGACCTTAAAGCCGGACGCGCAACGTATTGTTCGGCGGGCCATCCTCCGACCATGGTCATCAGGCCAGAGTCGATGCCGCTGGGTGGCGACGAGGTTCGTGGGGGAGAGGTCGAGCTGCTTGGATGCCAATCGGGGGTAATCGGTGCTTTTGAGAGCATGGTGTACGAGACAGGCGTGTTTACGTTCGCTCCTGGTGACATGCTATTTATGTACACCGACGGAACAATCGAAGCGCGTGACCGCTCGGGTGCTTTCTTTGGCGAGCAGCGCCTTCGTGACCTTCTGCTCTCTGTCTCGGGTGAGGGCGTATCGGGAATCTGCGGCAAGGTCTTGGGCGAGCTCGACCGATTTACCGAATCGGCGCTGGACGATGACATTGCATTGGTGTCCCTTGAGTTTTTACGGGGTCGTTCATAGACGACGCTGGGCGGGCTGAATCCGTACGGTTGGGGAAACGAATGCATCGAGTGGACTTTTTTGGGGAACCATGGTCGTATGAATGAGTGGAATGACATAGCGGTTTTGACGCCACCAGGCGATATCGACATCGCCACGGTGCCTGCGCTGCGTCGGCGGTTGGATGCTTTGATTGGCCGCGGCGTGCGTCGTGTCGTCATCAACTGTCAGGCTGTTAGCTTTATCGATTCGACGGGCTTGGCATTCCTGCTTACGCGCGCTCGTGAGCTCATGAGGCGAGAAGGCCTGCTTTCGCTCGTCAATGCATCGGGTGAAGTTGTTCGCTTTTTGGAGATTGCTCGGCTTGTCGATATCCTTCATGTCGCGGGGCCGGCACGGGAGTCTATTCCCGCCATTCCGGTGGGGGAGCTGCCTCGCTGGAGTAAGAGCGTCGAGGTCCGTCAGGGTATCGAGAATCTTCCATACTACCGACATCGCATCGCCGAACTCCTTGAATCGCTTCCGTTGCGCCGTGACGAGCGCTACGATGTCGCATTGGCGTCGGGGGAGGCGCTGGGTAATGCCTATGACCATGCGGGCGGTATCGGGTGCGTCCTGACGGTTCAGGCCTATGGCGATCGCGTTGTGGTTGAGGTGCTTGATCGAGGTGCCGGCTATTCTATCGATGAAACGAGCGAACCGGTCGCATCAGAGGAGCGCGGCCGTGGTATCAAGCTTATGCGTATGCTCGTCGATAACGTGGAGGTTGCTCGTCGTACGGACGGCGCCGGCACGCGCGTGCAGATGGTGAAGCTGTTTAGCGGAGCGCTGGAATCGTGTGCCTAGCCAATCGCTTTAGCGCGTTTAGCTACTAAGAACATGCGGCAGACAAGTTTTTTGAAAAAAGTGCTTGCGTCTTTTGGACAATTCGCGTAAATTAATAACCCGCAAGCGGACATGGCTCAGTTGGTAGAGCACAACCTTGCCAAGGTTGGGGTCGCGGGTTCGAGCCCCGTTGTCCGCTCCATTGCGTTTCCGGACCGTCTCAAGCGGTCCTTTTTCGGCGAAGTGGCCAAGTGGTAAGGCAGAGGCCTGCAAAGCCTTTACCCCCGGTTCGAATCCGGGCTTCGCCTCCAGGCAACATCCGGGCGCTCCGGCGCCCGTTTTGTTTTACATATGCGGACATGGCTCAGTTGGTAGAGCACAACCTTGCCAAGGTTGGGGTCGCGGGTTCGAGCCCCGTTGTCCGCTCCAACTATCTTACGCGGTTCTAACGAACCGCGTTTTTTGTTGACGCTGCGCGGGCCCCGGGCACCCCATCTTGCCCCTCAATCGTCGGTCGCGTACATAAAGTACGCTTCCCTCCTCTTTCGCGGCAACCTGGGGCACCCGGAGCCCGCTCGCTGTCGTGGCCGGGGGAGTAAGTCTTCCGTTCTTTTCACTAATCGATCGATTCGTCCCAGGAGGCTCGAGCCCGAGAGGGGGCGAGCGTTTGGGGCGTGGCTGCGGCGTTGATTGCCGTGAATGTCAGCTTTGGGCGTATCATCGTGGGCATCTCACAAAACCTCGTTGCAAGGGAGACACACCCCATGGCTACAGAAAAGTCCTCCTCGCGCTCATGGATGTCCGATGCCGCGATCTATCAGATTTACCCGCGCTCGTTTAAGGACTCGACTGGTTCGGGTTTGGGCGATATCGCGGGCATTACCCAGCAGATGGACTATCTTGAGCGGCTGGGTATCGAGGCCATCTGGCTGAGCCCGTTTTACCCATCGCCTCTTGTCGATGGCGGCTATGACGTGGCGGACTACTGCGATGTCGACCAACGTCTCGGCTCGCTTGACGACTTCGATGACATGATCGCCGCGGCTCACGCGCGCGGCATCAAGGTCATCGTCGACATCGTGCCCAACCATTCGTCCAACCAGCACCCCTGGTTCAAAGCCGCTCTTGCCGCCGGTCCCGGATCGCCCGAGCGCGCCCGCTATATCTTCCGTGATGGTCGCGGCGAGCATGGCGAGCTGCCTCCCACCAATTGGAATGCCAACTTTGGCGGCCCCGCCTGGACGCGTGTTGCGGACGGTCAGTGGTATCTGCACATGTTTACGCCCGAGCAGCCGGACTTTGACTGGTCATGCCCCGAGGTTCGCGCGTTCTTTTGCGACGTCCTGGCGTTTTGGAGCGATCGAGGCGTCGATGGCTTTCGCATTGATGTGGCGCACGGTCTCGCCAAGGATCTCGACCGCGATGATCTCGACCAGTGGCATCTCGCCGAGGGCGATGACATGGTTGACGACGGCACCCATCCGCTGTGGGATCGCAACGAGGTTCACGAGATCTATCGCGAGTGGCGCGGCGTGTTCGACCGCTATAATCCGCCGCGCAGCGCTGTTGCCGAGGCGTGGGTGCTGCCCGAGCGCCAGTATCTCTACGCGCGCCCCAGCGAGCTTGGCCAGACATTTAACTTTGAGTTCGCCAAGGCCACTTGGACCTATGATGACATGCACGCTGCAATCGAGGAGGGCTTGAAGGCGGCCATCGAATCCGATTCCGCCTCGACCTGGGTACTCTCCAACCACGACGTGCCGCGCGTGGCGACGCGCTATGCCCTGCCGCAAATCAAGGCGACGCGCTACCACCAGATTGCGCTTGACTGGCTCTTACGCGACGGGTCGTCTTATGACGAGGACCGTGAACTCGGCGAGCGCCGCGCGCGGGCGGCCCTTTTGCTTGAGCTGGCGCTTCCGGGCTCGGCATACGTGTATCAGGGTGAGGAGCTCGGCCTTTTTGAGGTGGCCGATATCCCGTGGGCCGCACTCGAAGATCCTACTGCGACCAATACGCACGGACCGAAGCGCGAGAAGGGGCGCGACGGCTGCCGTGTGCCCCTGCCGTGGGTGGCAGCGGACGATCCCGCGCAGGGCGGATCGTTTGGGTTTTCACCGGCGGACGCCGATGCGGCGCCCCATCTGCCGCAGCCTGCATGGTTTTCCGATTGCGCTGCCGATAGGGAAGAAGCGGACCCGACATCGATGCTTGCGCTCTATCGTGACGCCCTCTGGCTGCGGCGCAAGCTGCGCGGGTGCGCCAACGATCTTGCGTGGCTCGATCTTGACGGGCGTACCGGCCTTGCGGATGGTGCCGAGGGCGCTGAGGGCGGCGTCATCGCCTATCGCCGCGACAACGGCTGGGCGTGTGTGACGAACTTCGGTGCAGCACCCGTGGAGCTGCCGGCGGGCAAGGTCCTGCTCACCTCATCACCGCTTGCAGACGGCAGGCTTGCGCAGGACAGCTCTGCCTGGATCATGCTCGCTGAGTTGTAGGGGGCCTCTTGCGGCGAGTTTGCGTTTGCCCGCGCTTTCCATGGTGGCTGATGTCTTCGCGAGGTTCGAGAGGGCGTCGCAAAACTTTTCAAAAAAAGTTCTTGCATAGGATGCGGGTATCACGTAAGATTAATCCTCGTAAGCGGACATGGCTCAGTTGGTAGAGCACAACCTTGCCAAGGTTGGGGTCGCGGGTTCGAGCCCCGTTGTCCGCTCCATTTGGGCGTTTAGCTCAGGGGGAGAGCGCTTCCCTGACACGGAAGAGGTCAGAAGTTCAAATCTTCTAACGCCCACCAAATGTTCGCAGCCCAGAGGCTTAGCCTCTGGGCTGTTTTATTTTGCTCGCCAAATGGGTCGCCAAATACGTCACTAAATTTCGAGTTTTTTGATCTTCTGGGATGCTTCTCAGTAGCCATCCGAGAAAACTCTCATCTTCTCTGTTTGCATACACATATCTTTCAAGGATTCGTGCCGCGGTTACATGGGGCTCGGCAAGGCACGACCGCAACATGTTGGTCAAGCATAATCTTTTGGATTCTTTTGGCGTGAGCGGCTTGGTTTTGGTAGGATTTGTCAGCGGCTTGACTAAGGGGGTTTTATAACTGCCATGCAGGTAGCCGTGTTGGTAACGTTTTACCGACTTGCCAAGAACCCCTCATAATTAATGCGTCTGCAAAATGACCAATTGCTTTGACCTGCTGAAACACTATATGTTGTGTTTGAACTAAAAAAAGAATACAGGATATAGATGCTTCTTTGTCGTATGATAGATGGCGGACAGAGAACGAGGACCTTATTTGCCCCATTTGGATAGATCTTTGAGCCGCTTGATCGGCCGCGAGGATTGTCCGCATGAGGACCTATGGTTTATCGAGAACACAGATTGCGCGACGGCGCCGCAAGACAGGGGCAAGCCCTGCCGGGCATCGTTTGGCTCTGAAGCGCAATGAGACTACGACGCGAAAGAGGCAAGAGGATGAAGATCATCAAGCGCAGCGGCACCGAGGTTGTCTTTGACATCGATAAGATCGTCAATGCGATTCGCGCCGCAAACTTGGAGGTCGAGGAGAGCTCTCGTCTAACCGACCGCCAGGTGGTTTATGCGGCGCAAAACGTCGCCGAGGCATGCGAGAACGCGGGCCACACCGTTTCGGTCGAGGAGATCCAGGATTTGGTCGAGGACGAGATCATGCGTCTCGACTGCTACGAGGTCGCCCGCCACTACATCATCTATCGCTATGTCCAGAGCCTGAAGCGCCAGAAGAACACGACCGACGACAAGATTCTGTCGCTGATCGAGTGCAATAACGAAGAGGTCAAGCAGGAGAACTCTAACAAGAACCCGACCGTCAACTCCGTTCAGCGCGACTACATGGCCGGCGAGATTTCCAAGGACCTGACTCAGCGCGTGCTGCTGCCCCAGGAGATCGTGGATGCCCACAACGAGGGCCTGATCCACTTCCACGATTCCGACTACTTTGCCCAGCACATGCATAACTGCGACCTGGTGAACCTGGAGGATATGCTTCAGAACGGCACCGTTATCTCGGGCACGCTGATCGAGAAGCCGCACAGCTTCTCGACTGCCTGCAACATCGCGACGCAGATTATCGCCCAGGTTGCTTCCTCCCAGTACGGCGGCCAGTCTATTTCGCTGACCCATCTTGCCCCGTTTGTTGAGGTGAGCCGTCAAAAGATTCGCGGCGAGGTCGCTCGCGAGCTTGAGGAGCTCGGTGTTTCGGCATCTGCCGAAAAGGTCCGTGAGGTCGTTGAGGACCGTCTGCGCGATGAGATCCGTCGCGGCGTCCAGACGATTCAGTATCAGGTCGTGACCCTTATGACCACCAATGGCCAGGCGCCGTTCGTGACGGTCTTTATGTATCTCAATGAGGCCCGTACGCCCCAGGAGAAGCACGACCTTGCCATGATCGTGGAGGAGACGCTTCGTCAACGCTATGAGGGCGTTAAGAACGAAGCCGGTGTGTGGATTACCCCGGCATTCCCCAAGCTTATCTATGTACTCGAGGACGATAACGTTCACGAGAATTCCCCGTACTTCTACCTGACCCAGCTGGCTGCCAAGTGTACCGCCAAGCGCATGGTGCCCGATTACATCTCCGAGAAGAAGATGCGCGAGCTCAAGCTGTCGAAGGGCGAGACCGCCGGCAACGGCGATTGCTACACCTGCATGGGTTGTCGCAGTTTCCTGACGCCCGACCGCTCGGGCAACGGCTTTAACAATGTCGCCAACGCGCTGAACTATGACCCGACCAAACCTAAGTACTATGGCCGCTTTAACCAGGGTGTTGTGACCATCAACCTGCCCGATGTCGCGCTGAGCTCGCATCAGGACATGGACAAGTTCTGGAAGATCTTCGACGAGCGCCTTGAGCTGTGCCACCGTGCTCTGCTGTGCCGTCATGAGCGCCTGATGGGCACGCTTTCTGACGCTGCACCGATTTTGTGGCAGTACGGCGCCCTCGCTCGTCTGAAGAAGGGCGAGACGATCGACAAGCTGCTCGTGGGCGGCTATTCCACCATCAGCCTGGGGTATGCCGGCCTGTATGAGTGCGTCAAGTACATGACGGGCCACAGCCACACCGAGAAGGAAGGCACGCCGTTTGCCATGGCCGTCATGCAGCGCATGAACGACAAGTGCGCCGAGTGGAAGGCCGAAAGCGATATCGACTTCTCGCTGTACGGCACCCCGCTTGAGTCGACGACCTACAAGTTCGCCAAGTGCCTGCAGCGTCGTTTTGGCATTATCCCGGGCGTGACGGACAAGGGCTATATCACCAACAGCTACCACGTCCACGTGTCCGAGGAGATCGACGCATTCGACAAGCTCAAGTTCGAGGGCATGTTCCAGCAGCTTTCGCCGGGCGGTGCTATCTCCTACGTCGAGGTTCCCAACATGCAGGACAACCTCAAGGCTGTCATTCGCGTGATGCAGTACATCTACGACAACATCATGTACGCCGAGCTCAACACCAAGAGCGACTACTGCCAGGTGTGCGGCTACGATGGCGAGATCAAGATTGTTGAGGACGATGGCAAGCTGGTGTGGGAGTGCCCCAACTGCGGCAACCGCGACCAGGAGAAAATGAACGTCGCTCGTCGTACGTGCGGCTACATCGGTACCCAGTTCTGGAACCAGGGCCGAACCGAGGAGATCCGCGACCGCGTGCTGCATCTCTAATAACCATCCCAGGCTGCCCTGTAGCGAGGCCCCGGACCTTTACTCGCTATTTCGGACAGTCCTGGCTCACGACGGAGGCGCCACTGGCGCCTCCTGTTCGTGCGGAACTCATATCGAGCAAAGGTCCGGGGCCTCGCTACAGGGCAGCCAAGTTGATGTAGCTGAGATGCAGCGCGCAGTCTGCTCACTCCTCGAAGTTCTTAGCGGAAATAAGTCGAGTTGCAGCTGCGATTTACTTGCGATGGTGGTTGAGCCGCAACCCAGTTTTTATTGGACCTCGAACCCTATGCTCGATGTTCGCTTCGTTCATTGAGTTACCCTTTGCATGAGGCCGGGACATATCGTCCCGCCCGCAGTTTCGCAGGCCGCAGGCCGAGAATGTTTGAGGACGGGATGATATGTCCCGGCCTCCCGGGAGAGTTACCTATGAACTACGCGAACATTAAGTATTTCGACATTGCTGATGGAGAAGGCGTTCGTACTTCTCTGTTTGTAAGCGGGTGCCGTCGTGGGTGCAAGAATTGCTTTAACTCTGTTGCGTGGGACTTTGCTGCGGGTGAGCCGTTCAATCGTGCCGTCGAGGACAAGATTATCAAGAGTCTCGATCATCCCTTTATCGATGGTCTGACGATTCTGGGTGGCGAGCCCATGGAGCCCGAGAATCAGGCGGGGCTCGTTGAGTTTGTCGAGCGTGTTCGCGCGGCCTATCCAGTGGGGTCGGGGAAGACCATTTGGTGCTTTACCGGTGACGTGCTCGAGGAGCTTATGCCGGGTGGTCGTCATCATACCGAGGTGACGGACCGCATCCTTGCCTGCCTTGACATGCTGGTGGACGGCCCGTTTGTTCAGGACCTGTACGATATCTCGCTGCGCTTTAGGGGTTCGAGCAACCAGCGCGTGATCGATATGAACGCTACGCGCGCCCGTGCTGAGCGCGAGGGCGTTGCGCTTTGTGATGCGGTTGAACTTTGGCGTGATGATCCGGTCTATTCGACCCATACTATGTAGCTTGTGGTCGATGCCGGAGGGCGTGGTACCATAGCGCGAACGTGAAATCGGAAAAGTGAGGCCCAGATGGTCGATCAGGAAAAAGTCGAGGCCGCCATTAAGCTGTTGCTTGAGGGCATAGGCGAGGACCCAACTCGTGAGGGCCTGCTGGAGACCCCGGCGCGCGTTGCCCGTATGTATGGTGAGATCGCCGGCGGTATGGACCAGAGTGCCGAGGAACACCTGTCCAAAACCTTTGCCGTCGCTTCGAACGATTTGGTTATCGAGCGCGACATCACGTTCTACTCGCTGTGCGAACATCATCTGCTGCCGTTTTATGGCAAGGCCGCCATTGGTTATATCCCTAACGGTCGGGTGGCTGGGCTTTCCAAGCTCGCCCGCACGGTTGAGGTTTATGCCCGCCGTCTTCAGCTGCAGGAGCAACTGTGCGCACAGGTTGCCGATGCCCTCATGGATTATCTCGCTCCCCAGGGAGCGATTGTGTTGATGGAGGCCGAGCATATGTGCATGACGATGCGTGGCGTGCAAAAGCCCGGCACCAAGACCGTGACGCTTGCTCGCCGCGGCGTCTTTGAGACCGATCCCGCGCTCGAGGAGCGTTTCTTTAGGATGCTGGGCCGCTAACCATGAGTGTCGTCAACGACTTTACATCGAAGACCGATGAGGGGACGTCGCGTCGCGGCTTTATGGCTTCGGGCCTGGCCCCCTTTGGTGCCATGCCTCGCATTGATTACATTTGTGCCAACGGGCTGTTCCGGCGGCACCTGGGCAACATCGTACAGTTGGAATCGGGGCGCATCTTCTGCCGCCACGGTATTGACCATCTGCTCGATGTCGCGCGCATTATGTGGATCAAGAATCTCGAGGAGCAGCTCGAATTTGACCGCGAGGTCATCTACGCCACAGCACTTCTTCACGATATCGGCAAAGATGAACAGTATGAATCGGGTATATCCCATGATGTTGCAAGCGAACGCGTCGCTGATGCGATTCTCGGCGGCATGCCCGATGACGTGGCGTTTGAGCCGGCCGATGCCGCAGCCATTAAGACGGCCATTCTGGGCCATCGAAAGCTGCGCGTGAACAGCCAACCGCTTGAGCGTCTGCTCTATGCAGCCGACAAAGCGTCGCGTGCCTGCTTTGCATGCCCCGCGCGCAACGCTTGCAACTGGAGCGATGATAAAAAGAACCTGTCGATTCGCGTGTAGTTAGTTTGCGCGGTCGGGGTTCTAAACGAAGGAGACGATCGCGTTGAGTAACAAGAAACTGCCCGAGAATGCAACCAAGACCGAAGGCGCCGAGCTCGCCCGCCGTGGAAGGGGCGAAATATCCACCGCAACGGCGGTGCCTCACGTGAGCTATGACGATTTGCGCCATGCCGATCGTATTGTCATTGACGGCCTGGAGGTTTTTGCCAACCATGGCGTGTATCCCGAGGAGAACGCGCTGGGTCAGAAGTTCATCGTTTCTCTGGTGCTCTATGCCGACCTGCGCGCGGCGGGGGAGCACGATAACCTGGACGCCTCGATTGACTACGGCTCGGTGTGCCACGATGTCGATGGCTATCTGCGCGAGCATACGTTTAAGCTCATCGAGGCGGCAGCCGAGGGGACAGCCCAGATGCTGCTGCGCCGTTATCCCTCGCTGCTTGGTGTGCGCATAAAGCTCGATAAGCCGTGGGCTCCTGTTGGCCTGCCCCTGGCAAGCTGCGGCGTCGAGATCGAGCGCGTGCGCTAGTCGACGCTAGAGCTTGTTGAGGGGTGGCTGCTTGAGCCGCTGAGACAGTGCTCTATTGTTGGGACAGTACGTGTCGAGCAGGGCGTGAAAGCGCTGATTGTGGCTCGGCTCGAGCAGATGGACGAGCTCGTGGGCGACAACCATGTCGAGGCATTCGACAGGGTAGGCGGCGAGCTCGCGCGCGATGCGAATGGCGCCGGTTTTGGGCGTGCAGGAGCCCCAACGCGTTTTCATGCTGCGCACGGAGACGCGGGCCACGGTGACGCCCATTGCGATTTCGTACGCGTGCACGATGTCGCGTAGCGCTGCGGTGACCTCGGACGCGTAGAGCTGGTCGATGTGGGCTTGGAGCTCGTCGGACGTTAGGCCGTCGAGGATTGCGCGCCGCTTGGCCTGTGGGCTTTCGTCCGATTCGTCGGTACCCATAAAACTTGCGAAGGTGGCCTGCTTGGGTCGCGGTGCGGGCGATGCAAAGTTGTGATCGAGTGCGTCCTGTACCGTGATGGGCTTGCCCCAAAGTGCAATGATGGACGAGGGGCTGAGCGGCTCTCGCGCTGTCGCCTGACGTTGCTCACGTTGGGCAAGTCGGCTGATAATCCAGGCGCTGTTGCGCTTCACAAACGCTTCGATGCGCTCGCGGCTGGCGCCGAGCGGTGCGCTGGCGTGGACCTCGCCGCTCGATGTGACGCGTAGGTTAAAGTTCTTGACGCGCTTTTTGGTAACGACGACGGGGATGAGCGTTCCATCCGGTCGGGGTACGGAAATCGTAAATTGCTGCGTCAAATGTGATCCTTCAGATTGGGGACGGGCCGGCATGTCGACCGCTCGGCATGCCGGCCCGCTCAAGGGATGCGAAATTAATTGCGCTCTTAATAGCGCTCGAAGAAGGCGAGCGCGTTGTCGCTGCAGAGCTTCTGCATCACGGTCTTGCCAAAGTGCTTGGAGAGCATGTTCTGGAATTCGGGCATCTTGCTGGCATCAGAGAGGAAGTCGGGTACCTTGGCGCCGTCCCAGTCGCCGCCGAGTGCGATGACATCTTCGCCGCCCAGGTCGAGCCAGTGCTCGATATGTGCCGCCAGCTGGTCGAAGGTGACGTCTGCGGCGGTTTCGTCGGTTGCGTCGTTGGAAAGGAACTCGCTGCAGTAGTTGAGGCCGACGATGCCACCCATGTCGCGAATGGTGCGGAACTGGTCGTCGGTAAGGTTGCGTTTGACGCCGCAAACCGCACGGGAGTTGGAGTGGCTGGCGACGAAGGGACGCGTGGCGTGGGCGACAACCTCGTCAAAGCACTCATCGTTGAGGTGGGAGACATCAAGTACCATGCCGGCGTGCTCCATCTGCGTAAGTGCCTCGATGCCGGTGGCGGTGAGACCGGCGTGGGTGTCGTGGCCGCTCGCGAGCGGTCCCTGCGCGTTCCAGCTGAGTGATGACATGAGTACGCCCAGGCTCTTGAGCACCTCGATCAGCGCGGGGTCCTCGGCAAAGAACGTGGCGTTTTCGATGGTGTGGATGCAAGCGACCTTGCCGTCCTTGAGCGCGGGGCGAATGTCTGCGGCGCTGCGCACGTTGACCATACGGTCGTGGTTGAGCATTGCCTGGCCGCTCATATGCGCCATGATCTGCGCCTGGAAGCGCGCGGCGTGGGCGGTGGGAATCTCGTCGGGGACAAACGTGGCGAAGCACTGTGCCCACGGCGTGTTGTCGATCTTTGCGAGCGAGATGGCACAGGCATTACCCTCGATGAGGTCGAAATCTTGCGGATGCGTTTCGTCGCCGGGGAAATAACCGTCGGTGCCGGCGGTAAAGCGCAGGTCGAGATCGAGCGTGGCCCAGCCGATGCGGTCGGCGGTGTCGCAGTGTAGGTCAAATACGGGATATGCCATGGTTCCTCCGGTTGCAGCGTTTCTTTGCAAACTGTCTTTGAATTGTATGACTAGGGTATAGTTAGCGCCATATGTTCATGGCGGCCCGCGTTGTGCGCCGCCCTTATCACGGAGGTTTCCATGTCCAACCAGGGCAAGAAGGTCAAGACTCATTATCGCGGCACGCTCGACGACGGCACGCAGTTCGATAGCTCCTACGATCGCGGCGAACCGCTGGAGTTCACCTGCGGCGCCGGTCAGATGATCAAGGGCTTCGACGCCGCCGTGGTCGACATGCAGGTGGGCGAGAAGAAGACCGTGCACATTCCTGCTGCCGATGCCTACGGCGAGCACAACCCCGAGATGGTCCTGACCTTCCCGGCCGAACAGGTTCCCAACATCGAGCAGATCGAGAAGGGCATGAAGCTCTTCCTGTCCACGCCGAGCGGTATGCCCGTCCCCGCCGTGGTCATCGACGTAACGCCCGAGGCCGTGACGCTCGACGCCAACCACGAGCTGGCCGGCAAGGACCTCAACTTTGATATCGAGCTCGTCGAGGTCGAGGGCTAGAGTATGCCTGAACGCTTGGTTTCGACGACATGCTTGGGAAATCTCAACGATCCGTCCTATGAACTCCTACTTCGCCGGGAGCTGGGCGGTGTCTTTGAAGTTGACGAGCTCCTGCTCGATTGGGACCAGGCTGATGCGCGCACGTTTGTGGGCGTGACGGAGCTGGGACGCACGATCGATGTTCGGCTGGATACTGCCGACGGCGGTCGTCTTGCCGATGGCGACGTGCTCGCCATTGACCGTTCGGGCATGGTGCCCGTGGCGGTTGTCGTGCACCTGCGCAGCGCCGAGGTCTATTTGGTCGAAGTCGACCGCATGGATCCGATTGCACTCGCGCATGCGTGCTGGGAGATCGGCAACATGCATGCGCCGCTCTTCCGGGGCGACTCGGACGAGCATACCGTGCGCATGTATACGCCGGTGCAGCCTGTTTTGGGCCGCATGCTTCGGGGTGTCGAGGGTGTTCGGCTCTCGGTGGTTACCCGTGAACTCGATGCGGACCGGCGCTTTGCGTCGAGTGCGGCGGAGGTCGTCGTGAGCATAGCTCCCGACTTTGCCATCGTAAAAAAGACGCGCGGCTAAGTGCGCGTATGCGCAAGACGGGCTTTGAGGGGCGACCAATCAAAGTCCGTCTTGCTGTTGATAAGAGGCTTTGGGGGAAAGCATATGGGTCTTGAGGGAATCAAGCTGATTGCATGCGATTTGGACGGCACGTTGCTGCATCCGGGGGAGCGCGAGCCGCGTTCCGAGGCCTTTGAGCTTATCGATGAGCTGCATCGTCGCGGTATCGTGTTTATGCCGGCGAGCGGCCGTCAATATGCGAGCTTGCGCTACCTGTTTGCCCCGGTGACCGATGAGCTCGCCTACGTATGCGAAAACGGAGCCCTGGTGATGAGCGAGGGGCGTGCCGTTGTCAAGCGTTCCATGGAGCGTTGCCTTGCTATGGATATCGCGAATGCCGTGGTTGCGTATCCCCATGCCGACGTGACCCTTTCGTGTGAGGGGCGCCTCTACACCATGAGCGGCAACGACGCGTTTGTTGAACACCTGCGTTATGAGGTCCACTGCGATGTGGCGGTGGTCGACCGTCCCGAGGACATCGACGAGGACGTCATTAAGATTGCCTTCCAGACGCCCGAGGCAGAGCAGCCGGCGGCGCTGGAGTATTTCGAGCGCCACTTTAGCGATCGAGTCGATGTCATGACATCGGGAACCGAATGGACGGACTTTATCGGCTTTGATTCGGGCAAGGGGTCCGCGCTTGCCGATTACGGTCGTGCCCTGGGGATCTCGCCCGATGCGATGATGGCGTTTGGCGACAATGAGAACGATCGCGACATGCTCAACGTCGTGGGCCATCCCTATCTGATGGAGAGCTGCAACCCCACCATGCGCGGTATCAACGACCGTGTCCGCTACGTGTGCACGGTCGAAGAAGAGCTGCGTCGTCTACTTGCTGAGTAGGCATGTCCCAAACATCTACCGGCAGTCGGGGCAGAGACCCTCGAAGATGGTGTAGTGCGACGTGACGTGCCAGCCGATTTGCTCGGACGCCTTGGCGTCGAGCTGGGCATCGAAGGGGAGCGATACATCGATGACGCGGCTGCACGAGGTGCAGATGATATGCGCATGCGGCTCGATCGTGCGATCGAAGCGGCTGCCGCCCGGCGTCTTGATGGAGAGGATCTCGCCGGCGTCGGCCAAGAGATTGAGATTGCGGTAGACCGTACCACGGCTGATTTTGTCATCCTGCGCGCGCACGACGTTGTAGATTTCGTCGGCGGTGGGATGGTTATAGCTTTGGCGCACGGCGTCAAGAACCAGCTTTCGCTGCCTGGTATTCCTTCTTTGCACCGCCATGCGCCTCGCCTCTTTTCTATCAACGGTCGTAGGTAAATGATACCGTATTTAGCACACAATACTAATAACGAGGAATGAAACCATCTTCATTGGCAAGTGGGGCTCGGGCCTGGGCGTCTACGAGGCGAAAACGCGTTCCCATGCGCTCGTAGGAGGCATGAAGCGCCTCGAGATGAGATAGGATGTTTGCTGGAGCTCCCTGTATCTCCATCTCGACCGAGCCGTCTTCCATGTTGCACACCCAGCCGGTGAGTGCGCGTGCCTGCGCGAGGTTGGTGTTGGTAAAGCGAAAACCAACGCCCTGGACTTGCCCCGCCCAGCGCAGGAAATAGCGCAGGGGAGTGTCTTGAGTGGCCTCGTCGCTTGCGAGCACAGTAAGCCTGCGGCGCAGCTCGAGCTCAATGTTTGATGGTTTTTGAGGCTCTCGACTGCCGCCGGTGACGCTGGAGAAGAACGTATCGAAGAAGCCCATCGCTAGGCCTGCTTGCCTGCGTCGGCCGGGAAGGTTATGCCGGCCTGCTGGCGCACGGCATCCATGATGCGCAGTGAGACGAGCGTGACATCGCGGTAGTGGCCAAGCTCGTGGCGTCCCGCCGGGGTCTCCCAAATCTCTTCCTTTACGTTATCGATACCGCCGATGGCGCTGATAAAGTCTGTGAGTTCGTATTCCATCGTGTTGCTCGATTTGGGCAGGTCGAGCACGCGGCCGTTGTCGCCCTGTTCGCGCGGTGCCTCGGTCGCCGAGCCGCGTACGACATCGCCGCGATAGTCGATGCGGACATTGCGGGGCGTGGACAGATGGTCGATCTGGATAGTGCCACGCTCGCCTTCGATCTGCGAGGGCAGCAGGTCATTCGTTATTTTGGAGTGCGCGAGCTCGACGGAGATACGGCCACCGCCGTAGCTGGCGAGGATGGAACCGCAGCCGTCGATGGGGCCGTGCGTGAGCTGTCGCGTGGCGGGGTTGAGCAGGGTAGCCATGCTCGTAAGGCCGGAGGGCATGCCGAAAATCTCGACCATGGGCTCGACGGTGTAGACGCCAATGTCCATGAGGGAACCCGATGCCATATTGCAGTCGAAGATATTGGTGGCGCGTCCCGCGAGAATCTCGTTGTAGCGCGAGGAATATTTGCCAAAGCGCAATGAGGCGCGGCGGATGGGAGCGATCTCGCCCAGGGCGTCCTCGATGGCGTGGAAGGCGGGGTCGTGGAGGGGACGCATGGCCTCGAGGGCCACGACACCTGCCGCCTCGGCAGCGCGGAAGACTTCCAGCGCCTGCGCTTCGGTGGCGCAGAAGGGCTTTTCGACGATGACGTGCTTGCCACCGGCGATGCAGGCAAGGGCCTGCTCGTAGTGAAGTGCGTTAGGGCTGCCGATATAGACGGCGTCGACGTCGGCGGCTGCCGCGAGCTCATCGAGTGAAGTAAAGTTTCGCTCGCCACCGCGCTCGGCGGTAAAGGCGGCACCGCGATTGGCATCGCGTGAAAGCGTGCCCACAAACGCGGCTTGGTCGTTGGCGTTGACGACTTGGATAAAGTCGTCGGTGATCATGGATGTGCCGATGGTCGCGATGCGCAGCATACGTCCCCCTTGCGTTGTTTGGTCTACAGGATGAGTGTAGCGCGTGGGGATATAAAGCTGCGCGAAAACGCTATTACAGGTCGCTCTCGTTAAAGCCGGCGTCGATATCGAGGTTGCTGCCGTCGGCCGCCGTGGTGGCGAGCTCATCGCAGCGCTCGTTGAGCTCGTGACCGGCGTGACCCTTAACCCAGATGAACTCAACCTTGTGCTTGCTTTTGGCGGTGAGTAGGCGCTCCCACAGGTCGCGGTTCTTGACGGGTTGCTTGTTGGCGGTTTTCCATCCGCGCTTTTTCCAGCCGTCGATCCAGTGCTTGTTAAAGGCGTTGACGACATACTGCGAATCGGAATGGACTTCGACCTCGCAAGGGCGGTTGAGCGCCTCGAGCGCCACGATGACCGCCATGAGTTCCATGCGGTTGTTGGTGGTCTTGGCGTAGCCGCGCGAAAGCTCGGAGGTGAAGGTCTTGCCGGCGGGGTTGGTGTATTTGAGCACGGCGCCGTAGCCGCCGCGTCCCGGATTTGATCGGGCCGAGCCGTCGGTGTAGATGATGACCTTCACGGGCTTCCTTTCGTTGAGTGCATTTCATGTGAGTGACCATTGTAGCGCCATGCCCGCCGGGGGCCAGCAATCTACGATTTCTACCCCGTCTTCCGACTGTTAGTTGGCATGGATGATGCGGTTGAGCTCGTCGAGGTATTGCTGCAAGAGGAGAGAGAGCTTGCGCTCGTCGTGCATGATGTAGCCAACGTGCATCGTTGGGGCGTCTGCTAGCGGGATCGATGCCATGCCCCATTGCATTTCATTGGAGAGGACACCGGTCGACAGGGTGTAACCGTTCGACGTGATAAGTAAGTTAGTAAGTGTTCCGCGGTCCGAGATTCGTATGTTGCGGTCGCAAGGGATATAGCTAAAAGGTTCCTCGGCGTAATAGAAGGAGTTTGAGGTTCCCTGCTCAAAGCTGTAGCGCGTATAGGGCGTGAGGTCGGCAAGGGACAGCTGCGGGCGGCGTGCGAGCGGGTGGCGCTCGCTAACGAAGACGTGGACCGTCGCGTCGAATAGGGGATGGAAGCTTGCGCGGGCATCGGCGAAGGCCTTCTGCAGAACGCGGGCGTTAAAGTCATCCAGATACAGAATGCCGATATCGCTGCGAAACGCACGGACGTCATCGATGATCTGCGATGTGGTGGTCTCGCGCATGATGAACTCGAACTTGCTGTCGCGGCAGCGCTCGACTACGTTGACAAAGGCCTCGACCGAAAAGGCGTAGTGCTGGGCGGAAATGGCGAGGCGGGCTTGCGGGGTGCCACCGTCCTCGTAGCGTGCCTCGAGCATGTCGGCCTGCTCTACGACCTGGCGCGCATAGCCCAAAAGCTCGGTGCCGTCGTTGGTGAGCGTGACGCCGCGGCTGGAGCGCGTAAAGATCTCCAGATGGAGCTCTTGTTCTAGGCTTTTGACGGCGTTTGAGATGTTGGACTGAGCGGTATAGAGGCGCTGAGCTGCGGCGTTGATTGAGCCGGACTCTGCCACGGCGATAAGAAAACGAAGCTGCTGGAGGGTCATCGGTGCCCGTCCTTTCGATAGCTATCTAAAAAACAGATAACAGGTTAGCGCTTTTAAGTGATTGACCGAGCGAAACAATGCTCGTACTATTCAAAACACACAAAGGCGGTAGGTAATTAAGCCGACCACGGAACCGGGATGTCAAAAGGAGGACCGCATATGAACTGCTTGCCAAGACGAATGCCGGGCTCCTGTTTGCGCCCGTTGGCGTGATCAGGAGACAGCGACTTACTTTTCTTACTCTTAGGTACTTACATTCGATCAAGGAGATCATCATGAGCCAGTTCATCAACAACCCCGAGCACACCTTTGGTTTCGATACCCTGCAGCTTCATGTTGGCCAGGAGAGCGCCGACCCCGCATCCGACTCCCGCGCCGTGCCTATCTACCAGACCACGAGCTATGTGTTCCGCAACTCCCAGCACGCCGCCGACCGCTTTGGTCTTGCCGACGCCGGTAACATCTACGGCCGTCTGACCAACTCCACCCAGGGCGTCTTTGAGGACCGTATCGCCGCGCTCGAGGGTGGCGTGGCCGGTCTTGCCGTCGCCTCCGGTGCCGCTGCCATCACCTATACCCTGCAGGCTCTTGCCCAGGCTGGTGACCACGTGGTGGCTCAGAAGACCATCTACGGTGGCTCCTACAACCTGCTGGAGCATACGCTCTCCCAGTTTGGCGTCGAGACCACGTTTGTCGATGCTCATAACCTGGAAGAGGTTGAGGGTGCCATCAAGGACAACACTACGGTCATCTACCTCGAGACGCTCGGCAACCCCAATTCCGACATTCCCAACATCGACGCCATCTCCGAGATCGCCAAGAGGCATAGTTTGCCGGTCGTCGTCGACAACACTTTCGGCACCCCGTATCTGTTCCGTCCGCTGGAGCATGGCGCCAACATCGTTGTCCACTCCGCAACTAAGTTCATCGGCGGCCACGGAACTTCGCTGGGCGGCGTGATCGTCGATGGCGGCAACTTCGACTGGAAGGCGAGCGGCAAGTATGCGCAGATCGCCGAGCCCAACCCCTCCTACCATGGCGTCTCGTTTGCCGAGGCTGCCGGTCCCGCTGCCTTCGCGACCTATGTCCGCGCCATCTTGCTGCGCGACGAGGGCGCCTGCATCAGCCCGTTCAACGCTTGGGTCCTGCTCCAGGGCACCGAGACTCTGTCGCTGCGCGTCGACCGTCATGTCGAGAACACCAAGAAGGTCGTTGAGTTCCTGGCTGGTGACAGCCACGTCGCCAAGGTGAACCACCCGAGCCTGCCTGAGCACCCCGATCACGAGCTCTATCAGAAGTACTTCCCCCATGGCGGTGCCTCGATCTTTACCTTTGAGATTAAGGGTGGCCAGGAGGCTGCATGGAAGTTCATCGATCATCTGCAGGTGTTCTCGCTGCTCGCCAACGTGGCCGATGTCAAGTCGCTCGTCGTGCACCCGGCTACCACCACGCACTCCCAGCTCTCTGCCGAGGAGCTCGCCGAGCAGAACATCACGCCCTCCACGATCCGTCTTTCCATCGGTACCGAGAACGCCGAGGATATCATTTGGGATCTGAAGCAGGCCTTTGCCGCGCTGGACGAGTAAGGCGACTTGTGCAAGGACCCCTTGCGACTCGATAGGTATAACTGTATAAAATGCCTGCTCAAGGCGCCTGTGCGAACAATGGTTGCACAGGCGTCTTTTTTGCATAGAGAGGGTGCAAAAACAGGGTTTTTGACACGCTTTATGCAATCGAGATGTGGAAAACTCCTGTTGAGAGGATGTGAGTTTTACGCAATTGACGTGCGCCTTTTGAGTAAAACCGCAGGTCGCGATTTGCTCGGGGTACTATGCAGCGCGATTAAATCACACGCAGCTCAAACGCAGCAAAAACGCACTACGGAGGTTTCCAGCTACATGAGGATCGATTCACGAAAACCGAAAGCCGCCGCCCTTTCCGCCGCTCTGACCGTGGCACTTTTGGCGGGCGCCGGCGCAACTGATGCCCACGCGGCAACACTATCCGATACGGTCGGATCAACGCCGTCCGAGGCGACGCTGGTGCAGCCCGTCGACTACCGCGGCGACGGTTGTGGCTCTATGCAGGAGTGGAACGCCTCGATGGGGGCAAAGCGCGATTCCCTGGAGATGCGCGCTCAGATCATTATGAATATGTATGGCGACTATGCTACCGATGACGAGCGCGCTGTGTTGCAGGGTTGCATCGACGGTGCGGGTAGCCTGTTGACGATGGGGGAAGTCGACGCCAAGTCGACCGAGCTCGACGAGCTTCGCTCCACGCTTGAGGATGCCAAGCGCGAGGCGCTCGAGGCTGCCGCAGCCGAAGCCGAGGCCGCTGAGGCCGTTCAGGCTTCGTATTACAACGCCGGCTCCGGCTCGTCTTATACGTCTGCTGCGTATTACGCGAACGGCTCGGGTCTGACGCGCTCGAGCGGCGTCAATAACTATAACGGCCGCCGTGAGACCTATTACAGCAGCAATGTGCTTTATCACTATCGCACGGGCGAATGGACTCAGGATTCTGAGGGCTTCTGGCGCGATTCCGACGGCTATTACGTT
>JAIIUG010000148.1:0-2726 GCA_022739635.1 Collinsella sp. | reverse complement strand
GCCTCGGCGGCCTCGAGCGAGGTGACGGTGGCACAGATCTGCGGCTCATCGCGGTAGTGCTCGGGCGCGGGGCGGGAATCACTGGTTACAATCGCCGGCAGCTCGAGCGTTTTCGTGCGCTCCTCGTACGGTGCCAGAATGGCCTCTTCCAGCGCCTTACAAGCGGCGGCGCGCACCTTGTGCACGGCGGAAAAGCCCATACCGCAGCCGGCGTCGAGCGAAACGTCAAAGCTTGCGGCCTCAAAGGGCGAGGAGCCCATGCGGCCCACATGCTCAACCAGGTCTGCCGCCTCGACGGCGCGGGTCTTGGCAGCCTCGACGGTAAAGCCCGTGGCCGTGGCCGTAAGCGAAGGATCGTCGCAACAGGTGAGCGTAACGGCAAACGGCTCGCCCAGACGCGCCACAACGGACACGTCTACGGCGCGGCGGCGCAGCACGTCGCGCTTGAGCGCGGCGCCGGCGGCGTCGATGGCACGCTGACTGCGAATCACGCGGACGCGGCAGCCCTCGGGCATGCTGCGGGGCACGCGACATTCGATGATGTCGCCGGCAGCGGCATCATCGGCGGCAATGGTGGTCAGGAACTGGTCAAACTCGTTATCGTGGCGAAGCTCCAGCAGGTCGCCCTTGCCCACGGGCTCAAACAGCTCAATGCGGGCGATGGCGGCGCGGCGACGGCGGTCGTCGGGCTTGAGGCCGCGCACATCGCGGTTGGCCGGGCGGCTGCCCAGCACCGTGCCCACGATCTGGCCGCGGTTGTTGGAACGCTCATAGCTCATCATCTCGTCGCCCGAGGTGCCGTCCTGATAGGCGTGCGTAAAGTCGCGGTTGAAGCAGCGCTTGAGCTGGCGCTGGCGGGCAGCTTCCTCGTTCTTGGCAACGGTGGCTCCGGATAGCATGTCGTCAATTTCGTGACGATACACATCAACGATGGAGTACACGTAATCGGGCGCCTTCATGCGGCCCTCGAGCTTGAGCGACGCGGCGCCGGCGTCATACAGACGGCGAACAAGCTGTGAGGTGTTGGTGTCACGCGGGCATAGCGCACGCTCGCGGCCGGCGGGGGAGAGCGTGCGGCCGTTCTCGTCGATCAGCTCGTAGGGCAGGCGGCAGGGCTGGGCGCACATGCCACGGTTGGCCGATCGTCCCGCCATGGCAAAGCTCGAAAGCAGGCACAGGCCCGAGTAGCAAAAGCAGATGGCGCCATGGCTAAAGACCTCAAGGTCCACATCGGGCGCGGCATCGTGGATGGCGGCAATCTCGTCGATGGAAAGCTCGCGCGAGAGGGTCACGCGGTCGGCGCCCTGCTTGCGGCACCAAAGGGTTCCGCGGTCGTCGTGGATGTTCGCCTGGGTTGAGATGTGCGTCTCGATGTCGGGCATCGTGCGCTTGACCTCAAAGAACAGGCCCCAGTCCTGGATGATGAAGGCGTCGGCGCCCAGCGTGGAGCAGCGATGGATGAGTTGCAGCGCATCGCCCATCTCGGACTGCTTGATGACGATGTTGACCGTGACGTAGACGCGCGACCCGGCTAGATGCGCGGCGCGGCAGGCTTGCTCAAAGGCCTCGTCGGTAAAGTTGGTGGCCTTGCGGCGGGCGTTGAAGCTGCCCATACCGCAGTAGATGGCATCTGCCCCGGCGGCGAGAGCTGCGGCAAAGGGCTCGGGCCCTCCGGCGGGCGCCAAAAGCTCGGGTCTGCGGTTGGTGGTTCGACTGGCGGTTGCGGTCATATCCTGCCTTTCAAAATGCTCAGATATTCAAAAGTATAGTGGTGCTGTTGCGGCGGACGATGCCCGCAGCCTAAGCAGGACAAAGTCTTCAGGCAGGTCGCCGGTCACGCCGTTCAGCGGCCGACAGACGCCGTTGGGCGATAAAAGATTCTCGCAACGTGATAATAATCTTGCATCACGCGGAAACCTTGAGTACTATCCCAATCAAGCGCGGCGTTCAGACCGAACTGTGCCTCCCGGTGTGAACGCCGCGCTCACGCTCTTTCAACTGATCGTAAGGAGATAAACATGAGCAAGACCGTCGTGTCTTCCGATAACGCACCCGCAGCCATCGGCCCGTATTCCCCCGGCATCCAGACCGGCAACATGGTGTTCCTGTCCGGCCAGCTGGGTATCGACCCCGCAACCGGCAAGATGCCCGAGGGCGTCGAGGCCCAGGCCAAGCAGTCCCTTGCTAACGTCGAGGCCCTGCTGACCGCTGCCGGCGCCACCTTTGCCGATGTCGTCAAGACCACGGTCTACCTGGCCGACATCGCCGACTTCGCTGCCGTGAACGAGATTTATGCCTCCAAGTTCGAGGCTCCGTTCCCCGCGCGCAGCGCTTTCCAGGTTGCCGCCCTTCCGGCTGGCGGTCTGGTCGAGATCGAGGTCGTCGCCGCTCTCTAAGGCGTTGGCAACAACTAAACATGACATGCAAAAAGACCCTGCAGTGCGAGCTGCAGGGTCTTTTGTCAAGTGACGGATCGCCTGTGGAGTCACCAAGGGCAGTCTTTTTGTTTGTTAGCCTTCCTTGCGGACTTTTTGCAGGTAGCGGTAGACGCTGGGCTCCGAGATGCCCAGCGCGGTGGCAGCGCAGGCCACGGCACCCTTGAGCATGAACACCCCGTTGCCGTTGAGGTGGCGAATGACGTCCACGCGGTCACTCTGACCAAGCGACGCTACATCCAGGCCGCGCGCGCTCAGCAACTCGGCAATGCTGCGGTCGATGAGCTCCTG
>JAIIUG010000147.1:0-2745 GCA_022739635.1 Collinsella sp. | reverse complement strand
AAGCCCATCTCGGCAAAGAGCTCGACATCCTCGTGCCAATGATGGAAGAAGTCGTTGCCCCAGCGGCATGGATACAGCCTGTCCGGATCGTCCACGGGCTTTTGCCTGCCAAACATTACATCCCAGCGGTCGGAACCCTGTGGGATCAGGTCGGAGTGCGACATGCCGCGGCCGCCCTCGTTCCAGCCCCCTTCGGCCTGGTTGGCGGCGAGGGCACCACCCCACAAAAAGCCCTCGGGCATACCGGCGGCAGACGTTCTGTCAAAGTAACTCATGCTACTCAGCATCCTCGGCAGAAGCTGCCGCGGCGTTCTCCTGCTCCTGAGCCAGGAGCTGGTTATCGTACACCTTAAAGAACGGGTACCAGACCACAGCCATGACCACGATCAAAACGATCGTAAACACCCAGATGCGCGGGTCGAGGCACTGGACAAAGCCCTGAACGAAGATGGGGAACGTGCCGCTCACCAAGATGTAGAAGTTAGAGACAAGACCCAGTGAGACCGCACCCCAATACAGCAGGGCCGAGATCATGCCGCCTAGCACAAACGGAATCATGAGGATCGGGTTGAAGATGATGGGCGCGCCGAAGATCGCGGGCTCGGAGATACGGAAGAAGCTCGGCACGATCGATGCCCTGCCAAATGCCTTGAGCTGCTGCGACTTTGCCCTAAACGCGCAGAGCGCCACAAAAGAGAACGTATTACCCGTGCCGCCGATGAGGTTGATGGCCAACGACATGAGCGCCGGGTGGAACTCAAGCGGCTGCCCGGCAGCATAGAGCGAGGCGTTGGCGGCAAAGGCGGCAAGCGTGACCGGGGCGGTGATGGGCATTACGATCATGTTGCCGTGGACGCCAAAGCACCAAAACAGCAGCGTCATGAAGCAGATAAGCAGTGCGCCGGGCACAGAGTCAACTGCGACGGAAAGCGGGGCAGCGAGCAGCTTCTCGATAACCGAGGGGATGGACAGCGCGGGATCGATCATCTGGATCAGCAGGTTGCCGCCAAAGAAGATGAGGATGTTGGCGAGCATAGGTACGATGGCGCCAAAGGTTTCGGACAAAAACGGCGGCACGCCATCGGGCATCTTGATGGTGATGCCCTTGGTCTGGCAGAAGCGCGTGACCTCGACGGAGACCAAGGCAACGATGATGGCGGTAAACAGGCCCTGCGCACCCAGATAGGTGCAGGGGACCGCCTGGAGCACGGACTCGTCAGCAAGCTGGTAGTAGGACGACGGCGCCGCGGCGATCAGGAACATCACCAGCGAGGTCATGCCGGCGTTAAGCTTGGGCATCTTGTAGGTGCCCGCCAGGTTATAGGCGATTGCGAACGTCACGATCACCGACAGTATGCCCATCGTCATGTTGAAGGGAATGAGCAGCGTGAGCTTATTGGCCGTGGCAAAATCGAGCCAAGGGCCAAAGACGGACCAGAACCCGCCCTGCGCCACCAGGTCGGCCGTGACCGGCGGGTTGGCGAGGATCATAAAGACGGCAGATACCAAGATGAAGCTGATCGCGCTCATAAAGCCCTTTTGCATGGAGGCAAAGTGGCGCTCGGTGCCGCAGAAATTGGCGATAGGGGTCAGTTTTTCCTGAAGCAGGGTCATGAACTTCTCCATGGTTGCCTCCTAACCCAACAGCGACTGGGCGAGTGCCAGCACGTTGGCGGCGTTGCCCATGCCGTAGTCCTGTGCGGGGATGACCGCGGTCGGCTTACCGCTCCCCTGCTTGACGGTGTTGAGCTGGTAGGACACCTGCGGCCCCAAGAGCAGCACGTCATAATTGGCGCACGTCTCCTGATACTCGCCGATACCCACCGCATCGATATCGAGCTCGATGCCGTTTTGCTCCGCATATTTCTCGAGTTTCTTCATCAGAATGCTTGTAGACAGACCAGCTGCGCAAACAAGAAGGATCTTCATAAGGGATTCCCTTCGCATTGATTGGTTGGATAGTCACCGCACGCCGCTAGGCGTTCTTGGTTGCAGTGCGCTCATACAGGCAGATCAGCTCCTGCACGAGCTCCTGAGCAAGCATGGAGCACATGAGGTGGTCCTGAGCATGGACCAGCAACACATCCACCGACAGATGCTCGCCCGCTGCCTCAGTCGAAAGCAGCTGCGTTTGGATGTGGTGAGCCTTGATTCCCGCATCCTTTGACTGCTTCATGAGTTTGGCGGCGGCGTCAAAATCCCCCGCCTTTGCCTTTTCAAGGGCTTCGAAGGCAAGGCTGCGTGCCTCTCCCGCTGCAGCGACCAGCTGAAACGAAACCATCTCGGTTCCCTGATCGTCCATAACGGTCTCCTCTCCCGTGATGTTTGGTTTGTACTTGAATATTCGAAACGCCTATCTCCCGCCCGCAATCCTCGAGGTTTATTGCAGGTAGACTGACAGGGTCATCGACAAAAGAAGTCTTAAGCCGTATGCGCTTGCACAAGCGCCATCAGCTCATGCCAGGACCGGCGCTCGCGTAGGCGCTCGACCCCCTGGCGGTCCATAAAGATCTCGGCGAGCAGTGAGCTCAAGATCCGCGCCTCATCGCCGCCCGACCGGGCAAACGACACCATAAAGACGATATCGACCTCATGGCCGTATTCGTCCCAAAGAATGGGATGTTCGAGCAGGCCCACGGTAACAAAGGCCTCGGCGCTCAAGGGATGCATCCCATGGGGCATGGCTACCCCATTGCCAAACGAGGTGGCGCTCGCGCTCTCGCGCTCGGCGACCTCTTGGGCAAA
>JAIIUG010000146.1:0-2768 GCA_022739635.1 Collinsella sp. | reverse complement strand
GCGCCAACCAGGTCGACTACGCCAACTGCAAGGCCGTCTTCGAGAACGACGAGAACGTCACCGTCATCGAGATGACCACCGACGACGCCTGGTTCCGCGACACCGCCGCCACCTACGTCATCAACGGCAAGGGCGAGAAGCGCGCCAACCACTGGCACTTCAACGCCTACGGCGGTCTCGTCGACGGCCTGTACTTCCCGTGGGACAAGGACGAGCAGATCGCCCTCAAGATGGCTGAGCTCTCCGGCTGCCGCCGCTATCGTCCCGATGACATGATCCTCGAGGGCGGCTCCATCACCGTCGACGGCGAGGGCACCCTTGTCGTGACCGACCAGTGCCTGCTTTCCCCGGGCCGCACCTGCTCTGCGGTGCTCGAGGAGGAAGAGGATCCCGAGTCCATCTGGCCCAAGTTCAAGAAGAAGTTTGAGCCCTGGAGCGAGGAGCTTCGCGCCTACATGGACGAGCACCTCAAGGATTACCTGGGTGTCGAGAAGGTCATCTGGGTCAAGGAGGGCATCGACCCCGAGGAGACCAACGGCCACATCGACGACGTCGCCACGTTCATCGCCCCGGGCGTCATGGCCTGCATCTGGACCGACGATCCCGAGTATCCGTTCTACGAGCAGTGCCACGCTGCCTACGAGACCCTCTCCAACGCCGTTGACGCCAAGGGCCGCAAGATGAAGGTCTACAAGCTCTGCATGCCCGTGAACCCGCTGTTCATGGACCAGGCTTCCTGCGACACCATCGACGCCGACGAGAACGCCGAGCCGCGCGTCCCCGACGAGCCGCTGATCGCCTCCTACATGAACTACCTGGTCACCAACCACGGCGTTATCGTCCCGCAGTACGGCGATGAGAACGACCAGCTGGCCGTTGACACGCTCCAGAAGATTTACGACGAGGTCTGGGGCGAGGGCGTCTACAAGTGCGTCGGCGTTCAGTCCGAGCAGGTCGTCTTCGGTGGCGGCAACATCCACTGCATTACCCAGCAGGAGCCCTCGGCGTAACTCAGGCACGCCACCTTGGCGTTCACTCGTCGCTTACGTAGCGTCAGTACGCTACGCTCCTCGTTCGCGCCAATCTGGCGCACCTGAGCACGCCGAGTAAACGCTGGCTTCCTGAGGCACGGCACCTTCCCGTTCATTCGTCGCTTGCGTACCAAATACGCGGCACTCCTCTTTCACGGGAATCTGCCGCACCTCAGAAACCCAGCCGATCAATCGGACAGTCGGTGAATCGCACCGTGACCATCTCGGGGCATTGATGGTCTGGTCACTTGATGTCTTGGTCGGCTGGGTTTTTCTTTGGGCACTCCGTTGCCTCCACTTCGGAGTGCCCGCCTCTTTGATTGAGTACGCGTCTGATCTGGGATTTATTGCGGGTTAGGCCAATTGTTCGCTTGAATATCCCAGGTCAGACGCGTCTTCAATTGCCAAAAGATTCCGGTCGCAATCGCGGCCGTTTTGATCGGAGTATTTATGTACCAGCGTATCGTTATCTACACGCGCCTGTTCCGCGAGCGTTGGTCCAACAAATGCATCCTCTCTTCTCTTTGGGATGGCACCTGTACCGGTGACGCGGCCTGCAACCCTACCTTGGGCTGCGCCTTCGGTACAGGTGCCATCCTTTTTGCTGTGAGGGGAGCGTGCCGTGGCAGGTAAGAAGTTCTCCCTGATCGAGGTCATCCTTTCGGTTATCTGCGTCGTGTTTACCATCGAGGCGGCGGCTCCGGCATCTGCCATGGGTAACGTGCAGTTCTTCTGGTGGATCTTCCTCATCATTACGTTTTTGCTTCCCTATGGCCTGGTGGTGGCCGAGCTCGGTACGGCGTTCGATTCCGAGGGCGGCCTGTACGATTGGGTTCGCCTGGGCTTGGGCGACCGTTGGGGCGCCCGCTGCTCCTGGTGCTATTGGGTCAACTTTCCACTATGGGTAGCAAGTATCGCCTGCATGTTTCCCAGTGTCATCAATGCGGTATGGGGCATCGAATTATCGCTTGGGGTCCGAATTGCCATCGAGCTTGCCTTTGTGTGGGGCGTCACGGTCATGGCAATGCAGCCGGTGGCCGAGGCCGATTGGGCCATGGATGGCGGCGCCGTCATCAAGGTGCTCATTACCGCCGTGGTGGGAATCGTCGGTATCTGGTTTGCCTGCAATAACGGCTTTGCCAACGACATGTCGCTTAAGACCTTCATTCCAGATTTGGGCGATACCAATTCGTTGACGTACCTATCGATCATCTTGTTCAACTTTATGGGCTTCGAAGTGGTCGCGACCTTTGCCAGTACGATGAAAAACCCGTCGCGTGATATCCCCAAGGCGGTTATCGCCGGCGGCGTTGCCATCGCGGCCATTTACATCATCTGTGGCGTTGGCATTGGGGCTGCGGTTCCCACCGAGCAGCTTTCGCTCGATTCGGGCATTGTGGACGCGGTCGGCGCCATGGTGGGGCGCAGCCACCCGCTGACAATGATCGTGGGCATGACCTTTTTGGTAACGCTGTTTGCCAACATGATCTGTTGGAGCTTTGGCGTCAACAACGTGGCGAGCTATGCCGCGCGCCATGGCAACATGCCGCGTCCCTTTGCGCTGGTGTCCAAGAAGACCGGCATGCCCAACGGCTCGGCACTCATTAACGGTTGTTTTGCCAGCTTGGTGCTGCTACTTCAGATTCCGCTGGGCGAAGGTTCCGACGTCTTTTGGGTCTTCTTCTCGATGAACGTCGTCTTTCTGCTCATGAGCTATATCCCGATGTTCCCGGCGTT
>JAIIUG010000025.1:0-24424 GCA_022739635.1 Collinsella sp. | reverse complement strand
GCTGGGCCTGGATGGATTTGTGGAGCTGCACGGCGACCGTTACTTTGGCGACGACGCCGCCGTGGTGGCTGGCATTGGCTGGAAAGACGGACGTCCCGTAACGGTCATCGCCATCGAGCGCGGCACCACGACCAAAGAGCGCATGCGCCGCAACTTTGGCATGGCGCATCCCGAGGGCTACCGCAAAGCGCGTCGCCTGATGCGCCAGGCCGAAAAGTTTGGTCGACCGGTTCTGTGCCTGGTCGATACTTCGGGCGCGTTTTGCGGCATCGGTGCCGAGGAGCGCGGCCAGGGCGAGGCGATTGCCCAGAATCTCATGGAAATGAGCGGCCTTAAGACGCCGATTGTCTCGGTGGTGACAGGCGAGGGCGGCTCTGGTGGCGCACTGGCGCTGTCCGTGGCCGACCGCATCCTGATGCTCTCGAGCTCGGCCTATTCGGTCGTGAGCCCCGAGGCCTGTGCGTCGATCCTGTGGAAGGATACCGAGCGCGCGAATGAGGCCGCCGAGGCGCTTAAGCTCACGGCCCCCGATCTGTTGGCGCTTGGCATCATCGACGGCATTGTCGACGATAGGGGCCTGTCGCATGAGGAGATCGCCGGCGCCGTCATGTCCTCGGCATTTGATGCCTTCGATACGCTTGGGCGGCTCGACGACGCGACCCTCACAAACCTCCGCTACGAAAAGTACCGCGCAATCGGTCAGTACCGCACGATGTGACAAAGGGACAGTCCGCATGTCACATTGGGAAAGGCGTTCCATGTCACAAGTTTCTAGCACTTCGTTTACAACGACGGTCTCATCAAACGCCATGGCCGTGGTGGACTATCTGTCCAAAAGCATGATGTCGGCGCTGCCGTTTATTGTCTGCGCGGCGTTGTTCCGCACCGTCGCCGTCATTATGGGCGAAGGCATGCTGGGCCTGTGGTCTGCCGATTCCGAAATCTATCGCCTGTTCTACAGTTGGCTCTATAACGCCGGCTACTACTTTTTGCCCATTTATCTTGGTTGGGCGGCCGCCCGCCAGCTCGGTTGCTCGGAGCAGTTGGGCATGATGTTGGGCGGCGTATTGATTGCACCCGATCTGCTTAAGCTCGTCGATGCCGCATCGACGACGGGGGCATCGATGACTTCCGTGTACGGGCTGCTTCCCGCGCCGGTCAACGATTACACGACGACTGTTATTCCGGTTCTCATCTCGGTGCCCGTGCTATGGCGAGTGGAGTGTTTCTTTCGACGCGTTATCCCTCAGGCCGTGGCGTTTTCGTTCGTTCCGTTTGCGACCATGCTTGTCATGGTTCCGGTTTCGCTGTGTATCACGGCGCCGGCGGGCAGCTATCTGGGCATGCTGTTGGGCCAGCTTATGTTTATGCTTGGCAATTCCGGTGGCATCGTGTCGCTGCTCACGCTCATGGGGCTTGCCGCGGGCTGGGAGTTCCTTAAGATCGCGGGCGTCAGCAACGTTGTCCTATCGCTCGCCTATGCGCAGTTTATGAGTGTGGGAACGGATTCGTGCATCCTGATCGCCGCGACGATGGCAACGTTCGCCGTTTGGGGCATGCCCTTTGGCGCGTCGCTCCGCGTTGCGGATAAGGACGAGAAGGCGCTCATGCTGGGCTATTCAATCTCGGGTGTTCTTGGCGGCGTAAGCGAGCCGGCGCTGTACGGTTGCGGCTTTAAATATGGCAGGTGCCTGACGTGCATGGCCATTGGCGGCGCCGTCGGAGGCCTTGTTGCAGCCGTGGGCCACGTTACGGCCTATACCATCGGCATGACAAATGTCCTCATGGTCATTGGCTTTGCCACGGGCGGCATCTCGAACCTGCTGTGGTGCTGCGTTGCCGGCGGTGTGGCATTTGCGGTGTCTGCGGCGCTGAGCTACTGCTTTGGCGTGGTGCCGGCGAAGGGGTGGGCGGCAGAAGACGAAGCCGATTCGCCCGAAACAGTGGCGAGCGCTGCTGAAGTAAGCGCATAAACCTGTGCGACAAAGGACGATTCCTTTGTCATGTTCCAAGGCCGTGGCTCGTGTGGGTTGCGGCCTTTTTGTATCTGGAGGACAAAGTGGCTACACTACAATCCGTTTGAGCAATAGATATTAGGTAGTACCGTGGGGACTGATGAGGATGGTCGAGTGGATTGTTCGTCGTGCGCAGGGCGACCGTGCGCGCGTGGGCACGTTGACGGGCGTGGTGTGTATTCTCGCCAATGTGGCACTATGCGCTGCGAAGGGTGCAATTGGCGTGCTGTCGGGATCGGTTTCGATCGTGGCGGATGCCATGAACAACCTGTCCGATGCCAGCTCGAATATCGTGAGCGTGCTGGGCTTCAGGCTGGCGAGCAAGCCGGCCGACCCCGAGCATCCTTACGGTCACGGTCGCTACGAGTATCTCTCGGGACTGGTCGTGGCGGCGCTCGTGCTGCTGATTGGCGTTGAGCTGGTGAAGTCGTCGGTGGAGCGAATTGTCAACCCCGAACCTGTCGAGTTCTCGCTTGCCCTGGTGGCAGTCCTTGCGCTTTCGATGGTCGTTAAGCTGTGGATGGCGGCCCTCAACCAAAAGCTCGGCGATCGCATTGAGTCCGAGACGCTGCATGCGACCGCTCAGGATTCCAAGAACGATGTCCTTGCCACGGGCGCCGTGTTAGCGTGCGCAATTGTTTCGCAGGTGACGCACATCAATCTTGACGCATGGGTTGGCCTTGCCGTTGGCGCCTATATTGGCTGGAGCGGCTTTGAACTCATCCAGGATACGGTGAGCCCGCTTTTGGGCCAGGCGCCCGATCCTAAGCTGGTCAAGCACATTCGAGACAAGATCATGAGCTACCCCGGCGTTTTGGGCGTTCACGACCTGATGGTTCACGACTACGGCCCGGGTAGGAAGTTCGCAAGCGCTCATGCCGAGATGGCAGCCGAGGCCAGCCCGCTGGAAAGTCACGACACGCTCGATAACATCGAGCGGTCGTTTAGGAACGAAGACGGTATGATCGTCACGCTCCATTACGACCCCATCGTGACCGACGACCCCAAAGTGGCGAGCATGCATCTGCGCATCAACGCTATGGCTCAAGAGATCGATAGCCGCCTCTCGATCCACGACCTGCGCTGTGTTCCGGGCCCCACGCACACCAATGTGATTTTTGACTGCGTGCGACCCTCGGATTTGGCGATGAACGCCGAGGACCTAAAGCGCGCGTTGGCGAAACGTGTCGAATCCGAATATCCCAAGTCGATTGCCAAGATCACGATCGACGAAGACTACGTAGGCCATACCCACGAGTAGGGCTGCGCCGGTAGAGCAAGTTATACAGAAGGGGAGAGCATGAAGCGTCTATATCTACTCCGCCACGGTCAGACAGAATTCAACGTTAAAAAGCTGGTCCAGGGCCGCTGCGATTCTCCGTTGACCGACCTGGGCCGCAAACAAGCGGGAATGGCAGCCGCATGGCTCAAGGACCACGACGTTGTCCCCGACAAAGTAGTCTCTTCGCCCCTAGGCCGAGCCATGGACACGGCAAGTCTCGTCGCAACCGAACTCCTCGGCCTTGATGCAGAAGTCGAGCCCTGCGAAGGCATCATTGAGCGCAGCTATGGCACCTTCGAAGAAGGCCCCCACGATGCCCTTCCCACCGACGTCTGGGATCCAGGCGAGGACTTGGTTCCCTTTGGAGGAGAAGGAAGTCATGCCCTGCAGGAGCGCATGGTAGCCACCCTCACCAATCTCATGGGCGCCGAGGGCATCGAAACCCTCCTAGCAGTAAGCCACGGCAGCGCCAGCCGCCAATTCATCAAGGCTGCAGCTCCAGAGGGCTTCGAGCTCCCAACAAAACTCCCCAACTGCGCTATCATGATCTTCGATTTTGATGAGGCAAAGTCGGGAGAAGAAGGCGACGCGCCCCAATCCAAGTTCATCTTGCAGCAAATCATCGATCCTCAACAAAGTAATTAGCTGAGCGAGCAGAGTTAAGCAGACATCAACGTGTCGTCTCCCGAGCACGGCGGAGGGCCGGAGAAATATATTAAGGTCATCGCGAGTTCCGCACGCAAAGGAGAGCACTTAATGTGCTCTCCGTCTTGCGCAGGACTGTAGAGCAGGGACCTTAATATATTTCTCCGGCCCTCCGCCGTGCTCGGGAGCCATCCACGCACTTTACCTGCGTAAACAATGTGAGTGAAATATGAATCTCGATGGATACGCCCGCAGCCGTGTATACTAAACAGCTGTGTGTAACCAGGGGAGTATTCTGGCTGGACAAAATGCCTGCTTAATAGGGTTGTCAGGTAGTCTGGGCGAAATACAAGGCTGGGGAGCACGTCGTGTAAGTAGTGGTCCTCTAGGGGCGTACGCTCGGTGGTGTACGCATTGTCCCAAGACCACGCGAGAGTTGGGATCATATCTTGATCAGCATGATTCTCGGCCGCAAGATTGGCATGACCCAGGTTTGGGACGAGAACGATAACGTCGTTCCCGTCACGGTCATCCAGGCTGGCCCCTGCGCTGTCTCGCAGGTTAAAACTCAGGCAACTGACGGCTATGACGCCGTCCAGATTGGTTTCGGCGACATCAAGGCCAAGAACGTGAACAAGCCCATGGCTGGTCACTTCGCCAAGGCCGGCGTCGAGCCTGTCCGCTTCCTTCGTGAGGTCCGCGTCGAGAACGGCGAGGAGCACAAGGTCGGCGAGGTCGTCACCGTCGCTGATTTCGCTGATGTCGAGAAGGTCGACGTCATCGGTACCTCCAAGGGTAAGGGCTTCCAGGGTCGCATCAAGCGCTGGGGTCAGCGCCGCGGTCCTATGACGCATGGTTCTCACTTCCAGCGTCACCCCGGTTCTATCGGTCAGTGCGCCTATCCTGCACGCGTCCTCAAGGGCGTCAAGATGGCCGGTCACATGGGTAACGAGCGCGTTACCGTCAAGAACCTTTCCGTTGTCCGCATCGATGCCGAGCAGAACCTCATCTTGGTCAAGGGCGCTGTCCCGGGTGCCAAGAATGGTCTCGTCGCCATCCGTATGGCCTAAGGGCCCAGCCCATTTAGCCCAGCGTCATACCAAGGAGAACACTTAAATGGCAAAGTTTGAAGTAAAGAACAGCGAGGGCAAGAAGGTCGCCGAGGCCGAGCTCGCCGCTGAGGTGTACGGCATCGAGCCGAACATCCACGTTATGCACCACATCGTCAAGTGCCAGATGGCCTCTTGGCGTCAGGGCACCCAGTCCGCTAAGGGCCGCTCTGAGGTTTCCGGTGGCGGCAAGAAGCCTTGGCGTCAGAAGGGCACCGGCCGTGCCCGCCAGGGTTCCATCCGTGCTGCCCAGTGGCGTCACGGTGGCGTTGTCTTCGCCCCCAAGCCCCGTTCCTACGCTAAGCGTATGAACAACAAGGAGGTCAAGCTGGCTATGCGCTCCGCGCTGTCCGCCAAGCTGGCCGATGGCGAGCTCGTGCTCGTCGACGACTACGGCTTCGAGAAGCCTTCCACCAAGGCTGCCGTCGCCATGCTCAAGGCTCTCGGCCTTGAGGGCAAGCGTCTGACCATCATCGTTCGCGATGAGGACGTCAACGCCTACCTGTCGTTCCGCAACATTCCCAAGACGTTCATCATCACTGCCGACGAGGCCAACACCTACGATCTCGTCAACAACAACGCTGTGCTGATGCCCGCCGACATCGCCGCTCACTTCGGGGAGGTGCTTGCATAAATGACCGCCCACGAGATCATCATCCGTCCGATCGTGTCCGAGCGTTCCTTCTCCGGCATGGAGCTGAACAAGTACACGTTCGAGGTCGCCAAGGATGCTAACAAGTATCAGATCAAGGACGCTGTCGAGGAGATCTTCGGCGTCAAGGTCGTTCGCGTGAACACCCTGACGGTCAAGCCCAAGACCAAGCGCGTGCGCTATGTCGCTGGCAAGACCCGTTCTTGGAAGAAGGCCATCGTCACGCTGGCCGAGGGCGACACCATCGAGGTCTTTGGCAACCAGGCCTAAGACTCGCTGCTGTTGAGTGAGCTCATGCCTCCCAAATAGGGGAGGCGAGAGCTCAAGGTTTTGGGCGTATAAAATGGACACGCCCGGAACCGTGTATACGTCCGGTGTCATCGCACCCGAGGCAGAACCTCGAATCCCTGTCTGCGATGGCTAACGGATTCCTATTGAAAGGGATTGTAATGGCTGTAAAGCACCTTAAGCCGACCTCCGCTGGTAGGCGTTGGCAGACGATCTCCGACTTCTCCGAGATCACCTGCACCAAGCCCGAGAAGTCTCTTCTCGAGCCCCTGCCCAAGAAGGCCGGTCGTAACAACAACGGCCGCATCACCACCCGCCACCAGGGCGGCGGCGTGAAGCGTCGTTACCGCGTGATCGACTTCAAGCGCAACAAGGACGGCGTGCCCGCCAAGGTTGCCACGATCGAGTACGATCCGAACCGTTCCGCTCGCATCGCTCTGCTGCACTACGCTGACGGTGAGAAGCGCTACATCCTGGCCCCCAAGGGCCTCGAGGTCGGTCAGACCATCATGTCCGGTTCTGACGCCGACATCAAGCCGGGCAACGCTCTGCCCCTCGCCGACATCCCCGTCGGTACGCTCATCCACGCCGTCGAGTTCCAGCCGGGCAAGGGTGCTGCTATCGCCCGTTCCGCCGGTAACTCCTGCCAGCTGATGGGTAAGGAGGGCAAGTACGCTATCGTCCGTATGCCTTCCTCCGAGATGCGCCGCATCCTCGTTACCTGCCGCGCCACCGTCGGTGAGGTCGGCAACGCCGATCACGCCAACATCGTCATCGGCAAGGCCGGCCGTAAGCGTCACATGAACGTGCGCCCGACCGTCCGCGGTACCGTCATGAACCCTGTCGACCATCCGCACGGCGGTGGCGAGGGCAAGAACCACACCTCTGGTCGTCCCTCTGTTACCCCTTGGGGTAAGCCGACGAAGGGCCTTCGTACGCGCAAGAAGAAGAAGGTCTCGAACCAGCACATCATTCGTCGCCGTAAGAAGTAATTTCGGATACCGAGTTTTAGGAGAAAGCACTTATGAGCAGAAGTCTCAAAAAGGGCCCGTTCGTGGAGACTCGCCTTCTCTCGCGTATCACCGCGATGAACGAGGCTGGCAAGAAGGACGTCGTGAAGACCTGGTCCCGCGCGTCCACCATCTTCCCCGAGATGGTTGGTCACACCATCGCCGTCCACGACGGCCGCAAGCATGTGCCCGTGTATGTTACCGAGTCCATGGTTGGTCACAAGCTCGGCGAGTTCGCGCCGACTCGTACGTTCCGTGGCCACAAGGCCAAATAGGGGGTTAACCGTAAATGGCAACTAAGTCTATTGAAACTGAGGCCACCGAGGTTCGCGCCGTCGCTAAGTACGTGCGTGTTTCCCCCAGCAAGGCCCGCCTGGTGGTCGATCTGATCCGCCGCAAGCCTGTCGCTCAGGCCTTCGACATCCTCCACTTCTGCGACCGCGCCGTCGCCGTGGATGTCGAGAAGGTTCTCCGTTCCGCCGTTGCGAACGCCGAGAACAACAACGGTCTGCGTGCCGACAACCTGGTTGTCGCCGCTGCCTATGTTGACGAGGGTCCGACGCTTAAGCGCATCCGTCCCCGCGCCAAGGGTTCCGCTTCTCGCATTCTGAAGCGTACTTCCCACATCACCGTCGTCGTTGCTCCTCGAAAGGAGGCGTAAAGCTGTATGGGTCAGAAAGTCTACCCCACCGGCTTCCGTCTTGGCATCACCGAGAACTGGCGCTCCCGCTGGTTCGCAGAGAAGGATTACGCTAAGACCCTCGGTAACGATCTCGAGATCCGCAGGTACCTCGAGAAGCGTCTTTCCCGCGCAGCTGTCTCCCGCGTCGAGATCGAGCGCGCTGGCGACAAGGTGAAGGTCATCATCCTCACTGCTCGCCCCGGCGTTGTCATCGGTAAGAAGGGTGCCGAGATCGATACCCTCCGCACCGAGCTCGAGAAGGTCGCTGGCGTCTCCAAGGGCCAGCTCTCCGTCGACGTTGTCGAGATCAAGCGCCCCGAGCTCGACGCCAACCTCGTTGCTCAGTCTATCGCCGAGCAGCTCGAGGGCCGCGTTGCCTTCCGTCGCGCTATGCGCAAGGCTGTCCAGTCTGCCCGCAAGGCCGGCGCTAAGGGCATCCGTATCCAGTGCTCCGGTCGTCTCGGCGGTGCCGAGATGGGCCGTCGTGAGTGGTACCGCGAGGGTCGCGTGCCTCTGCACACCCTCCGTGCCAAGATCGACTACGGCACGGCTGTCGCCAGCACCACCATGGGCGCTTGCGGCGTGAAGGTCTGGATCTACCTGGGCGAGAAGCTCCCGGGCCAGCCTGTTCCCAACCCTGCACTCGAGGGCTCTTCCCGTCCTCGTCGTCGTAACTCCGAGAGGAGGGGTCAGTAGTGCTTGCCCCTAAGCGTATTCTTCACCGCAAGGTGCAGCGTGGCTCCATGAAGGGCCAGGCCAAGGGTAATACCGAGCTGCATTTCGGCGAGTTTGGTATCCAGGCTCTCGAGGCCCATTGGATCACCAACCGTCAGATCGAGGCCGCTCGTATTGCCATGACCCGCTACATGAAGCGTGGCGGTCGTGTCTACATCACGATCTTCCCCGATAAGCCCATCACCAAGAAGCCTGCCGAGACTCGCATGGGTTCTGGTAAGGGTAACCCCGAGGAGTGGGTGGCCGTCGTCAAGCCCGGCCGTATCATGTTCGAGGTCAAGGGCGTGCCCGAGGAGGTCGCTCGCGAGGCTCTGCGTCTTGCTCAGCACAAGCTCCCCATCAAGACCAAGATTGTGGTTGCCAAGAACGCTGAGCAGCGCATCGAGAAGGAAATGGCTGAGGAGGCCGCTCTCGAGGCCAAGTGGGCTGCTGAGGACGCCGCCGCCGCCAAGGAGGAGAACTAATGAAGCCCGCAGAGATTCGTGAGCTCTCGGACGCTCAGCTCGTTGAGAAGCTGAAGGAAATGCGCGCCGAGCTCTTTAACCTTCGTTTCCAGATGGCCACTAGCCAGCTGGACAACACCGCTCGCGTCAACACCGTGAAGAAGGACATCGCTCGCGTCCTCACGGAGCAGCGCGCCCGCGAGATCGCAGCGGAGAAGTCCGCTGTCGCCGAGTAGGACCTAAGGAGAGAACATGACTGATTCGCGTAACACGCGTAAGGTCCGTACGGGTGTCGTTACCTCCGTCTCCGGTGCCAAGACCATTGTCGTCACCGTCACCGAGCGCAAGCGTCACGCCAAGTACGGCAAGATGATGACCAGCTCCAAGAAGCTGCACGCTCACGACGAGGAGTGCACGGCTGGCGTGGGCGATACCGTCCGCGTTATGGAGACCCGTCCTATGTCCAAGATGAAGCGTTGGCGCCTCATCGAGGTCGTCGAGCGCGCTAAATAAGCAGTCGCTCTTACGACTTGTACGTTTCCGAAGATGTGCGTATGCCTGGCTTGCATACCACAGGCCGTATAAAGGCTGCGCACCTCTCTTCGGTTCTTAGTTCGGAGGAACATCTACCATGATTCAGATGCAAACCATGCTGAACGTCGCCGACAACTCCGGCGCTCGCAAGATTCGCTGCATCAAGGTGCTTGGCGGTTCCAAGCGTCGTTATGCAGGCATCGGCGATGTGTTCATCGGTGCTGTCCAGGAGGCTACCCCTGGCGCCAACGTCAAGAAGAAGGACGTTGTCCGTTGCGTCGTCGTTCGCACCGTTAAGGAGATCCGCCGCAAGGATGGCTCCTACATTCGCTTTGATGAGAACGCCTGCGTTGTCATCAACAACGATGGTTCGCCCGTCGGCACCCGTATCTTCGGGCCCGTCGCTCGCGAGCTTCGTGACAAGAAGTACATGAAGATCGTCTCGCTCGCTCCCGAGACCCTGTAGTTAGGGGAGATATATGTATATCAAGAAGGGCGATAAGGTCCAGGTTCTCTCTGGTAAGGATCGCGGCAAGCAGGGCGTTATCCTGCGTGCTCTCCCCGCCGAGAACAAGGTCGTTGTCGAGGGCGTTTCGGTCGTCAAGAAGGCCGTCAAGCCCAACGCTGCCAACCAGCAGGGCGGCATCGTTTCGCAGGAGGCTCCCATCGACGCCTCCAACGTCAATCTCGTCTGCCCCGAGTGCGGTAAGGTTACCCGCGTCGGTCACGAGAAGGACGGCAAGAACAAGCTGCGCGTCTGCAAGAAGTGCGGCCACAAGTTCTAAGCTGCCCGCAACATCAAGTTGCTAGCAAAGGCCCGGATGCCACGGCACCCGGGCCTTTTTCTATCCCCACTCGATGGCTTCGGTTCTGCCGTCCCGTCATTCCGCTTGCATCCAGTTTTCGGTGCCGTCTCGAATTGAGTGCCGCCAGGTGACACCCTGTCGCGTTTCGTCGGCTTCGGGGACAAAAGTCGGGACAACTCCAAAAACTATTTTCGAACTCAGGGCTTTGAGTTTTTGTTTTTGTCCCAAAGGGCGCGGCGGGATGCCTTTGGAGGCTCGATAGCGCCGAAAACGCCCGTTTTGAAACTTAAATGCCTATTCGCGTGCAAGCCGCCAGCTGCAATAGGAAGTGAATCAACGCAGGTGGCTTTCAAGCAGTTTGCAAAACTGCAGGTCGCAGGTCTTCATTGCCAGTAGGAGAAATGAGTAGTCTCAGGTGGCTTGCCCATGAGTTGACGAACGGGATTTGAGATTACGCTGACGTCCGGAAACGCTTCGAGCACGGCGTTACGTTTTTGGGGTTTGGGCGTAGCCCCTGCACCCGCGAGCGCGGGCCTTAAGCCCGCCGAGAGGGTGACGCGTCGAAAACGAAAGGGAAAGAGAGAAGGGGCCGTCCCTATTATTCAGGTTGCGACCGAAGAAGACAAGGAGACCCCCTGAGCCTGAATGATGCCCCACAGACCGCGTCCGACCGATCTCAAGCCGAGCTTTTCCTGACGTCCGCCTTCGCGGAGATGGTGGCTGGATTGGCTATGGATTGGCAACACTTATTTGGACGATTCCGGGAGGGACGGCCCCGCCTCCCTGAACTCGACCGGCGACATGTAGCCCAGCGTCGAGTGGATCCTGAAGTTGTTGTACCAGTGCACGAAATCCAAGAGCTTGGCTCGGAGCTCGCGCGTCCCTCCTCAGTCCTTCGGAGTGGCCGACGATCTCCCCGTTGCAGAGGTCGACGAGCAGGCAGACGTAGTTCCATGACGCCCCGACACGCACGCAGGCCAAGTCGCTGCTTATATGGGTGCACGGCGCCCTGCCGCCGAAGCCGCGCGCGACGACGTTGGGCATGTCGGCCTCGTTGACCGTCCCGGGGTGCACCTTGAACCTCTTCCTGCCGTATGCGCCGGCCAGGCCGTTCTCCCTCATGATGCGGCAGACGCGGCGCCGGCTGACGGTAACGCCCGACCTCCCGGGCGACGCCTTGATCTTGCGCGATCCGTTCCGGCCCTTACTGGCGGCGTGCGCCGCCGCGGCCGCCGTCGCCCCCGACATTAAGGTCCTCAAGGGCCGTGTCGTCTCCGGCGACCAGTTCGTCTCGCCCGCGGGACAGAAGGAGCGCATCCTCGCGACCTTCGGCGACCTGTGCTGCGAGATGGAGGGCCGCACCATCGCGCAGGCCGCCTATCTCAACGGCGTGCCCCTCGTCGTCGTGCGCGCTATCAGCGACAAGCCCAGCGCCGAGGGCCAGGTTGTCGACTACAACACCTTCGAGAAGAAGGCCGCCTGCGACTGCGCCCGCATCGCCGCGCGCATGGTTAAGCTTTAGGCCCTGCGCACCGGGGCCCTTCTTTATGTTGGGACCCCGGCGCGCAGGGCCTTTTCCAAAGCGAAGTGTCGAGCCGAAGTGTTGAGCGTCGGCCCTGAATGTTCAATGGCCGTTGTTTTCTGCCCCTCAAGTGGTGAACTTCTCCTCGGGGCTGTTGATTCCCCCACGCGCCCCTTTCCGTTCTCTGTGTTCCCCTTATACTCCTTGTACAAGGAGGTAAGAAGTCATGGACAAGACCGCACAGGACAGCTTGGCAAAGAAGCCCGTCGACATGAGGGACAGGATTCTCGAGCATCTCGAGGCCCTCACCTCTGCTGTCTCGCTCGACGACCTTGCCCGTCTGTCCACCTCCGACATCGCCGAGACGCTCATCATCTCCAGGAGCCTGGCGAGCCAATACCTCAACGACCTTGTTCGCGCCGGCCTTGTGGTTAAGGTGGCGGGCAGGCCTGTCCGTTATTTTCATCGCCGCGCGTTCCAGAAGCGTTTTCAGGTAAAGCTCTCTGCAAGCGAGTACGCCTCGCTCACCGACCTCATCCAGGCGACGGGAATCGCCGATCACCGCGACTTCGCGCGTGCCGTGGGCTTCGACCTGAGCCTCAGCTCCGTTGTCGAGCAGTGCAAGGCTGCGGTTCAGTACCCTCCGTTTGGCCTGCCCATCCTCTTGAGCGGCGGCGTGGGTGTCGGTAAGTCTTTCCTTTCTCGCCTTGTGTATGAGTACGGCAAGAACCAGGGCTTGCTGTCCCGCGACTCCTCCTATGTGCGCATCGACTGTGCCGGGGTCCCGGACGCCGCCTCGTTCAACGGGCTTCTTGACGAGTCGATCGCGAAATCGCACGGGGGTGTGGTCTTTGTCAACGGCATCGAGACACTCTCTCCCTCTGCGATGGAGCACTGCCTTGCGACGGCCCTCGGGCTCGATGCCTCCCAGGATGCGCCGCGCGCTCGCCTCGTTCTTTCGACGACGCTTTCCGCCGATGACCTGAAGGTTTCCTCGGCCTACAGCAAAATGCCCATCTGTGCCCGCGTCCCCTCACTCAAGGAGCGGACCCCCGAGGAGCGCGAGGATCTCATCTTGAGCTTCCTGCGCAGCGAGGGGTGCCGAATCGGTTCTGATGTGAAGATCAGCCGCGGCGCATACCGTTGCCTCGTGAACGCGGACTTTTCCGATAACATCGCCGGCTTGCGCGCCTGCGTGACGAACTGCTGCGCCAAAGCGTTCCTCAATCGCGAGGGCGACTACGTCGTCGTTCGCCCGTATCTTCTTCCCAGTGGGCTCCTCTCCTCCGCGCAGATCGATCAACAGCCCGACGATGGCGTTCTGATCGACGCGTCTCTGGATGCCGCCGAGAGCACAGGGCCGGTCGAGCAGGCGCTCGATGCCCTGTGCTCCCTCGATGAGCGATTCTGCGCCGGGGAGCTTTCTGTCTCCGAGCTCGTCTCGCAAGCTGTCTCCGCTGTGCGCGGCGTTGAGGATCACTTGATCTTCGGCCGCGGCGTTACCTCCTCGAGGTCGCGCGCCTTCGAGCGCGTCGTGGGCGCGGTCCTTGCCGACGCAGGCTCTTCTTATGGCATCGAGCTTTCGAGGAAGGTCGCTTTTCTACTGGCCCAGGAGATTTGCCTGCAGTTGTGGCCGGGCATCGGCCTGGCTAAGCGAAAGTCTGCCTGTGCGGAGCAAATCTCCCATCTCCTCGGTGCCGTGACCTCCGAATTGCCGTTTGCCTCGAGTGTCTCCGATCAGGTCGCCGCAGACGTGGAAGGGGCGCTTGGAATCTCGCTCGATCACTTCACGAAGACGCTTCTGACGCTGTGCGTCGCATCGGAGTCTCGCGATGCGAAGGCCCTTCGGACGCTCTGCGTCATCTTGTCCCACGGCTACTCAACGGCGACGAGCATCGCCGACGCGGCGAACCGTATGCTCGGCATGCATGTGTACGAGGCGGTCGACATGCCCTACGACCAGCAGCTGAAGGACATCGTCGGTCCGCTCCAGCGCCTCGTCGACCGCCATTCCTACTGCACCGGGGTCGTGTTCCTCGTCGACATGGGCTCCTTGGAGGAGGCCTATAAGGCCCTCGAAAACGTTACCGACTCCACTATCGGCGTGGTGAACAACGTCTCTACCGGTCTTGCGCTCGAGATCGGGGTCGGGCTGCTCGGCGGCAAGTCCATCGCCGAGGTTCTTGGCGACGCGACCGCCGCGTGCGTGACGCACTGCAAGGTGATCGAGCGCGTCAACCGTGAGGACGCCATCGTCTTCTGTTCCGAGTCCGGGGTCGACGCCGCGGAAAGGATACGCCAGCTCGTCTCGCAGAGCCTCCCGCGCACCATAGGCGCGCGCCTGCTCACGAGGCCCTTCAAGCAGCTCGTCGCGAACGGGTCGAACGACGCCGTTTTCTCCGAGCACCGCGTCTGCGCCGTCATCGGCACGGGAGACCCCGGGGTCGCCTCCGTCCCCTTCGTCGCCCTCGAGGACATCATGTCGACGGCGTCCGCCTCTAAGGTTGATGCCGTGTTCGGCAGGTGGCTTGACGCTTCCGAGCTCTCTTCTTTCCACGAGAAGCTGCTCTCGAACATGACGCTGCAGAACGTCATCCGCTCCATCACCATCCTCGACCCGGAGCGGCTATTCCACGAGATCGAGAGCGCCGTGCACGAGCTTCAGCGCAGGACAGGCGAGAAGATCGGCAGCAACGCCATCATTGGGCTCTACGTCCACCTCTGCTGTCTCGTCGAGCGCCTTGTTACCAGAAACCCCATTGAGACCTACGTTGGCCAGGACCGCTTCGAGGAGGAACGCGCCGATTTCATCGAGTCCTTCAGGCAGAGCTTCTCGAGCATCTCGACGCGCTATCGCGTAGAGGTTCCCGTAAGCGAGATCGCATATGTCTTCGACTACATAAGCGTGAGCGCCGCCCCGGCGCGAGAAGAGCGCCTCGGCTCCTCGGACCTCCTGCTCGACGAGTGACCTTCCCCGCGCCGCCGCGAGCTGACCGCGCGTCCTCAATAATTCGATAACCCCTTGCCCGGCGCGAATCCGGATAGCGCCGAGGCAGTACCGAACGTAAAACTTCATTTGATAGGAGCAAACATGAGTGTTGTTATGGCACGAATCGACAATCGCCTGCTTCACGGCATCATCGTGACGCAGTGGGCCCCGGTGTCGGGCGCGACCCGAGTCATGGTCATCGACGACAAGGTCGCCGGCGACGAGGTCCTGAAGTCCACCATGAGGATGGCGCGCCCCGCGGGCATGGCCGTCTCGATCATCTCCGAGGAGACCGCGCTCAAGAACTTCGCGGCGGGCAAGTACGACCGCGAGAAGGTCTTTGTCATCGCCAAGGAGCCCGAGACGATCCTTCACCTGGTCGAGTCGGGCATCGAGCTCCCGTCGCTGATCGTCGGCGGCTCTCTTGTCAAGGAGGGCGGCGTCCAGCTCACCCAGCGCGCCTATGCCTCCGCCGAGAACGTCCAGAGCTACAAGGCGCTCATCGCCCGCGGCGTCAAGGTGACGGCACAGTTCGTGCCCGCCGACAAGCCCGTCTCCGTCGCCGACCTCATCTAAGGAGGGATCATGGTCAACTTCACTATCCTGCAGGTCGTCCTTTTGACCCTGCTGGCCTTCATCAAGCACGTGGACTACTACGGCATCCCGATGATCTTCGTCAACTATGCCGTCTTCTGGGGCCTTATCACCGGTGTCGTCATGGGCGACTGGCAGACCGGCCTCGTCATCGGTGGCACCATCCAGCTCATGCAGCTCGGCGTCGCGGGCTTCGGCGGCTCGTCGATTCCCGACTACGGCACGATGGCCATCATCGCCACAGCCTACGGCGTGACCCTGGGCGCGGACACGGGCCTCGCCATCGGCCTGCCGGTCGGCATGCTCGGCATCCAGCTCGACGTCATCGTCAAGATCCTCAACGGCTTCGTCGTCGAGAAGTCCCAGAAGTTCTGCGACGAGGGCAAGTTCAAGCAGATGGACGCCATCCTGTGGGTCTGCCCCGTGCTCTTCGGCCTGTGCGCCGCCCTGCCCGTCTTTGTCTCCGTGACCCTCGGCCAGCCCGCCGTCAACTGGCTCCTCGAGGTTATGCCCCAGTGGTTCCTCTCCGGCCTCACCCTCGCCGGCAAGATGCTCCCGGCCGTCGGAATCGCGATGCTGCTGCGTTACATGCCCACCGGCAAGTACTTCCAGTACCTGCTCGCCGGCTTCTTCCTCTCGGCCTTCCTGAACGTGCCCATCATCGGCGCCGCCATCGTCGGCTTTGCCCTCGCGATCGCGTTCTACCAGCGCGCCGAGAGGGACACCGAGCTCGCCGCCCACGCTTCCGCAGACGCCTTCATCGGAGAGGATGAGTAACCATGGAAAACGAGAACATCACCGCCGTCGCCAAGGGCAAGCCCTCCGGCTACAAGGTCACCAAGAAGGACCTGCGCAACGCGAACTGGCGCTGGCTCATGAGCGTGTGCACCTTCAACTACCAGACCCAGCAGGGCGCCTCAGTCGCCTACGCCCTCTCGCCGGTCCTGAGGAAGATCTACACGAACGACGAGGACTATAAGCAAGCGCTCAACAACCACTTCCGCTACTACAACACCCAGCCTTGGCTCGCCGCCATCATCCTTGGCGCCTGCGTGGCCATGGAGGAGCGCGACGGCCTAGCGGCGGCGGACGCCGTCCAAGACCTGAAGATCGGCACCATGGGACCGCTCGCCGGCGTCGGCGACTCCCTGCTCATGACCATGATCCCGACCATCATGGGCTCCATCGCCGCCTACATGGCCATCGAGGGCAACCCCGTGGGAGCCGGCATCTGGTTCGCGCTCATCCTGGCCATCTTCTGGGTCCGCATGCACGCCCTCGAGTTCGGCTACAAGCAGGGCGTGAAGCTCGTTACCGACTTCAGCGAGAAGCTTCCCAACCTCACTGCCGCCGCCTCCGTGCTCGGCCTCACCGTGGTCGGCTGCCTCATCGCCTCGGTCATCGGCGTCACCTGCCCGATTAGCTTCAGCTTCGGCGACGTCGCGATGGAGATTCAGCCGCTGCTCGACAAGATCCTGCCTGCCATGATCCCCGCCGCCATCACGGGAAGCGCGTATTACCTTCTTACCAAGAAGAACGCGAGCATGACGGCCCTCATCCTCGTGGTGATCGTCCTCGCGATGGTCGCCTCCGCCGCCGGCATCCTCGCCTAGCTTCGACCCAAGAGATTGGTGAATCAATGAGAAAGATAGTTGTGGCGAGCCATTCCCTTCTCGCCCAGGGCTTCAAGGACACCCTCGAGTTCCTTACGGGTAAGGGCGACGCCGTCAACGCCGTGTGCGCCTACGTGAACGACAACGGCGAGGGGCTCGACGCGGCGGTCGAGGCGGCTCTTTCGGGCACTGACGAGGTCGTCGTCCTCACCGACGCGTACGGCGGCAGCGTGAACCAGCGCTTTTCCCGCTTCGCCTCCGACCGGATCCACGTGATCGCGGGTGTCAACCTCCCGCTCGCCATGACGGTCGCGCTCGCGCGCCCCGACGAGAAACTCGACTTCGACGCCCTCGTCAACGAGGCGCGCCAGCAGATCATCTACGTGAACGGTGCCAGTTCCGCCGAGTGCGACGACGACGAATAGAGGAGGTCGACGATGAGAGAGTTCCTTAAGGACGTGTGGATGCACGGCGGTGAGGAAAGCCGCGCCATCACCCCCGAGAACATCACGGGCGAGAAGGGCCGCGCCGCCATGTCGGCCAGCCACCTCGGCGTCGGCCGCAAGGGCTCGTGCTGCGTGCCCCTTGAGTCCGGCGAGACCATCACGCTCGCGGACATCGAGGGCCCCGGCATCATCCGCCACATCTGGATGACCGTCCCCGACAAGACCGCCGCCGGCAGCTTCGTCATGCGCGACCTCGTGCTGCGCTTCTACTGGGACGACGAGGAGACCCCCTCGGTCGAGTGCCCTGTCGGCGACTTCTTCTGCAACGGCTTCGGTGAGCGCGCCATCGTCAACTCAATGCCCATCTGCGTGAACCCGACGGGCGGCATGAACTGCTACTTCGAGATGCCCTTCAGGAAGCACGCCAAGGTCACGCTTACGAGCGAGCACCCCGGGTTCATTAAGTACATCTTCTACACGTTCAACTACGCGCTCACCGACGTGCCGGACGACGCCATGTACTTCCACGCTCGCTTTAACCGCGAGCGCAGCACCCGCAGGGGCGTCGACTACACCGTGCTCGACGGCGTGCGCGGCAAGGGCTACTACGTCGGCACCTACATGGCCCTGTGCGCCCTGGAGCGCTATTGGTGGGGCGAGGGCGAGATGAAGTTCTTCCTCGACGGCGACGAGGAGTTCCCCACGGTCACCTCGACGGGAGCCGAGGACTACTTCGGCGGTGCCTGGGCCTTCCTCGACAGGCCGCCCCACGCGCTGCCCGAGGCGCAGTGCTTCAACACGCTGTTCGCCGGCTACCCGTACCGCTCGACGCGCGACGCCACGCGCGACCGCTTCAGCGCGGGCAAGCCGAACCCGAACCCGATGCTCGCGACCAACGACGACGCGCTGCCCAGGCACGGCCTCTACAGGTGGCACCTTCCCGACCCGATCTCGTTCAAGGAGGACCTGCGCGTGACATTCCAGGACCTCGGCAACGACGACATCAAGCTCTACGAGCGCGAGGACGACATCTCCACCGTCGCCTACTGGTACCAAAGCGAGCCGCACGCCGTGCTCGCCCCGTTTGCCGCAAGGCAGGACCGCGTGCCCAGGTAGGGTCGCCTCGAAACATGCCAACGTTATGGGCGCCCGCGGTTGACCATGGCTGCGGGCGCCCCTTTGCAAGGAGGATCACATGAGCGAAAAGCAAATGAGGCTCGGCGCCCTCGAGGCCGGCGGGACTAAGATGGTCTGTGCCGTGGTGTCCGGCGACGGCGAGGTCCTCGACCGTATGGAGACCCCGACGCTTGCGCCCGCCGAGACCGTCCCGCAGATGATCGAGTGGTTCGCCGCCCGCGATGTGGACGCGTTGGGCATCGGCGCCTTCGGCCCGACCTGCGTCGACCCCGCCGACGAGCGCTACGGCTCCATCCTGCAGACCCCCAAGCTCGCGTGGCGAGGCTATGGTCTTCGCGCCGCGTTCGCCGACGTCCTCGGGATTCCGGTGGCCTACGACACGGACGTGAACGTTGCCTGCCTCGGCGAAGTGGTCTTCGGCTGCTGCAAGGGGCTCGAGGACGCCGTCTACGTGACCATCGGCACCGGCGTGGGCGCGGGCGTCATGTGCGCGGGCAGGCTCCTTCACGGCATGCTGCACCCCGAGGCCGGCCACATGCTGGTAAGGACCCGTCCCACCGAGGAGGGACGCTGCGTTTGCCCGAGCCACGCGAGCTGTCTCGAGGGCCTCGCCTCCGGCCCCGCCATCGCCGCGCGCTGGGGAAAGCCCGCGGCCGAGCTCGCGGACAACGATGAGGTGTGGGCGCTCGAGGGGGATTATCTGGGGCAGATGTGCGCGAACCTCGTGCTCATGTACTCGCCTCGCCGCATCGTCCTCGGCGGCGGCGTGATGCACCAGGAGCAGCTCTACGGCATCGTCCGCAAGAAGACCCTCGAATATCTGGGTGGCTACATCCAGACCGCCGAGCTTAAGGACATGGAGAGCTACATCTGCGCCCCGGGCTGCGGCGGCGACCAAGGAATCCTCGGCGCGGCCGAGCTGGCAAGAAGGGCGCTCGCGTAACTTGCGCTCTCTCCGCCATACAACGCGTTAAGAAAAGACGAGCGCTTCTTGCCAATTGAGCGGCAAGAAGCGCTCGTCTTTTGCATTTGTTTTTGGGCAGGACGCCCCGCCTCCGCTAGAGTCCCTGGACCGCCACACCCACGAGGTTTGGACCGGTGTGGACAAGAAACGCGGGGCTGATGTCGGAGCGGACGACCTCCACCGCGTTGGCCACGCGCTCGCACAGGGCCTGCTCCATGCGGTCGTAGAGGTCGGCGTGGGCCGAGGTGCAGCTCGCGGCAAAGCGCACCTTGGGGTGCTTCTCGACGATGGCGGCGATGAGCTTGATCTCGGTGCGATGCGGTGCTTGCACAGCCATTTCGTGTGCGCGAGGCTGTTGGCTTTCTGGGCCACAGCAATCACCTTCCCCCTAGCATGATGACCTGAACAATCCTCATGCTAGGGGGAAGGTTTTTGTCGCGTAGCGGAAATTGGCCTCCACCCGCTGAGCGGGTGGCTTTCTATGCCGCGCGTGCCGTGCGGCACGGACTAAAGTCCATGAATAAAAACGAGGAAGGCCACGTCCGGCCTCCCTCGCAAAGAGTCTCTGATTGCTCCCACTCATTGGGGACAGACTTACATGAGTGATTGCACTTATTGGGGACAGACTTAAATGAGTGCTCTTGAAATGCCGGCGCCTGGGGACGTTCTTTTTCTGTCTGCAGTTTGGGACGTTCCTTTTCTGTCGGCAGTTTGGGACGGTCCTTAGAGCTGCAGCGCGCCATGAGCGACGAGGCGAAGCGGATCATCCTGTCTTTCGAGTTCTAAGCAGAATTCCCCGTCTCTGAGTAATGATTAGTGCGCATTTGTGCGTATTTGTGTGCGTAGGATTGCGTGGCTATGCGTGTATAAGCGCCGTCTGCGGCTGTATTATGACCATTTGGCGGTTATATACGCAAAAGTACGCACATACGCGCTAATTTGTGCGAATATAGAGACGGCAGAAATGTTAGACGCTCCATGACCCAGGAGGCACATATGGCAGATTCCAAGCAGGCTCCACTCGACGCCGCGGCAGCCGCCAAAGCAGCATTCGCTTCGGTCCAGGACAAGCCGTTCCCTAACGACATCTTTACGGCTCCCGAGCTCCGCTGGGCCGTGATCGGGTGCGGCGTTATCGCCAACCAGATGGCCCAGTCCCTCGCTCTTGCCGGCCGCAAGCTCGCGGGCGTCGCCAACCGCACGCTGTCCAAGGCTCAGACTTTTGCCGAGCAGTATGGCATCGAGAAGGTCTATGACACGGTCGAAGACCTCTACGCCGATCCGGACATCGACGCTGTCTATATCACCACGCCGCACAACACGCATATCACCTATCTGCGTGCCGCGCTGGCCGCCGGCAAGCACGTGCTCTGCGAGAAGGCCATTACCCTCAACTCTGCCGAGCTCGACGAGGCCCGCGCCATCGCCGACGAGCACAACGTGGTCCTTATGGATGCCACCACGGTGCTCCACATGCCGCTGTATCAGGAGCTGCGCCGTCGCATGGATGCGGGCGACTTTGGCCACATGAACCTCGCCCAGCTCAACTTTGGCAGCTATAAGGAGTACGGCGACCTGACCAACCGCTTCTACAACCGCAGCCTTGCCGGCGGCGCCATGCTCGACATTGGCGTGTATGCCCTGTCCGTCATGCGCCTCTTTATGGCAAGCCAGCCCGCTGAGGTCGTGTCTCTGGGCAACACCTGTGAGACTGGCGTTGACGTCGCGGGCGGCATTGTCTGCCGAAACGCCGAGCAGCAGCTGGGCGTCGTGAGCCTTACGCTCCACTCGAAGCAGCCCAAGCGCTCGGTCATCAGCTTTGACAAGTGCTATATCGAGGTCAACGAATATCCGCGTGCCGACCATGCGATCATCGTGTGGACTGCAGACGGTCACCGTGAGGAGGTCCACGCCGGCACCGAGGCCTACGCGCTGTGCTACGAGATGGCTGACCTCGAGAAGGCCGTCGCCGGTGACGACTCCAAGCGCGAGCTTCTGAGCTATGCCTCTGATGTAATGGAGCTTATGACCAAGCTTCGCGCCGACTGGGGAGTCGTGTACCCCGAGGAGGACTAAGCGATGCTTGCGGAGGATAGGCTCAACGCGATCGTGTCGATGGTGCAGCAGGCCGGCTCGGTAACGGTGCCGGAGCTTGCCGAGGCCCTGGGCGTGACAGCGTCTACCATTCGGCGCGATCTGCAGACGCTCGACCGCGCGCACCGTATCGCCAAGGTGCACGGAGGTGCGACAAGTCTGGAGCGCGCGCACGTGACGCGCGACCTAACGATCAGTGAGCGCAGTGATCTCCATAACGACGACAAGGAGCGTATCTGCGCCCGTGCGGCGGCGCTCGTGGAGCCCGAGAGCTTTGTATACATCGACTCGGGTTCGACGACGCTCAGGCTCATCGAGCATCTTCCGCATCTCGAAGGGGTAACCTATGTGACTGATTCCGTGCTCCATGCTCAGCATCTCGCTTTGCGCGGCATGCGTACCGTGGTGCTGGGCGGCGAGCTCAAACCCGAGACCGAGGCGCTCGTTGGCCCCGATGCCTTGGCAACTCTAGAACGCTACAACTTCAACTGTGGCTTTTGGGGTTCCAACGGCATTGCCGCCGAGCAGGGCTTTACGACGCCCGATATCGAGGAGGCACAGGTCAAGCGCATCTCGATGCGCCATACGGCCAAACGCTTCGTAATCTCGGATGCCAGCAAATTTGGCATGGTGGCGCCCGTCAAGTTTGCGGACTTCCGCGATGCAACGATTATCACCGCGGGTGAGGTGCCCGCCAAGTACCAGGCGATGGAAAACGTCATCACGGTCTAGCAACGGGGCGAGGCCAAAACCATTTAGTTTTCTCAATAGAAAAGCGGCAACGTCCATTACGGGCGTTGCCGCTTTCGTTGTCTGCCGGTTTGTCTAAATCTGTAACAACCAGACCGTTAAAAGCAGGCTAGATGTTACAGATTGAGATTGTTTGGGGCGACGCTGGTGGTTTGTCTAAATCTATAACATCTGAGGCTGATTTTGCCGAGTTACTGTTACAGATTGAGATTTTCCCTTAAGAGGGGATTCGAAAGTCTTGATCTGTAACAGGTAGACCAGAAAATAGGTTCTAACTGTTACAGATCGAGACGTTTTGGGACCGCGGCTGAGTCATCGTGGCGGCTTGACGTTTGACCAGATAAAACCTATCAAAATAAACCTGTCCCTTTTTTGCAGGATTTAGGGCTCCCAGGGGCAGGGGGCTTCGATGTGAATGTGCTCGCCGGTTACGGGATGCGTGAAGGACACGCTGTGGGCGTGGAGCATCAGGCCGCAGGGGCGCGGCGTTCCGTACAGGTCGTCGCCAACCAGGGGATGATGCTCGCTGGCCAGGTGCACGCGAATCTGATGCTTGCGACCGGTGAGCAGCTCGACATCGATATACGAGCGCGTGGGCAGGCCACGACGGCTCTTAAGACGCTTGAGCACCTTCACGCGCGTTTGAGACGGCTTTCCGCTGGCGCCGACGCGCATCTTTCGGCTGTCGTGACGGTCGCGGGCGATGGGCTTGTCGATGAGCTTTTCGTTCCAGTCGATCTTGCCCTCGGCGAGCGCCAGGTAGTGCTTTTCGAAAGCGTGGTCGATGACCATCTGGTCAAAGGCGGGCTGCGTCTGCTTGTCGAGCGAGAACAGCACCACGCCGGTGGTGTCGCGGTCCAGGCGGTTGAGCGGCTGCATGTCGGTCGCGGCAAAGCCGTCGCCCATCGCCAGCAGCAGGTCGCTGGCGTAGTCGGTGAGCGTGCGCTCGCCGGTGCCGTCGCCGTGGACGATCATGCCGGCGGGCTTGTCGATGGCCATGAGCCAGGCGTCGCAGTAGAGGACTTGAGGTTCTTCGTTCACGTGTAAGCCTTTCGGTTAGCTGATTCCCACAAACATGCAGCCCGAGGTCGCCCCGCGCAGGCGGGCGGCGGGCTTGCGGCCGGCCTGCGCTGCTTCGACGGCACGACGGACGCGGGCGACGGCACGGCCCACCTCATCCGTCTCGAGCAGCGTTCCGTCCACCATGAGACGACGCACGCCGGCATCGAGCAGCTGAGGAACCTGCGGCGTGAGGTCGATGGGGTAGGCATCGTACAGGCGAGAACGGCCGTGGATGTCGGTGCGGACGGGCATGACCTTTCCGTCGATATTCTTGAGCGAGAGCTTGCGGGCACGCAGGCGGCAGTTGGCACAATCGTGGATGCAGCCGTTGGCAACCTGCAGAATGCAATGCTCGCTTGTCATGACGCGCGGGCGGCCAAAGACGGTGATGCCCAGCGCCGCGGGCGCGGCGGCGCCGAGCGAGACAATCTCGTCGAGCGTGATCTCGGGCGAGAGCCAAAACGCACCGGCTCCGCGCTCGGCAAGCGCCTCCATGCAGGGCGCGTTGTGCACCGGCAGGCAAGAGCGAATCTCGGCCGTAGCGCCAACCTGGGCGGCCAGGGCAAGCTCGGAGATATTGCCGACGGCGACGGTGGCTCCGGCATTGATCCAGGGATCGACGCGTACGTGGTCGACGGCGCGGCAGACCTCGTCGAGTACGGGCACGATACCCTGCTCAAATGCATCGGCAGGGGAGAGTCCGACAGCCTTGAGCGCATCGGTGGTCATGTAGATGCGCGCGGCGCCCTCGGCGCGAGCTGCCTCGGCGGCCTCGAGCGAGGTGACGGTGGCGCAGATCTGCGGCTCGTCGCGGTAGTGCTCGGGCATGGGGCGCGTACATTTGTCGAGCACCGGCAACTCGAGCGTTTTCGCGCGCTCCTCGTACGGCGCCAGAATGGCCTCTTCCAGCGCCTTGCAAGCGGCGGTGCGTACCTTGTGCACAGCGGAGAAGCCCATGCCGCAGCCCTCATCGAGCGTCACATCAAAGCTTGCTGCCTCAAAGGGCGAGGAGCCCATGCGGCCCACATGCTCAACCAGGTCTGCCGCCTCGA
>JAIIUG010000145.1:0-2867 GCA_022739635.1 Collinsella sp. | reverse complement strand
AAGATTAAAGGAGCTGATATGTGCGATTGCACAGATCATAAGGACGAGATTCCTGCCTACGACGCGCAGGCCATTGAGTCCAAGTGGATGAAGGCCTGGGAGGACTCCAACCTCTTTGCCGTCGACACCGACGACAGCAAGCCCAAGAAGTATGTGCTCGAGATGTTCCCGTATCCGTCGGGCGACCTGCATATGGGCCACGCGCGCAACTATACCATCGGCGATGCCATGGCCCGTCAGGCCCGCATGCGCGGCTACGACGTGCTGCATCCCATCGGCTTCGATGCCTTTGGCCTGCCTGCCGAGAACGCCGCCATCAAGCACAACACGCAGGCTGCCGCTTGGACGTACAAGAACATGGACCAGGCGCTCGCCACGATGAGGCGCATGGGCTTCTCCTACGACCTGGATCGCACCGTTAAGACCTGCAGCCCCGACTACTATCGCTGGGGTCAGTGGATCTTTGAGAAGATGTGGGAAAAGGGCCTGGTCTACCGCAAGAAGAATCCGGTCAACTGGTGCCCCACCTGCAAGACCGTTCTGGCTAACGAGCAGGTGACCGAGGGTAAATGCTGGCGCTGCGGCACCGAGCCCGAGAAGCGCGATCTTGAGCAGTGGTACTACAAGATTACCGAGTACTCCCAGGAGCTGCTCGACGATCTGGAGAAGCTCCCCGGCTGGCCCGAGCGCGTTAAGCAGATGCAGGCCAACTGGATCGGCCGCTCCGAGGGCGCCGAGGTCGACTTTACCCTGTGCGACAAGGATGGCGAGCCCATCGAGGGCGACGAGGGTAAGATCACCGTCTTCACCACGCGAGCCGACACGCTCTTCGGTGTCTCCTTCTTTGTCCTGGCTCCCGAGTACGCGCGCCTGCACGAGCTCGTCGAGGGTACGGAGTACGAGGAGGCCGTGACTAAGATCGTCGAGGACTCCAAGCATATCTCTGCCGTCGAGCGTGCCCAGGGCACCCTCGAGAAGCACGGTGCTTTTACCGGCCGCTACGTGGTGAACCCCGTCAACGGCGAGAAGGTCCCCGTGTGGGTTGCCGACTACGTCGTGTCCGACTACGGCACCGGTGCCGTCATGGCTGTTCCTTGCGGCGACCAGCGCGACTTTGAGTTCGCCCGCAAGTATGACCTGCCTATTGTGCCGATTATCCTGGACGATGACGACCGCGCTGCCGTCGAGGCCAGCGGCGAGACCATCGATACCTTCCATGCCGAGATTGTCGACTGGGACTGCGCCCACGCTGCCGAGGGCACGCTCGTCCAGTCCGGCAAGTACACCGGCATGCGCGGTGGCAAGCACTCCGAGGGCGAGGCTGCAATCGTGGCCGACCTCGAGGCCATGGGCTGCGGCCGCCGCAAGGTCGAGTTCCGTCTGCGCGACTGGCTCATCAGCCGTCAGCGTTATTGGGGTAACCCCATCCCGGCCATCCATTGCGAGCACTGCGGCATCGTGCCCGTGCCCGAGGACCGGCTGCCGGTGACGCTGCCCGAGAACCTGGACCTGGGTGCCGGCGAGACCCTCGCCGAGTGCAAGGAGTTCTACGAGACCACCTGCCCGGTCTGCGGCCGTCCGGCCAAGCGTGAGACCGATACCATGGACACCTTCACCTGCTCCAGCTGGTACTACCTGCGCTATACCGATCCGCACAACACCGAGCTGCCCTTCTCCCGAGAGGCTGCCGATCGTTGGATGCCCGTCGATAACTACATCGGTGGCATCGAGCACGCCATTCTGCACCTGCTCTACAGCCGCTTCTTTACCAAGGCGCTGCGCGACCTGGGCCTGCTGACCGTTGACGAGCCCTTCACCAACCTGCTGTGTCAGGGCATGGTCAAGGACGAGAACGGCGACACCATGTCCAAGTCCAAGGGCAACGTCGTGCCCCCGAGCTCGGTCATTGAGCCCTACGGCGCCGACACCATGCGTCTGGCGATCCTGTTTATCGCCCCGCCCGAGAAGGACTTCGACTGGGATCCCAAGGCCGTCGAGGGCGCTAACCGCTTCATTAAGCGCGCCTGGCGTATCGTGTGGCAGCTCGTCCAGTCCGGCGATGCCAACGTGGCCTTTGACAAGTCCGCGCTCGACGAGGTCGCGATGAAGCTCTATCGCGAGCGTCACCGCACCATTGCCAAGTGCACCGAGGACTTCGACCGCGGCCAGTTCAACACCGCGATTTCGGCCGTCATGGAACTCGTCAACGCCGCGAGCGCCTACCTCAATGCCACCGAGGGCGCTTCCCGTGACAAGGCGCTGTGCTACGGCGTGGCTAAGGATATCGTGAGCGTCCTTGCCCCCATCTGCCCGTTCTGGGCCGACGAGCTGTGGCATGAGGCACTCGGCTGTGAAGGCAATGCCTACACCGCCGCCTGGCCCGAGTTCGACCTGGCCGAGTCCATCGAGGACACGGTGCAGATCGTTGTACAGGTGCTCGGCAAGGTCCGTGGCCGCATCGACGTCGCCCGCGACGCCTCCAACGAGGAGATGCGGGCTGCCGCTGAGGAAGCCGTTGCCAAGTGGCTCGAGGGCAAGACGGTCGTCAAGGCCATCTGCGTGCCTGGCAAGCTGGTTAACCTGGTGGTCAAGTAAGCGCTGCGCGCATGGCTGACATCAAAAAGCGAGGGACGATTCCGCAGGGAGTCGTCCCTCGCTTTGGTTATGGATGCTTGTGACAACACTCAATTATCCATTTCTTGTGGAGAACCTGTGCTCACGCTGACCTGCGGGTTTGTGTTGTGGTTGCACGTTTGTGCAGGTATTGGTATAGTTTGCTTGCAAATGAAGTTGTAATTGAAAGAAGTGGGGTTTCGGCCCCGCTTCTTTTTTGTATGGATGGAGGTGCCGCAATGGTCAAGACCAAG
>JAIIUG010000001.1:0-73287 GCA_022739635.1 Collinsella sp. | reverse complement strand
CCTCTGGCACTTCAACAACATTGTCGCAGCCCCGACCCGCGGTCACGAGCGGGGGCTCCTGTCGTTTCCGTGCCCTCGGATTGGGTCATAGTGTCTGTCGTGTGCTCAACCTGCATCGTTACCCTGGCTGTCTAAATAACAATCCCGTTGCAGTGGTCGATTTCGTGTTGGATGATCTCGGCGGTGTAGCCCGAGAAGTTTTTGATGCGGTGGACGAAGTTCTCGTCCAAATACTTCACCTTAATGCGGCGATAGCGGGTGCAGGGACGCTCGTCGATCAGCGAGAGGCAGCCTTCGCTCGTCTGATAGGCATTGACCTGCTCAAGAATTTGAGGGTTGTACATCAGGAGCGCCCTGTTGCCGTCCTTTACGCAGATGATGCGTTTGCGCACGCCGATCATGTTGGCGGCGAGGCCCACGCACTCGTGCTCATGCTCGTGGAGCGTATCCAGAAGATCCTGTCCGGTCGCGGCATCTTCTGGGCCGGCGTCTTCGGAAGGCAGGCGCAAAAAGAACTCGGATTTCATGATGGGCTTAATCATGGAGGGCTCCTCATGTCTCATGCTTTCGTGGACTTTCAATAATAGCGCGGAAGGAAAGCTGCGCGTTCGCGTTACAATCTTTCGACGTTGGACCATGTTGCCAGACTCGTCGCGTGCGGCGTCTGGCGTAAGTCTAGGGCTCATCCTCGCCCTGGACTGTTCCTCTGGGGCGATACGACTGTCGTTCCAAGAGGAAGGAAATGCATGGGGAGCAAATCTCAGCAACAAGTTCAAGTAACGTCATCGGCCACTGCGGCAATTCTCGTCGTTATGTATATCGCAGCCTTTGTTGCCGCGTTTAACGAGAACATCATTAACGTGGCGTTGCACGACATCATGGCAGCCTTTTCGGTGAGTGCCATCACGGCGCAGTGGCTTGTTTCGGGCTACATGATCGTGACGTCGATCTTTACGGCCATCATGGCCTTTCTTTCCGGTCGCTTCTCGACGCGCAAGCTGCTGTTTTTCGCATGTGGATGCCTGGTCGCCGGAGAAGTCCTGTGCCTGGTCGCCCCAACGTTTACCGTCTTGCTGCCAAGCCGTATTTTGCAGGCTGCGGGATCGGGCATCTTGTTCCCGCTCATGATGAACGTGGTGCTGTCTTGCGCCCCGCGCGAGAAGCTCGGTCTGTATCTGAGCCTGGGCGGTGCCTGCATTACGCTAGGGCCGGCATTTGGTCCCGTGATCAGCGGTCTTATGTGCACGTTGTTTGGCTGGAGGGCGGTGTTCGTAGTGCCGCTGGTGGGCGGTGTCGTGGTCGCCGCGGCGGCAGCAAAGCTCGTTCGGAATGTTGGAGAGCGCTCGAACACTACGCTTGATATTCTGTCGGTTGCTTTGCTAGCGGCCGGAATCACGGCGTTTGTATATTCCGTAGGCGAGTTCTCGACCAATGTGATGACCGGTATCGTGACGCTTTTCGCCGCTGTGGTGCTGCTTGGCCTGTTTGCGGTCCGCCAGCTCAAGCTCGAACATCCGGTGCTCAACGTGCGCCCCATGGCGAGCGTTCGTTTTTGGCCTGCGTGCCTGCTTGTGGTGGTGTCGATGATGACGACGTTCTCGATGAGCGTTTTGCTGCCGCTCTATTTTGAGGGCGCATACGGCATGACCGCTCTTGTTGCGGGCCTGCTCATTTTGCCGGCGATTGCCTGCAACGCCGTGACCTCGATTGTGGGCGGACGCGTGATGGACGCCCGTGGCGCATGGCCGCTGCTGCCGGTCGGCTTTGCCCTGATTGCCGTGGGGCAGACTGCCATTTCGATGACGGCGGCAAGCATGAACATCGGCGTCGTCGTGGCACTGACCATTGTGGTGTATGCTGGCGTCGGTTTAGTGCTGAGCCCCTCGCAGACGGCCGGCTTGGAGACGCTGCCTGCCGCTGAGCATCCTCACGGAACGGCATTGCTCAACACGTGGAACATGATTGCCGCGTCGTTTGGTCCATCGCTGTTTATCGGTCTGCTTTCGAGTTCTGCGGCGGTTGCCGGCGCCACTGGCGTTGCGGCAGACGTTGCCCAGGCGATCGGATTTGCGGCTGCCGTGCGCGTGGCGGCCGTGATTGCCGTGGCTGGGTTCGCGGTGTCGCTGGTGTACGCCCGCCGCGAGTCGCACATGTCGCATTAATGTGTGCACATAGATTCTGCAGCTAGATTGGATGGCGACACCATAAACTAATGGACGTTTTGCCGAGAGGCATGAATGTTTAAAGCGCAAAGAGTGCGCGACGGGCCCCGCGAATGGGGCGATGATGCCCGAGAGGGCCAAGAAGGAGTCTCATGTCTGAGAACGAAGAGATCATGAACGAGACCGAGAACGAGACCATGGCTGCCGAGGTTGAGGCAGTCGAGACCGTGGAGACCGAAGCTGCCGAGGTTGAGGCTGCTGACGAGGTTTCCGCCGAGGAGGAGGCCGAGGTTGTCGAGGCCGCCGTTGATTACGATGACGAAGAGCTGATGGACAAGATGCAGAAGGCCGCCCGCCTGCTGCGCAGCCGTCGCTTTGCTATTTCCAAGGAGGAGGAGGCCAAGGCCGAGCGCATGGCGAACATCGAGCGCGCCATCAAGCTTCTTGACCTCAAGCCCAAGATGGAGCAGAAGGAAATGTCCGACCTGCTGGGTATGCGCCTTCGTGAGCTCGATGGTCTGATGGCCGAGGCCGAGGCTGCCGACCTGGTCGGCCGCATCGACGACGCTGAGGGCGATATGCGCAAGATCGTCGTCTTTGCTGCCGAGGATGCCGCTGAGGGCCTGGTCGAGCTTGCCAACAAGAAGGAGAAGCTCCTGCCCGAGCTTTCTTACGAGGAGGCCACCGAGCTGATGGCTGCTCTCGATAAGGTCATCGCTCCGCTCGTCGCCATGGGCCTGGACGAGGACCGCGGTCCTCGCGGCGGCCGTGACGAGCGCGGTGGCCGTGGCGGCGACCGTGGCGGTCGCGGCGGCTTTGGCGATCGCGGTGGCCGTGGTGGTGACCGCGGCGGTCGCGGTGGCGATCGCGGTGGCCGTGGCGGCTTTGGTGACCGTGGCGGCGACCGTGGCGGTCGCGGCGGCTTTGGTGGCAACCGTGGTGGCTATGGCGACCGCGGCGGCAACCGTGGCGGCTTCGGCGGCAACCGTGGCAACGACCGCGGCGGTCGCGGTGGCGATCGTGGCGGCCGCAACGGTGGCGGCTTCCGCGGCAACCGTTTCTAGTTGGGTTACGCGGGTTTACCAACCCGCGTAACTAGTTGACGCTGCAAACCCGCCAGAGCGGCAATCTGCCTTTCAACTTCGGCGGCATGACCAGAAGGTCAATGCCGCCTTGTTTCAAGGCACCTTGCTCGCTCTGGCGGGTTTTCGCTGTCGGTACCAAGACATCGGCGTTGCCTTAATCCAAGCCTGCCAAAAAGTAGTCATTGGGGACGTTCTTAAGCGACTACATAGCACGAGAGTGGATAATCTCCCGGTTTGAGCCTGCATTCAAGCTCAAAGTGGGAGATTATCCACTCTCATTTGTTGTGTGTGCGAAAATCCTCGCTCGTTTCTATTCCGCCTACATTTGTAGGAACAGTTCGTGGAGGCGGGTGTCTTCATCGAGTTCGGGGTGGAAGGTTACGCCGAGCTGGTTGCCCTCGCGGGCGGCGACGATGCGGCCATCGACCTCTGCCAAGGCCTTGGCGTCGCCGTGGACCTCGACGATGCGGGGCGCGCGGATAAACGTCAGCGGCACTTCACCGTCGATGCCGTCTACCTGTCCCTTGGTGCGAAAGCTGCCGAGCTGTCTGCCATAGGCATTGCGCTCAACGAGCACATCCATGGTTGCCAAACGCGGCGTGCCCTTATCGTCATGGGCGGCAAGGTCATGAGCCAGCAGAATCAGGCCGGCGCAGGTGCCCAGGACGGGCATGCCTTCAGCGATGCGGGCACGAAGCTCCTCGAGCATGCCCAACTCATCAAGCAGCTTCCCTTGAACGGTAGACTCGCCGCCGGGAAGTACTAGACGGTCAAAGTCCTGCTTCAAATCAGCCACCTGCCTTAGCTCAATACAACGTGCGCCCAGCTCGGACAGCCTCGCCTCGTGCTCGGCAAAAGCACCTTGGACCGCCAGCACGGCGACCGTCTGGTCTGCGTAATCGCTCATGTGCGATCCTTTCTGCCGGACTAGCGTCCGCGCTCCTCCATGATGATCTCGATCTCGTCAGCGTTGATGCCCACCATAGCCTCGCCCAGGTCCTCCGAAAGCTCAGCGATGAGTTTGGCGTCGGTGAAGTTGGCCACGGCCTTAACGATGGCGGCAGCGCGCTTGGCGGGGTCGCCGCTCTTAAAGATGCCCGAGCCCACAAAGACGCCCTCGGCGCCCAGCTGCATCATCAGCGCGGCATCGGCGGGGGTCGCTACGCCGCCAGCAGCAAAGTTCACGACGGGAAGCTTGCCTGTGGCATGGACCTCGCGGACCAGCTCGACCGGAACCTGCAGTTGCTTGGCTGCCTCAAAGAGCTCATCATCGCGTAATGCAACAACGTCGCGGATCTGCTTTTGGATTTTGCGCATATGGCGCACGGCTTGAACGACGTCGCCCGTGCCCGGCTCGCCCTTGGTGCGAATCATCGTGGCGCCCTCGGCAACACGGCGTAACGCCTCGCCCAGGTCGCGGGCGCCGCAGACAAACGGCACGTCAAACTGGGTCTTGTCGATGTGGTAGACATCGTCGGCAGGGGAGAGGACCTCGGACTCATCGATGTAATCGATCTCGATGGCCTGCAGGACCTGCGCCTCGACAATGTGACCGATGCGGCACTTGGCCATAACGGGGATGGAGACGGCCTCTTGGATGCCCTTGATCATCTTGGGGTCGCTCATGCGCGACACACCACCTGCGGCGCGGATGTCGGCCGGGATGCGCTCGAGAGCCATGACGGCGCAGGCGCCTGCCTCCTCGGCGATACTTGCCTGCTCGGGCGTGGTGACGTCCATGATGACGCCGCCCTTGAGCATCTGCGCGAGCTCGCGATTGAGTTTGACGCGATCGGCCTTGCTGGTCTGTTCTGCCATGGTTGCTCCCTTGGTTGGCATGTGCATTGCTTGACGGAACATCCTATCGGGGAGCTGGGTATGGCGAAATACTCAGTTTTCGAGATAATAACAAGACCAGACTAATACCAGATTGAATGATTCGATAAGGTCAGGTGATAGGCTCGTGCTTGACTACAATTTGGAAAAACGCGGCGAAGCATCGCTCTATGAGTATGTTTACCAGCAAATTCGAGATGATATCGTAGCTGGACGCATTGCGGCGGGGGAACATCTGCCGTCTAAGCGAGCCTTTGCCAGTCATCTGGGAATTAGTGTCATTACAATCGAAAATGCATATAGCCAGTTGCTTGCCGAGGGCTATATTTGCTCAAGGCCGCGCCGTGGTTACTACGCGTGCGAGCTTCCCGATGCACCGGTTTTGGCTTCGGCTGCGGAGGGCATCGACCGAGATGACGCCTCCGTGGGCCCCAGCGCGCATGATGTCAACGGACAGGTCGAGCGATTCGACGCACTTTCTCCTTCCGCCTTGGAGGCGGCGCGGCTTTGGCAAAGCGCGCTACGGGCGACGCTGACATCCGAAGATGAACGTGAAATCTTTTCGACCGCGCCGGCACAGGGCACCGCTCGGCTACGACGCGCTATCGCTCACCATTTGCGTGGGACAAGGGGCATGAATGTCGACCCCGACAACATCGTTATCGGTGCGGGCGCCCAGTTGCTCGATACCATGTTGGTTCAGTTGCTTGGAGCCGACAAGGTGTATGCCGTTGAGGATCCGGGCTATCTGCGCCTGACGCGCATCTATCAGGCTATGGGTTGCGAAGTGCGTCATATCCCGTTGGACGGTGAAGGCGTGGATTTGAGTGCTCTGCAGAAAACCGGGGCGGATGTCCTTCACCTGATGCCGTCTCACCAATATCCGACCGGCCTTGTGACGAGCATTGCGCGTCGCTATGCCCTGCTGAGCTGGGCCGCCGAGCAGCCGGACCGGTATCTCATCGAAGATGACTTTGATTGTGAGTTTCGCCTTGCCGGCAAGCCGATTCCCGCGCTCGCGTCGATCGATGCCGCCCAATCGGTCATCTACACCAACACCTTTTCAAAAAGTCTGTCGTCGGCCCTGCGTTTGGCGTATATGGTCCTGCCTGATGAGCTGATGGAACGGTTTAGGCGCAACCTTGGTTTTTACGCCTCGTCGGTGAGTTCTGTTGACCAGGTCGCTTTGGCTCGTTTACTGGAATCAGGCGATTACGAGCGACATGTGAATCGCGTGCGCGTGCGCGCTCGCGAGGCGCGCGATGGCCTGGCGGCGCTTGTACGGAAGGCATTTCCGGCGGGGGAGGTCTCGATCGAGTACGCAGACGCGGGTCTTTACTGCACCGTCGTCCTGACCAAGGATAATGCGGGGGAGAGCTTTGCGAAGGCTCTCGCTGACGCCCGTATTTCCTATATCGATATCGACGATTGCCTATGGGCGTCCGATCGGGCGTTGACTAAGAATGCGCCGTCTCGCGTTCTCATTCAATACGACGACCTGAGCCCTCACTCGCTCATCGTTCTTCAAGAACAGCTGCAATAAGCCCACGAAAAAGGCCCGAACCATGCGGTTCGGGCCTTATGAAGCTAGAGGTTATGTCTCAGGCGGTTGGCTTAGCCAAAGTAGCGCTTGAGCAGACCGGCGAAAGCCTTGCCGTGGCGAGCCTCGTCGCGAGCCATCTCGTGCACGGTGTCGTGGATGGCATCGAGGCCAGCGGCCTTGGCGCGCTTGGCAAGATCGGTCTTGCCGGCGGTGGCGCCGTTCTCGGCCTCAACGCGCATCTCGAGGTTCTTCTTGGTGGAGTCGGTCACGACCTCGCCCAGGAGCTCGGCGAACTTGGCGGCGTGCTCGGCCTCCTCGTGGGCGGCCTTCTCCCAGTACAGGCCGATCTCGGGATAACCCTCGCGATGAGCAACGCGAGCCATGGCCAGGTACATACCGACCTCGGAGCACTCGCCCTCAAAGTTGGCGCGCAGGTCGGCAACGATGTCCTCGGAGACGCCCTCCATCTTGGCGACGCCCACGACGTGCTCGGCAGCCCACTCGAGCTGGCCCTCCTCCTGCTTCAGGAAGCGAGAGCCGGGAACGCCGCACTGGGGGCACTTGAAATCCTCGGGCAGCTGGTCGCCGTCGAACTCTTCCACATAACCGCAAACGGGGCAAACAAACTTCATGATTCGATCCTTTCGATCGATGGCGATGGTGCGCTCGTCCGGTCCCGTAAGGGCCCTCTCCGGGCGTGCGTCTTGACGAGTTCTATTATCCATAAATGAGACCGAATGTGAAGCCTATTAGGAATGATTTTTAATAAAACAATTTTCAGCATGTGAAGATGTTGATTGATTAACGATTTGCAAGCCATATGCGGACGCCGATGAGTACAATCGGTCGAGCAAATGTTGACATATCAACAAATGAAGGAGTTTCCTTTATGCATCTAGCCCGTCGTGCCTGGTGCCGAACATATCAGACGGTTTTTCGCATCGCATTGCCGATCCTGCCCTATACCGAGCCGCGCATTTTGGAGCATGCCGAGGACGTGCCCGCGGTGCTTCAAAAGCGCTCGATACAGCGGGTTCTTATCGTGACGGATCCCGGCATTGCCCGTCTGGGGCTCACGGCACCGCTCGAGACGGCGCTTGCATCCAGGGGAATTGGCGTTACGGTCTATGCCGAAACGCGTGCGAACCCCACGGTCTCGAATGTGGAGGAAGCGGCGTCCCTGTATCGCGAGAGCGCCTGCCAGGCCATTATCGGCTTTGGCGGCGGTTCGGCCATGGACTGCGCCAAGGGTGTGGGCGCACGCATCGCACAGCCAAATAAGCCCATCAACAAGATGCGTGGCCTGTTGCGCGTCCACCGTCTCCTGCCGCTGCTCATCGCCGTTCCCACCACGGCAGGTACGGGAAGCGAGGTCACGCTTGCGGCAGTAATCACCGATGACGAGACGCACTACAAGTACCCCATTAACGACTTTGTGCTGATCCCGCGCTTTGCGGTACACGACCCCGAGTTTACACGTGGCCTGCCCGCTTCCATTACGGGGCAGACGGGCATGGATGCCCTGACGCATGCCGTCGAGGCCTTTATCGGCCGTAGCACCACACCCTACACGCGCAAGATGGCGCGTCAGGCGGTGCAGCTTATCCACGACAATTTGCTCGAGGCCTATGAGCATGGCGACGACATGCGTGCGCGTCGCAATATGCTTTCGGCGGCGTATAAGGCGGGTATTGCATTTACTCGCTCCTATGTCGGATATGTGCATGCCATCGCGCACAGTCTGGGCGGCCGATACGGAATTCCGCACGGTTTGGCCAACGCGATCATCCTGCCGCACATGCTTCGCGCTTATGGTGACGCCGCCGCCCCCAAGCTTGCCGATCTTGCTCGCATGGCCGGTATCGCGCCGGCTAACGCGCAGGACAGTCTTGCGGCCGAGGCCTTTATCGATTGGGTCGACCGCATGAATGCCGCCTTGGGCATTCCCAAATATGTGACGGGCATTCGCCGCTCCGATATTCCGCAAATGGCGGCCCATGCCGATGCCGAGGCCAATCCGCTATACCCCGTTCCACTTTTGATGGACCGTTTGGAGCTCGAGCGTATGTACGAGGTCGTCGCGGGTGGTATGTTTGAGGGCGAGAACTAGGAGGGCCCATGAACACCGAGGAAATCGCGCGCATTGTCGGCGGCCAGCGCGCCTACTTTAAGACGCACGCCACGTTTGATGTCGATGCTCGACGTCGCGCCCTCGTGCGCCTGCGCGAGGCGGTGCGGGCACACGAGACCGATATTGCCCATGCGCTCAAGACCGATTTGGGAAAGTCGCATGACGAGGCCTATATGTGTGAGATCGGCACCTCGCTTTCCGAGATTCGTCATCAGATTGCGCATGTGGCTCGATGGAGCCGTCCGCGCCTGCGTCCGTGTGACCTCGCCAACGCCGTGAGTGTGTGCAAAACGCAAGCCGTGCCCTATGGTGTCACGCTCATTATGGCGCCCTGGAACTACCCGTTTTTGCTAACGCTCGAGCCGCTTGCCGGCGCCCTTGCCGCGGGCAATACCGTGGTCATCAAGCCGAGTGCCTATGCTCCGGCATCGAGCGCGGTGCTCAGGCAGATTTGCGAGGAAGCATTTGATCCGCGCCTGGTGACGGTCGTCGAAGGCGGGCGTGCCGAGAACGAGGCGCTGCTCGACGAGAGCTGGGACAAGATCTTCTTTACCGGTAGCGTTCCGGTCGGCAAGCTCGTCATGGAGCGCGCGAGCAAAAACCTCACGCCCGTGACGCTTGAGCTGGGCGGCAAGAGCCCCTGCATCGTGGATGCGACGGCAAACTTGAAGGTCGCGGCACGGCGTATCGCCTTTGGTAAATGGCTCAACGTAGGGCAGACCTGCGTGGCGCCCGACTACCTGCTGGTCGATACGCGCGTGCACGACGAGCTGCTGGGACTCATCAAGGAGGAGGCCCGTCGCATGTTTGGCGAGCACCCGCTCGACAACGAGGACTACGGTCATATTGTCAACGCCAAGCATTTCGCGCGCGTACGCGGGCTGATCGACCCCGACAAGGTTGTGCTGGGAGGCACGGCGCGCGAGTCGTCGCTCAAGATTGAGCCGACGATCCTAGACGGCGTGGCGCCTGAGGACGCCGTGATGCAGGAAGAGATTTTCGGTCCCATCTTGCCGGTGCTGACGTTTGAGAGCCTGGATGAGGCCGAGGCGTTTATTGCAGATCGTCCGACGCCGCTGGCCCTGTATATCTTTAGCCAGGACCGTGCGGCTCAGCAACGCTTTGTGCGTTACGTGCCCTTTGGCGGCGGCTGCGTCAACGACACGATCATGCATCTGGCTACGAGCCATATGGGCTTTGGCGGCATGGGCGCGAGCGGTATGGGGCAGTACCATGGCCGCGAGAGCTTCGATACGTTTAGCCACAAGAAGAGCATCGTGAGCAAGGCAACATGGCTGGACGTGCCGTTTCGGTATGCGCCCTACGCAAGCTGGAAGCACAAGTTCGTGCGTATGTTTGTGCATTAGAAAAGATCGCGGGTAATACGAACAAGTGTTCCTATTACCCGCATTTTGCGTTAGACTACTGCTATGGAGCACGGATGGGCCAACTCCCTTTAGAAGGGATTTGGTATGAACGTAAGCGATGTTATTTCGTTATTGGCGTTGTTGATCGCGGCTATCGAACTCGGCCTGTTTATCGGCCGAATGAAATAGCCGCCCCCGCGTAAGCGAAGACGGCCACTTCTCACGATGAAAACGTGTATCGGAGTTGGCAAGACCCGCTGCCACGGGTGCCATCCGTGTTCCTATCTTATCTGCAAGCGTCCCGTCGCGCAAGCGTTGCGGCAAGCGATTGAAAGACGCAGACAGGATGAATTTGTGTCCGCACGGGCCCGTAGACTTCTCAATAAGGTTAAACGCCGGGTATTCCGGCCGGTAGAGGAGCTGCCATGTACGAGCCTTCACGTGTTCTTTTGTCGTATCATATTGCAGGATTTCAGTATGCCGATGGCGCCTTGGTCTTGGGCGATCTTAAAGCGGGCGATAAGCTGACGCTGTGTGCCGAGCGCGATAATCCCCATGATCCCGAGGCGGTTGCGATCTACTACGGCAACACCAAGCTCGGCTATGTTCCGGGAAACGAGGCCGGCCCGCTGTCCTTGATGATGTATTACGGCCATGGGTACGTATTTGAGGCCCGTGTGCAACAGGTTGCCCCCGAGCGCAGCCCGTGGCATCAGGTGCGCGTTGGACTCTATGTGGTGGATGCTCGCTAATCGGCAATGGAGGCGGTCATGTTTGATGGCGATGACCTGTTCGATCTGACGGACGACCCGTTTGAGTGGGATATGCTGCTCGACGATGATGAGCTAGAGCAGGACCGGAAGAAGCGGCAGGACAAGAACGCCCAGGGTGACGCGTCGAAAAAGAAAGACAAACACCGCCGAGGTCTGTTCGGCGGGCTCTTTGGCTAACCGACGCATCGCTGTGTCTGTATACTTAGCACGAGTTTGACGCGTTGCGAAATGAGGACATAGACGATGATGTGGTTTACCGCCGACCTGCACCTGGGCGATACGAATATCTTGCACGACATGGACCGGCCGTTTGGCTCGGTCGAGGAGATGAATCGCAAGGTCATCGATGCCATCAATGAGTGCGTGGCTGCGGATGACCGTCTCTACATCCTGGGAGACTTTACCTATCGTTTGCCCCTAGCGGATGCCGTGCACCTGCGCGAGCGTATCGAATGCAAGAACGTGACGCTCATCCGCGGTAACCATGACGGCGATTGGGAAGATCCGAACGCACCGCAGATTTGGGATGAGGTGCGCGATTATCTGGAGGTCGCTCCCGGTTACGCTAAGGGTCATCGCCTGGTGATGAGCCATTACCCCATGCTCAGCTGGAATGGCAAGGCGCGCGGCGCCATCATGCTGCACGGACATATCCATAGCAGGGGTGACCGCACCAACGCACGCAACCGCGATCGCGAGCGCCCCATTTTTCGCTACGATGTCGGCCTCGATGCCAACGACTACAAGCCCGTAAGCCGTGATCAGATCCTCGGCTTTTTTGGACTGTAATTCTCGAACCACGACACGAGCTACCGCAAAGGGGGCAGCCACCTTCGTGGTGGTTCTGGCGCCGTTGCCATTATGGCAGCGGCGCCTTTTTTGTCCGTGCGGCGCGGTAGAGTGTAGGCGGTTGAAATTTGCGTCCATCGAGGAGCTGCTATGAACGAGATCAAGTGCCCGCATTGCGGCGAAGTTTTTAAGGTCGATGCGTCCGGTTATGCGGATATCGTCAAGCAGGTGCGCAATGCCGAGTTTTCGCGCGACCTGGATGAGCGCGTGAAGGCGGTCCAGCGCGAGGGCGAGCAGGCACTGGAGCTTGAGCGCTCGCGCTCGACGGCTGCTTTGCAAAAGGCAGAGTCTCAGCGCGACGCTCAGCTTGTCGAGCAGAAGAACGCTGCAGCTCAGCAGCTGGCACAAGAGGTTGCCAAGCGCGACGCTGAGCTTGCCGAGCTGCGCGCCAAGCTCGAAAGCGCTGCCGCAGAGCGCGAGAGTGCAAGTCAGCGCGCGGCGGTTGAGGCCCGTTCCGATGCTCAAAAGGAGAATGCCGAGCTTCAGCGCGAGATCGACAATTTACGTGCGCAGTTGGAGCGCAAAGATGATGAAGCCAGGCTTGCCGAAGCGGCGGCACGCAATGCTGCTCAAAACGACCTGTCCGCGCGCGACGCTCAGATTGCCGAGCTGCAGGCCAGGATCGCCGCGGCGGACAAGGCCCAGGAGATGGCGCTTGCCGCCGCCGCGGCAGAGTCGCAGCGTGAGCTCGATGCCGCTCGCAGCGAGGCCGAGCGTACGCTTACCGACTATCGCGCGAAGGTACAAGAGAAGTTTTTCACCGCAAGGGCTCAGTCTGAGCAGGAGGCCGAGGGTCTGCGTGCGAAGCTGCGCGAGCAGGAGCTGATGGCAAAAATGAACCTGTCTGAGGCGGTCGCCGCGGCGGAGCGTGAGCGTGATGAGGCGCGTGCCAAACTGACGAGCGAGCTGGCAGTGCGCGATTCGCGCGAGGAACAGGCCAAGGCGGCACACGAGCTCGAGCTTGCGCAGGCCAAACGTGCGAGCGATGATCTGATTCGCTACAAGGATGAAGAGATCGAGCGCCTTAAGGATATGAAGGTTCGCCTGTCCACCAAGATGGTGGGCGAGTCGCTCGAGCAGCACTGCGAGACCGAGTTCAACCGTCTGCGCATGACGGCGTTTCCCAATGCGTACTTCGAGAAAGATAACGATGCGTCCGAGGGCACCAAGGGCGACTTTATCTTCCGCGAGTGCGACGCGAGCGGCAACGAGGTCATCTCAATTATGTTCGAGATGAAAAACGAGAACGACGAGACTGCGACCAAACACAAAAACGAGGACTTCTTTAAGAAACTCGATCACGATCGTCGCCAGAAAGGCTGTGAGTACGCGGTGCTCTGCACGCTGCTCGAGCCCGAGAGCGAGCTCTATAACGCGGGAATCGTGGACGTGAGCTACCGCTACGAGAAGATGTACGTGATTCGCCCACAGTTTTTCATTCCCATGATCACACTTCTTCGCAACGCCGCCATGGGTTCGCTGCACTATAAGCAGGAGCTGGCGGAGTACAAACAGCAGAATATCGACGTCACGAACTTCGAGGCCAAGATGGAGAAGTTCAAGGACGGCTTCTCGCGCAACTACAACCTGGCGAGTAAGCAATTCGAATCGGCGATCAAGGAGATCGATGCCGCCATTAAGCAGCTCGAGAAGACCAAGGACGACCTGCGCCGCAGCACCGAGAACCTGCGCTTGGCCCACAACAAGGCCGATGAACTTACCATTCGCAAGCTCACGTGGGGCAACAAGACCATGAAAGCAGCGTTTGATGAGGCACGCGAGACTGCGTCGGAGACGGGCGATGAGCCCGCCGAGGCGGATTCGTATGAGGTCGAGGATGCCGAGTAGGTCATAGCGGATAGTGCAAAAGCGGGGCCGCTGGCGATGTTGCCAGCGGCCCCGCTTCGTTTCGTCCCATTGCGCCCGGCTAGTCCTCGAGCAGGTCCTCGATAAAACCGACGCGGTAGTTTTTGAAGATGACCTCGCCGCCGTCTTGCGTGGCGTCCAGATCGACATCGCCCATGATGCCAAAGTCGTGGTCGCCATCCTCGTCGGCAAAGATCTGGTGCACGTGCCATACGTGCACGGTCTTCTCGTCGGACTCGTCGATGGAAAACATCGCGGCGCTGCGGGCATCTCCGTCGATGAGGATCTCCTCATGCTGCTCGTGGTAAGCGTCGAGCGCTTTTTGCCAGCGGATCTCGCTCATGCCCCAGTCGTCGTCGAGTTCGCCCAGGTCGCGCACATGCTCGCGGGCGGCAAGAGTCACGCGGCGGAAGAGCGCGTTGCGCACCAACAGCGTGCAGCCGCGGCGGTCCGCCACGACCTCGTCGATGCTCTGCGGCGGCGCAGCATCGAGGGCTGCCGGGTTGCCGGCGTTCTCCCACTCGTCCACCAGGCTCGAGTCCACCGAGCGCACCACAAAGCCCAGCCACGAGATAATGTCGCGCAGGCGCTCGTCGCGCTTCTCGATGGGCACGGTGCGGTCGAGTGAACGGTAAGCCTCTGCCAGGTAGCGCAGCAAAATGCCCTCGGAGCGGGCGATGCCGAGCTTTTGAATGTAGCCCTTAAAATCGCTCGCGCTCTCCAGCATATCGCGCAGAACGCTCTTGGGAGAGAGTTGGTAGTCGTTTGCCCAGGGTACTTCCTGGCAGTACTTGTCAAAGGCGGCGTCGAGCAAATCCTCGAGCGGCTTTTCATACGTGACGTCTTGAATGCGCTCCAGACGCTCCTCATATTCAATGCCGTCGGCTTTCATCTCGGCCATAGCGCGATCGCGTGCTGCGCGCTCCTGTGCGCGCAGCACCTGCTTGGGATCCTCGAGCGTTGCCTCGACCATTGAGATCAGATCCATGGTATAGGTCTCGCTCTCGGGATCGAGCAGCTCCAATGCGGCAAGTAAGAACGGCGAGAGCGGCTGATCGAGCGCGAAGTCCTCGGGCAGATCGACCGTCAGTGCGTAGTCGATGTCCGGCGCGGCGTCAGCCGGAGCGTCGGGTGCGGGCGGCACTTCGGTGCGTACGACGACGCCGGAGTCGATGAGCGTGGCGAAGATCTCGTCGGCACGAACCTCGAGCTTTGCCTTTTCCTCAGGGGTCTGCAGACTCGTCTCGATGAGGTCGTGTACGCGGGCTCGGGCATCGCCGCCCTGCTCGACCACGCTGATCACCATGGAGTGCGTGATGCGCAGGCGCGGCTTGAGTGTCTCGGGCTGCGTCTCGATCAGGCGCTCAAAGGTTTGCTTGTTCCAGGTGACAAAGCCCTCGGGGGCCTTCTTCTTTTTAATCTTGCGGAGTTTTTTGGGGTCGTCGCCCGCCTTGGCCATGAGCTTGGCGTTCTCGATCTCGTGCTCGGGTGCCTCGGCAATCACCATGCCCTCGGTATCGAAGCCCGAGCGGCCGGCGCGACCGGCAATCTGATGGAACTCGCGGGCGCGCAGACGACGCATCTTGTAGCCGTCGAACTTGGTAAGCGCGGTGAGCACCACGGTGTGGATGGGTACGTTGATGCCGACGCCGAGCGTATCGGTGCCGCAGATGACGGGCAGCAGGCCCTGCTGCGCCAGGCGCTCGACCAGTAGACGATAGCGCGGCAGCATGCCGGCATGGTGCACGCCGACGCCGCATCCGAGCAGGCGCTTGAGAATCTTGCCAAAGGCCGTGGAGAAGCTCGTGCCCTTGGCGGCTTCCTTAATGGCCTCGCGCTGCTCCTTGCTGGCGATGCCAAAATTGGCGAGGGATTGCGCCGTTGCAAGGGCGGCATCCTGGCTAAAGTGCACGATATAGAGCGGGGCCTCGCCGCGGCGCATGGCGAGCTCGACCGTGCCCTCGAGGGAGGTCGTCACATAGTCGTAGCTCAACGGAACAGGACGCGGGGCGTCGACAACCAAGTCGCAGGTAGCGCCGGTGTGTTCCTCGAGCGAGGCGGCAATCGCGGTGACATCGCCGAGCGTGGCGCTCATGAGCATGAATTGCGTGTGGGGCAGGGTGAGCAGCGGCACCTGCCAGGCCCAACCACGATCGGGGTCGGCAAAGTAGTGGAACTCGTCCATGGCGACGCAGCCCACGTCGGCATCTTCGCCCTCGCGCAGTGCGTCGTTAGCAAGGATCTCTGCCGTGCAGCAGATGACGGGCGCCTTGGTGTTGATATGCGTGTCGCCGGTAATCATACCGACGTTATCGCGGCCGAGTACCTGTACTAAGTCGAAGAACTTTTCGCTGACCAGAGCCTTGATGGGGGCCGTGTAATAGCAGCGTTTGCCCTGTGCCATGCCCATAAAGAGCATGCCCAGCGCGACGAGCGATTTACCCGATCCGGTCGGTGTGCCTAAAATGACGTGATCGCCGGCAGCCAGGTCCATGAGGGCCTCTTCTTGGTGGTCCCACAGCTCAATACCGCGATCGCTCGTCCATTCAAAGAAGCGCTCGAAGGCCTGATCGGGCGTGAGCCACGGTTCGGGCTCACTGCCGTCCTCGGGCTCCCACCAGGTGGGGGAGAGCGCGCCGAGCGAGCCAAACTCGGCTTCGGTTCCCGTGCCGCCCGAGAATGAACTGGCGGCTCCGGCGCCGGAGACGGTGCTGGTGGCGATATCTGTCGTGGTCTGTGCCATGTGTTTGCTTTCTCTCGCGATTGTCCGCCAACTATTATGGCGTAGCGGCGGCGTGGGGTGCCAGCGCGCGAGAAAATGCAGGAAATGGGCGTTCTGCTCAGCCGTTTGGTGCGGCCGCGAGCTAAGTGAGTAGACTTTTTGCGATATCGCGAGCACATGGCTTTTGCGCAAGGGTTCTACCTGCGGTTTTAGTTTTCGCCATGCAGGCTGTGCTCGGCTATTGCCAAAAAGTCTACTCACTTAGATTTGAGGACCGTCCGTCGGCGCCTATTTGCCGCTTGGTTGCCGGCGTAGCGACCGCCGAAAGCCCCTATGACTCCTGCGGAAGGCGCTTTTTGCCCTTGCGGGCGCGGTTTCTAAAGTTCTCGACGGCCTCTTCCATACCCAGAGGTACATAGGTGAGCTCATCAAGGTTTTCGGGCAGGTAGCAGGCAAGGCTTTGCTCCTGCGCTCGGCCTGCTGCGAGTTGCTCTTCGGTAGGCTTCTCGCCGGGTGTGGCGCAAATGCCGTAGACGACCGCGCCCATCTCGCGCGTGCGGCACTCGTACTCGGTCTCGGGGTGCTCGGGATGGTCGCGGCGCACGTCGTCACTCACCCAAAGCGTGTTGTAACCAGCTGCGGCAAACTGGCCCAGGGCGTAGTCGCGCAGGGGCTTGCTATCGGTGCGCAGCGTGGCGGTGGCGCCGGCCGCAAGGAGCGGGCGGTAGAGCATCAAATGGTCGACATGGACGAGTCGTTTTTTGGCGTACTTGGCCTTGGGCTGCGGCGTGGGAAAGTTGATGGTGATGGCATCGAGCTCGCCTGCGGCAAACAGCTGCGGCAGCGATGCGGCGCCTCGGGGCAGGACGAGTGCATTGGGCAGCTCCTGCTCGCAGATTTTCTGCGCGGCATAGGCGATGCAGATGGGCTCCTGGTCCATACCGATAAAGAGCGTGTTTGGCTCGCGGGCTGCGCGCTCTACAAGGTACGTTCCCTTGCCACAGCCAAGATCCAGGTGAAGGTGCTCGAAGGGCTTGTTGCCTGCGGGCGCACAGGCCTTGCGCCAATCTCCGACATAGGCCTCGGGGTTCGTCTCAATCGCATCGGCATAGCGCTCCAGGCGCTCCTCGAGCACAAAGTTCTTAGGCGTGCGAACGTGGACGGCTCCCATGAGGCTCCTTGGTCATAAGTGTGGAACGCATTACTGCGCGTTCCGTCAATGGGTTGAAAAGGGTAGGCATAGTTTGCCCGAAAGACGCTGTGCGGCTCGACGGCGAGTCGTCGGTGCCTACAGGCGCTTGAGAATCACATAGCGGTTGAGTTCGCCGCTACGACCGTCGGCATGGAAGCGCTCAAGCTCACGCACGGGGACCTCGCCGCTCTTGTAGAACGTACGGACGCCGCGCACCAGGTCGGTGATCTGCTGATCGTCAAAGTGATGGCAATAGCGGTAGGCGTGGCGGTCGTTTTGCCAGCCAATGAGGTGGTCGCCGGCTTCAAACTGCGCGGAATCGTAACCCTCAAACGGCGGGGTGAGCTCGGCGCGGGCTTCGGCTCGAACGGCCTTGCGCGCCATGCGCTCGTCGTTCATAAACTCCCAAAAGCTGATGGCGATGATGCCGCCTGGGCGCGTCTGGCGCACCAGGGCGTCGAGCACGCGTACACGGTACTCGCACGACGGTACGTGGTGCATAAAGCCAAAACAGACCGAGATGTCGGCGAGCGGGGCATCGAAAAGCACATCGGGCGTCTCGGCGGGATTGAGCTTCATGAGGGCATCGAGCACATCGAGCTCCTGGAAGTGCAGGTTGGGAATGCGCAGCGCGTGGCCATGTGCATCGATGGCCAGGTCTTGGCACGAGTCGACGCCGTAGAACTCAAACGGGCAGCTGGCATCTGCCGAGGGGTTTGCGCCGTCGACGCCCTTGGCGGCAAGTGCGCCGCCGGCGGCAAAGTTCTCGAATCGCATATTGCCGCAGGCAAGATCGAAGACGCGGACGGGATGCTCAATCGTGGCGACATCGAGCTGCCCGAGCGCGATGTCCATGGTGCGCACCCAGCCGGGCCACGGGGCCTGGCGCGTATCGGAGAAGGAGGCGGAGTGCTCGCGATAGAACGTGTTGTTGAGCTGGATGAGCGATGAGGCGAAATCGCGGTTCACGGCGCGGAACTCCCTTCGTTGGCGGTGCGGAATAAACAGTACGACCATACTACCGTTAACGCCGCAACGGGGACAACCAAGCTACGGGTCAGTGCTTTGTTTGGACACATTTCCGCAGCTCATATGCACCCGCAACCGCCGGTTGTCAAAAATCTCACTAGAATAGGTGGCGTGCTTTTGGCGGTGGCGGATAGATTTTTAACTGTGCAAGGCGCCTTAAGAACAAAAACGGTCCGGCGGCACGGCTGGCATCACATAGGAGGAACCATGAATGTAGAAACTGCGCAGCGGCTCGCCGACCTTCGCCGCAGCAAAGGCTTTAGTCAAGAAGGGCTGGCACGAAAGCTGGGACTGTCGCGCCAAGCGGTCAGCAAATGGGAGCGCGCGGAGAGCTCGCCCGATACCGAGAACCTGATCTCGCTCGCCAAGCTCTATGGCGTGAGCCTGGACGAGCTGCTCAATCCGAGCGATGAGATCGAGGACGATATCGAGTTTGAGAACGAGGACCGCGCCCGCCAGCGCGAGGCCGAGGCGGCGGAGCGCGCCCGTACCCATGAGGCGGCGGCGCGCGCTACCGAGGCGGCAACGCAGGCGAGTGATGCTGCGGCCAAGGCGGCGCAAGCGGCAAGCTGGAGCGCGCAGGCCGCCAATGCCGCTACGGCGCAGGTGACGAGTGGCGGCGCAGCTGGCTCGACTCCGGTGAAAGGTCCGTTCCAGTCGTTTCCGTATTGGGCCGTGTGCTGGCTGCTGTTCTTTTTGCTGATGTTCCTGTTTGGTGGCTCCTTTGCCGCGCTGATCTTCTTTACAATCCCCATCTATCACTGGGTGGCGCGTGCGCTCGATGGCGATTGGGCACGCGGGGATATTCAGGTTGGTCCGGCGCCGGAGGCGGCTAAGGCTCAGGATGTTTCCGCTGCGGTTGATACTGACGTGGCTTCCTCGACCGCCGCTGAGCCGAGCGCCAAAGAAGGTGATGAATGATGAAGCTCTCGCATGAGTCCAAGGTCCGCCTGGGCGTCGGTATCGGAGCGTTCGTGCTCATCATCGGGCTTATCTTTGGCACTTCGCGGATATTGTTTCATTTTGATGGCCCGTGGGATCTCGGCGATATTGCATCCGGTTTGTCCGGTATGGACGATGTGGTTGACGGGGACGATTCTTTGGATGGCGGTAACTATTCCGCTCGGCCTCAACAGCTTTCGAGCGAAACGTTTGATGCCGACGCGTTCACATCGCTTGACTTGGACGTGACGTCGGGCGCGGTCGAGGTCAAACACGTCTCCGACGGGCCGGTACGTGTCATCGAGAGTGGCCGCGTCGCAAAAGGAGTAGCTGCTTACGATGCGGCAACCCAGAATCTGGTCGAGGTTAAGGGTTCTGCGCTCAAGCTTCGCCAGTTCGATTGCGATGACGAGCGCGCCATTGACCGCACGGTTACCGTCGAACTGCCGCGCGAAGTTGCCGATAACATAGTGGGCATTACAGCGAATGTAGGAGCGGGCGATCTGACGGTCACGGACATTGCGTGTCATGACCTCAACCTGACTTTGGACTCGGGAGACGTTGAGTTTGCGGGCACTGTAACCGACACCCTGAATGCCGAGGTCGGTTCGGGCGACATGACGTTCGAGCTCTACCAGGCGCCCGCGAAGTCGATGGACGTGAGCGTGGGCTCGGGCGACGTGGAGATAACGGTTCCGAACTCTACGGGCTTTAAGGCGAGCCTCACCGTGGGCAGTGGCGACTTCGAGAGCGATTTCCTTCCGCTTGGCTACGATGGCGAGACCATATTGAATCTTGAATTCGACAACGGTGATAAGTCTGCCACGTATCGTTTTGAGGTTGGTTCGGGTGACATGTCGTTTGATTCGGAGTGACGGGTGGTTTTAGGAGACCCGCAAACGTAGCCGCGCTGTTTGATGAAGGCGCCGAAGCCGAGATCGGCTCCGGCGCCTTTGCCTTTACAATGGGGTCATGGAACAGATTATTTTGAACATACTCGATGCACTGCGTCGCGGTGAGACCGTGGACGACAAAGCGCTCGTCAAACTGATACATGCCGAGGCGCGCCGTGAGGGTGCCGACAAACGCGATTTGGCCAAGCGCCGCCTGCTGCCGTTTTACCAGCGGGTGAAGCGCGAGGAGCCGGCTCGTTGGGCTGGATGGAATGTCGATGCCGATCTGGAACGCCAACTGCTGCAGGTGCTGCGTATGAAGCCGCGCCGAACGGCCTCGGGCGTGGCGACCATTACCGTCATCACCAAGCCCTGGCCGTGTTCGGGCGATTGCCTGTTTTGCCCCAACGATCTGCGCATGCCTAAAAGCTATCTGCACGCCGAGCCGGCGTGCGCCCGTGCAGAGCAAAACTGCTTCGATCCGTATCTGCAGGTGAGCGCCCGTTTGACGGCGCTTTCGCAGATGGGACATGCGACCGATAAGATCGAGCTCATTGTGCTTGGTGGTACCTGGAGCGACTATCCGGAAGGCTATCAGACATGGTTTATGTCGGAGCTCTTCCGTGCGCTCAATGACGATGCCGTCGCCGGCGTGGCGGCCAACCCCATGTTGGCGCGTCCGGGCATCAGCCGTGCCGAGGCAGGGCGCCTGCTCGATGACGCTCCCACCGATGCGCTGCCGCCGGTGGTAGCGGAGCGTCGCGAGCGCTATCGGGCCGCCGGCATTGCGACAGACGAGGCCGAGCTCGCTGCCGGCGTTGCCGACGAGCAGGGGCGTGTGGATGCTGCCGTGGGCGGCTATAACCGCGCGGTGCGTCGTCTGTACGGCCCCGGCACGCCGTGGGGCGAGGTCGCCGAGTGGCAGACAGCAACGATGGAGGAGCTCGAGCGCCAGCAGCGCATCAACGAGACGGCGAAGCATCGCGTGGTGGGACTCGTTATCGAGACGCGCCCCGATGCTGTGACGCCGCAGGCCCTCACGCTCATTCGTCGCCTGGGCTGTACCAAGATTCAGATGGGCATTCAGAGCCTCGACCAGCACCTGCTCGATATCAACGAGCGTCGCATTTCGGTGACGCAGATTGAGCGGGCGTTTTCGCTTGCGCGCCTGTTTGGCTTTAAGATCCACGCGCACTTTATGCTCAATTTGTTGGGTGCTACGCCCGAGGGGGATAAACGCGACTACGAGCGCTTTATGACCGTGGGGGCCTTTATGCCCGACGAGGTCAAGGTCTATCCGTGCGCGCTCATCGAGGGCTCGCGCCTGGTGGGCTGTTATGAGCGTGGCGAGTGGTGCCCCTATACCGAGGAAGAGCTGCTCGACGTGCTGGCCGATGACATCGTGGTGACGCCGGCGTTCTGCCGCATCAGCCGCATGATTCGCGACTTTAGCTCCGACGACATTATGGTGGGCAACAAGAAGCCCAACCTGCGTCAGCTCGTCGAGAACCGCTTGGCGGCTCGTGGGGAAGGCGCGACGGTGCGCGAGATCCGCTATCGCGAGATCAGCACGGCGGGTGCCGACCTGAACGAGTTGGCCCTTGACGAGGAAGTGGCGTACGAGACGCCGGTGACGCACGAGCGCTTTTTGCAGTGGGTGACGCCGCAGGGCAAGATCGCGGGCTTTTTGCGGTTGTCGCTGCCCGACCATTCGTTTGTTGCCGCGCATGCGGACGAGTTGCCGACGACGCCGGACGAGGCGATGATTCGCGAGGTGCACGTGTATGGCATGGCGGCGCGCGTGGGGGATCAAGGCCAGGCGGCGCAGCATCACGGTTTGGGGCGTTTGCTCGTAGAGCATGCATGCGAGATTGCCCGGGATGCGGGTTATGCGCGCATCAACGTGATTAGCGCGATTGGCACACGCGAGTACTATCGCCATCTTGGATTTTATGACCATGGCCTTTATCTGCAAAAGGAGCTCTAGATGAACAAGCCGAGTGTTTCTGCCGGCGTCGTTGCCGGCGTTGCTCTGGGAGCCGCGGCGCTTGGTGCGGCCGCTGTCGCTGTTCGTGTTGCCTGTCTGCAGGTCGCACGTACCCGCAACGGGTTGACGCGTGTGAAGCGTGTACACGACGAGAGCGGTGACGAGGTCCGTGTGCTCGTGCAGGGCGGCGTCTACCAAAGCGCGAGCTACGTTGGCGAGCGTTGGGCGGAGCCGGTCTTTGCATACTATCGTGCATTTGACGATGCGTTTGAGACCGAGGGCGCAATGCGTGATGCTTACGGGCATGGTATCGACCGTATGCTCATGCTGGGCGGCGGCGGGTTTGCCTATCCCAAGTTCGCGCTGATGTCGCACGAGGGCTTGCGTATGGACGTTATCGAGTATGACGGAGAGATTACGCGTCTGGCGCGTCGCTGGTTCTACCTGGATGAGCTGGAGCGCACGGTGGGCGATCGCCTGCGGGTGATTACCGCCGAAGCTCGTTCATATTTGGGCATTACGAGCGTGGGGCATCGTCGCTACGACGTGGTCGTGAGCGATTGCTTTGGCGGTGCCGAGCCCGTACGCGAGCTGGCGACCGTTGAGGCGCTGCGTCTAGTGCGGGGCAGCCTGAATGCCGGTGGCATCTACGTTGCCAATATCGTGAGTGCAAACGAGGGGAGCGACGTGACGTTCCTGCGCGACTGCGCTGCCACGGCACTCGAGGTATTCGCCCACGCCTGGGTGGTCCCATGTGGCGATGCGGAGTTCGGCGGCGAGGAGAACTACCTGCTCATCGCCAGCGACGGCGACTACGCTTTTGCCGAAGCCGTGCCCTTCGACACCGACTTCCTTGGCACTGCCCTCCACGACTAGCCTATTGGGAGTAGTCAGTCCCGTCTTATGTGTGGGCGCGCCAGCTGAGGACGCGCTGCTTCATGCCATCGATGTCGAGCACGCCTTCGGCAAAGCCCTTGCGTACGAGCTCTTCGGGAACGTACTCGTCGTAGCGATCAAAATAAGGCACCTCGCCGGGATAGACGAGCTCGATGGGGTCGAAGTCCTTCTCGGCCTCGGCGGCGAGCACCTCAAAGAACGTCTCCTCATCGGCCTTCATCTTAAACTGCATAAAGTATGGACGCGACGGATCGAGTCCGCGAAGGCCCAGTTCCGCGGCACACTTGATCTTGAGCATGCGCTCGAGCGCCAAAAAGGCGTAGCTACCCAGCCAGGGGAAGAGCACCCAGGTGTCGCCGCCCAGGTTAATGAGCGGCTTGGTTCCCGCGCCCGAAATCTCGGCGGTATGACGAGCCTGTGCAAGGCGTGCCCGCGCGTTGCCCATGAGGTACGGATATGCCGCGTGCTCGTTGAGCGCCTTGCGCATGCGCTCGAGTACGTGTGTATTGATGTCGCCGGGGCAGTCGCCAAAGTAGGCCGGCACACGGCCCTTGACCTGCGTGGCAAAGACGGTATGACGCTTCCAGTCCACTTCCTCGACAATCCAGCAGTGGCCGGCGATGGCGATGCGCTCACCGGGCGGGGGCGGATTAACGATCGTGCCCAGCTCGGCCGATTCGCTGCGAACGGTGAACTCCTCGTTTTCCTGGAACACAGCGTAGAACTTAAAGTTGTTGATGATGCGCTCGCCCGCGAGGCCCACGATGAGCCCACCGCCCTCGGTGATCTGGATGTGGTCGATCTTGATGAGGTGGCGCAGCAGTACGCGATAGTCATCGGCCGAGACGCGGTGGAAATAGCTGAGCGTGAGCACGCGCTGAGCAAGCTCGGCCGGTGTGAGCTCGCCGGTGCTGGCGAGCGTCGACATGGTCTGGTGATAGAGCAGACTGTAGGGGAGTCGATCGAGCTCGGGTGGCTCGACCCACTTTTCTTCGCGATAGAGTTGTACCAGCGCGATGCCCTGCAGGAGCTTCCACGGAATGGTCTCGGGCATCATCGTGCGCGGCTCGGGCTCCTCCTCGCGCATGACAAACCACATCTCGGGCGGAAGATCGCGGCGACCTGTGCGCCCCATGCGCTGCAAAAAGGAGCTGACGGTAAACGGTGCATCGATTTGGAACGCGCGCTCCAGGCGACCGATATCAATGCCGAGCTCCAACGTGGAGGTGGTGACGGTTGTCTGTGCCTGTTCCTCGTCGCGCATGAGCTCCTCGGCGGTCTCGCGTAGCGATGCCGAGAGGTTGCCATGATGGATGAGGAAGCGGTCTGGCTCGTGCCGGTTTTCACAGTAGCTGCGCAACATGGAGCACACGGCCTCTGCCTCCTCGCGCGAGTTGGCAAAGACCAGGCACTTGCGGCCGCGGGTGTGTTCAAAGATGTAGCCCATGCCGGGGTCGGCGTTGTCGGGTGCGGTGTCGGTGGGGTTGAGGAGCGTCTGTTCGGTTGCCTGCGGGATGTCGACTTCGCCCTCGGGGGCCGAGGAAGTGCGACGGTCTTTGGGGGCAGCCTTGCCCCGTGCCTGCTCGCGACGTTGACGGCGTTCCTCCTGTGTGAGTTGTCCACTATGGCGCATATCTTGGGTGCTGACGGGCAGTGCCGCGGGTGGTGCCGCCTCAATGCGCTCGCATGCGAGCACCTCAGCTTCCTGCGGACCTGTGCTCGTGAATCCTCGCTGCTGCGCCTGGGGGCCCGAGTTGTAGAAGTGCTCCATGGAGATACGCCACACGCGGCGCGGCTCCTCAAAGCGGGGGATGACGCAGTCGCGTCCCGTCCCCTGCGACAGGAAGGCACCCGTGCGTTCCGGGTCCCCGATGGTGGCCGAAAGGCCGATGCGCCGGGGCCGCACACCCGCCATGCGCGAAAGACGCTCGATAAGGCAGAGTGTCTGCCCGCCGCGATCACCGCGCATGAGCGAGTGGACCTCGTCGATGACCACATAGCGCAGGTCGCAGAACATACGCGGGATTGCCATGTGCTTGTGGATCAGGAGTGCCTCGAGTGATTCGGGCGTAATCTGTAGGATACCGCTCGGCTTTTTGATGAGCTTTGCCTTGTGCGACTGCGAGACATCTCCGTGCCAGTGCCAGACGGGGATATCGGCCTCTTCGCACAGATCGTTGAGGCGAACGAACTGGTCGTTGATGAGTGCTTTGAGGGGGCCAATGTAGAGGGCGCCCACGCTCGCGGGCGGGTTCTCCCAAAACTCGGTCAGGATGGGAAAGAAGGCCGCCTCAGTTTTGCCAGATGCCGTGGATGCCGTTAGGAGCACATTGTCTTGCGTGTTGAAGATGGCATCTGCCGCCGCAACCTGGATGGAGCGCAGACTCTCCCAATCGTGGGAGTAAATGAAATCCTGGATAAACGGGGCATATCGGTCAAAAGCGTTCATGGGACCTCCTCTCATCAACGGGCCGATCAACGCAACGGGCAACGGCTCGATATCTTGCAACATCGGCGTTTGCCCAGATAAAACCTACCAAAATAAACCTGTCCCTTTTGGCAGGTTAGATGGTGAATTCGGCGAAGTTGCGGTCGTCTGTGGTGCCGGTGTCGTCTGTCGCGGCTGCCGGCACCAGCGCGTCGCCGCCGACGCTTTGCAGTAATTCGGCCACGTTAGCATCGGGGTTCTGACACAGGATATCGAGCAGCTCGATAAAGTCGCGGATGACCTCGCGGGGCGTCAGATGCGTATCGGCCCCCACGCGGCCAAACTCAATCTTGAGGAAGTCCACCAAGTCGTTCTCGGTAAGCGTGGGCGTCCAGTCAAAGTAGCCGGCATGGATCTGCATGAGCTTTTCGATGAGCACCAGCAGCTCCTCGTAGGTGAGCGGCTGCAGGCGGATGATGGGCGCGAGCATGTCTTTGAGATCATCGCGCGCAAAACGGCCTTGAGCGAGTCGACTGCGCAGGGCCTCGTAAGAGAACACGCCGCGGCGGCGGTCCTCGATAGAGGTCGGCGTGCCGCCCATGATCACGCCCAGGTACTGCGCTTTGCCTTGGAGCGTGTCGTTGTACATAGTCAGGATCTTCTCGTAGTTATATTGGCGCGTGATCGCGTTGGGAATCTTATACAGATTCACGAGCTCGTCGATGAGCACCAGCATGCCCTTGTAGCCGCTGCAGACCAAAAAGCGCGCAATGAGCTTAACGTAGTCGTACCAGTCGTCATCGCTGATGATGGTTGAGGAGCCCAGCTCGGCGCGAGCCTCACTCTTGGTGCGGTATTCGCCGCGGATCCATTTGGTCACGCGGCTCATGGCCTCTTCGTCACCCTCCGAGACGGCCGTGCGATAACGGCGGAGCATGCGGACAAAGTCAAAGCCGTGAAGCATCTCTTCGAGCGGAGCGAGTTGGGCATTAACGGCAGACTCGTCGGCGTCGGCACACGAGGCGACCCAGCGATCCAGGATAAGGTTGAGCGCGCCGCCCTCGGGGCGCGTCTTGGTCGATATGTTGCGGATGAGCTCGCGGTAGGTGGCAAGGCCCTGTCCCTGGCCGCCCTGTATGCGGCGCTCAGGGGAAAGGTCGGCATCGGCGACCACAAAGCCCTCGCCCATGGCATGCGTTCGGATGGTCTGGAGCAAAAAGCTCTTGCCGGCGCCGTAGCGACCGACTAGGAAACGGAAGCTTGCGCCGCCATCGGCGATGAGGCTCAGGTCGGTGAGCAGAGCACGGATCTCGACCTCTCGCCCCACGGTGATATAGGGAAGGCCGATGCGCGGGACAACGCCGCCCTTGAGCGAGTTGAGAATGACGGCGGCGACGCGCTTGGGCACGCGGGGTGCTGCGGATGCGGTATCACTCATGGTCTAAGTATCCTCTCACGTCTGCTTCGTAGTCCTCGATAATTTGCGGTCCTGCTGGGCCAAATTCAATAACGGTGTCGCCCACCAGGTCAAAGAGCGCTTCGTTGATGCTATCGACGAGCATGTCCTCACTCTTGCCCGACTGTGCCACCGCCGATGCCGTCTGCGCTGCGTTTTGCTCGAGCAGTGCTCGAAGATAGGCGTTTGCGGCGGGATTGAGTGCGGACGCGGTGTCGGCGGGCGTGGGTGCTGGTGCGAGGAGCGGGGCTACGACGCCAAACTGCTCGGTGGAGATGGTCGGCTCGCTGGCTTCGTCCTGTTGCATGGTCGTCGCGACTGGTTCGGCGATCGTTTCGGCCACGGGCTCGGCTTCCCGTCGTTCGGCAACTGTCACCTCGACATCCGCAAGCGCGCCGTCCTCGCGCTCCTCGTCGATCAAAAGCGCCTCGCGCGTTTGTGCGGCGGCGCTCCGAATGTGCCCCAGCCGGCTCAGGTCGATATCGATCTTGACGGGCTGATGCGCGGCATCCCATGAAAGCCATGCCACGATCTCGTCATCGATAATCTTAGCCAGATATTTGGGAACCTTTTCTTCCTTAAGGGGATGGCTGGGATCCAGTGCCAAGCGCAGGCGCTGATCGCAAGCGCGCATCATCTCACCGAGCTTGCTACTTTTTTGTCTGCTGCCGTGGATGCGCATACATTCCCAAAAGCCATTTTGGCAGCGGTAGATGTGAATGGGGTCCAGGCGATATTCGCAGTCCTCGTGGCGCTCGGGCGCAAAGAACACGGCTGAGGCAAACATGGTGTAGGGCATGGCCGTCTCCTCCCCAAACAAGCTCGCTACGATGCCGGTCTTTCGGTGCGTGTCATAGTAGCGCGCCATGCGGACATACACGGCGCATGCCACGTGGCGCAGGTCGCGATGGTGGGAACGGTCGAGCCGTGAGTTATTCAGGTTGTACGTCGAGAGCGCGTCGATGGCAGCCATGAGCCGCTCCTCATGCGCCTCATCGGGCGGAAGGGGAAGCGTGGGCTCGGAGGTCTTGCGACGTTTGGGGGACAGGGCCGACGGCGCCGGCGCGGGTGCAAGGTCTCGCGCTGCGCGGCGCAGCTCGATGAGGGCGTTGTCGAATGCGACGGTTTTAGAGTCGCGAAGCAGCTTGGGGTCGAGCTCATGGAACACGGCGTAGTCCTGCAGCCATACGCGTGCGAACCGGTCGATGCCGGGTTCAAAGGCGCGATAGGCATCCCAAAATGCCTTGATCTTGTCATAGCCGTCGCGCGGATTGTCGACGCCAATGCCGCAGATCAATTCGTAGAGATACAGAAAAGCAAACGAGGTCGATGTCTCCTCGATATTGCCGCGGCGCACTTGGGCACGCCAGGTAAAGTAGCCGCGCAACTGTCGATCGCTCATGGCATTGTAGGTGGGAAAGTACGACTTAAAGGTGCCGTTGTAGGGACAATCGTCCTCGAAGTCGGCCATCAGCAGGCCTTGGCGGTAAAAGAGCTCCGCCTCCGATAGCCAACGCCCCGCGCCGCCTTTGGGATCATCTTGCCAGCGTGATATCTCGCGCATCTTGCGGTACTGGTCGGGGAGGAAGTTCTGCATCTGACGACCGGTCTTGAGAATCGGCTCGTCAGCATAGATTTCGTTTGAGAAGCGGGCGGACTGATGGGTCCGGGCCTCGGCCATAATGCGCTCGATGAGCATCTTGACGTCCTGGTCGGCCACCGCTTCTCCTCTCCTAACGCAGCTTCGGTGACCTCATATCATAGCACAGCATCAAACAGATGTTCGAGATACCGCTGCGTAGATAGATTTAGAACAGGAGGGCGTAGATGACCGCCACGACGACGGAGGGGAGCATGTTGGCCGTGCGGAAGGTCTGAGGTCGAATAAGGTTAACGCCAACACAGAAGATGAGCATGGAGCCCACAAGCGAAAGGCTGTCGAGGGCTGCGGTGGTCATGATGGGGGAGAGTGCACCGGCAAAAAGCGTGATCGTACCCTGGAATACGGCAACGGGCAAGGCCGAGAAGATGCAGCCGCGGCCAAGCGAGGCCGTCATGGTGCAGACGATGATGCAGTCCAGCGCGCCCTTCAGGGCAAGCGTGGACCAGTCGCCGAGCAGACCGTCCTGAATCGATCCTACGATGGCCATGGCGCCGATACACACGGTGAGCGATGCCGAGACAAAGGCGTTGGTGAACTCGTTGTCGCCTTCGCTGCCGGTTTTGCGCTTGAGCCATTCGCCGAGGTTCTCGATGGCGGCCTCCAGGTTGATGGCCTCGCCGATGAGCGAACCGAGGGCAAATGAGACGATAAGCATGGTGGTACCGGTGGTCGCCAATGCCTCTCCATCGATAACGAGCATCTTTTGCATGGTACCGCCCAGGCCGATAAACAGAACGCACAACCCCGACGCCTTCATGAGCGTGTCTTGGATGCGGGGCGTAATGAAGCGCCCACCCATGAGACCCAGCAGACCGCCCGCAATCAAAAGCGCGACGTTGATGATCGTTCCTAAACCCGGCATGAACCCTCCTGTAATTGATGCCAACGCGGCAATCGTAGCAGAACGGGGAGGGGAGCGCTCAGTATCCGAGCCAAGCGGCGGTTAGCGGTCTAGGACAGGACGGGGCTAAAGTCGAAGCGCAGCGTCATGAGGTGCTGCGGGGATACGATGGCTGCGGCAATGATGTCGGCATCTCGTGCACGATCGAACCCTTCAAGTTCCATTTGATAGGGGAAGTCTTCTTGGATACCGATGCGACGAGGAACCAAAAGCTTGGTTCCGTCGAATTCTTCGGTTCGCGTTCCGTCTGCTGCAACGGAATAAAGGTGTAACTTGGCGGTCGTTGTGGCATCAAGTGCCGAGATAGCTTGGATATCGTTTGATGCACTCCTTGCTCCCATTGCTGTAAGTGCCGTAGGCGCGACGACTTCACCCGAAGGCAAAAAGACGAGCTCGACGGTATTGGGGAATGCGATGAGGATATTTTTGCGGCGGGGCGCATCGGCAGCGACTGGCTCAATGCTTGCGGCATCGACGGTTTCCGTGTGGTCGAGCGCGACCATCATGCAACAGTTACCTTCGTCGACATCTGGGGGAGCGGCAAAGTCCAGGCCGTCTTTCGGTTGGGAATCGCCTAATTCGGTGGCGGTGCCGTCTGGCTTCTCGAGAGGAGCCGTAGCGTTGTCTTCTGATGATGCATCGTCTGCATCGTCAACATGTGCCGGTGCGTCTGCGACCTCGTCTTTGGGGGATTTGTCATTATCGCTAGATATAGGAGCAGCAATCCCGACGGACCCCACTCCGTGCCATGTCATTTGGAGCAGCGCCGGATCGGCGAGAATGCGCTGCACGCCTTGCGCCTGGGTATCGATATTGATGGGGGCGGGTTCCGATCCGCGCGTGAGGTTAAGCGAGCCCTTCTGCCTATTGTTTTGAGCCTCTGGGTCGTCCGCGTCGCCAGCGTAGAACAGCAAAGGCGCATCTCCCGTTGCGATGGCTTCGGTGCCCGCCTTGGTCAGTCGCAGCGATGCCGTAAAGGAGATGATGGGCTGCGCGCCATCGACATTCGAGGGAACGCAGCCCAGGCATACACCCCCTCCTTCTTCTTCATAGGCCGCGCTGTCGAAGACGACCTTCGCCCCGTTCGCCGAGTCATCGACCGAGTCAATATCGATGCGCAGCTCTAAGTCGCATGGGTCGCCATCGGCGTCGACTGCAGCCGATTTCCATGTGCAGATGGCATAACCTGTCTGGGGGCCGTTCTCCTTGTCCGGTCGCTTGATATCCACGACTATCGAGTCGACCGTATTGCGGTGAAGGCATCCCGAGGTTCGGACCGTGGCATGTGCGAGCGAAAAACGTTGGCAGGCGACGATACCCGACGAATTCGCCACGGGGGTCAGAGCTTGCGGTAAGGAGTTTGCCATGGCGGGCGTCGCCCAAGCGGCGAGAGGCGTGCCGCTCGCCAGTGCGCTGCAGAGCGCGGCAACGGGCAAAAGGTTTTTGGGTGCCATGGTTCTCCTATCTATTCCGCGTACTCCGGTCGTGCTTGGCTATTGGTTGCGTTTGATGTGCAGGCCAAGGCACGTCAGTCCTGCTCCCGCCGTGGCGACGCCCACCGCAATGAGTTGCCGGGTGTCGCTCGTCTGAGCGAGCGGCTCGTGGCGGCTGCCGCGATCAAGGCCCGAAAGGTCGACGGTCACTTCTGTGGCCGCCTGCGCTTGCTCTTCTTGAGCAAAGGCCATGGCAGGTGCGGACGCCAAGATGCCGACGATGGCGGCCAGTGCAATCGCCTTAGGACGTGGCGTGCGCACCGGGCTCGACCGTCCAGGTGATGCTTGCCACTTGATCTCCCGTACCGGTGGCGTGGTAGATGTCACGCGTGACGCGGGCGACGTGGCCACTCACATTGAGCTTGATTTTGTCCGTTCCGTCGGCAATGCCCTGGTACTTCATGTCGAAGCTTGCGTCTTTGGAAAGATCGAGGCCCGTAGTCTGAGTCGCCGAGCTGGCATCCTTCTCTGCCTTATCGGGGCCAACCTTAAAATCGATGGAGTTCTGGGCCGAGCCCGTTTTTGCGTCTGCGGCGATTGTCCAGTCGTTCTTGGCCGTGACCTTCATGTTAGTGACGTGGATGCCATATGCCGAGAGGTTGTCGATGGTAAGCGTCTTGCCGGAGGGTCCTACAAGCGTTCCGTCGGCATTGGCGGCAAAGGGGATGACCGTTGGCGCCTTAAACGAAACATTGCTAATGTCGGCCTTCACCGTCACATCGGTGGTTCCAACGCGCACCTCTGCCATGGCCGCCGTTGGCGCGGCGCCCATCGCAAGTGCGAGCGTAAGCCCTGCGCCCACGGCGAGTGCCCTGGCTCCGCTCAGGTTCATGGGTGTGTTCATAATCGATCCTTTCTGCTCGTCACGGACTGTTTCCGTGATGGTTGGACGAATGGGGGGGCAGGGTGCTGCCCCTGCGAGCGCGTCTGCCACTAGCCTTCTGCCTGGGCCACCCGCACTTTGACGCGCGTCGGATTGCCGTGGGTGTCGTAGGTCTTGGCATCGAGTGCCTGAATCTCGATATATGCCTCGCCTTCTTGGATATCGCCGGCGGGGCAGGTCTCAACCGTCTTGCCGGCTTCGACCACACCGGACTCATAGATGGTCTCGTCGTTTTGAATCACGCGGAAACGCTGGGGAAACTTGTTGTCTTGGACGTTTTGCACGTTGACGCGCAACTTGCCGTCTTCCTGCAACTGTGCGACCGGTGCGACCGAGATCGTCATCATGTTGTCGCGGACGATGGCGTCGAGCTCATCTTGGATTTCTTGGCGCGATTTACCCTCTGCCGTCGTGACTGAGGCGCCCGCTTCGGGTACGGGCTGCGACTGCCAGGCGTATAGCCCTACGGCGATGAGGGCGCAGGCGATAGCCAGGCAGACAACGACGAGTTTCTTGCGTCGCCCCAGTCCTGCAAGGCGGGGCAGCTTCTTCGCACTCATGCGGCGTCCTTGGTGGTATAGACACGCGCGAACGTGGACGGGTCCGCTCCAAAGAGCATGTGAAGCATCAGGCGGCGCGAGTAGATGAGCTTGTCGAAGTCGTGAGGGAGCTCGATGTTGTGGATGCGCGCGATGTGGTGGGCGAGCGCCGAGAACGACTCGGGGTCGCAGATAACATCGGTGGTGACGTGGTAGACCGCCGTATCGGGGAACGCCTCTTCGTCGAAAGGCAGGAGATAGGGATCGTCGTCGACCTCGATGGCGACGCCGTACTGGGGCCAGTAATATGCCATGGGAACCTCCCTGCTTCTGGGGCCAAAACTTCCATTGGTTTTGGCTGTTGATGCCGACCGTATCAGTCACTACTTGACCAATTTCTGACCAAATGCTTGACGGATTGACATCTCCGCAGGTAAAAGGTGGTAAAAAATACTTCAACTTTTTTCGAGCGACAATTGCGTGGTCGCTGGCGGTAAAGCGACATGTGTCAAAAGCATCGTCTGCCGAGGAAACCTTGCCGCTCGCCGAATTGCACGAACGTAAAAATTGCCAATTATGGAGACGGTCTCGAACACGTCGACGAAACGATGCGGTAACATCTCCCTGCAAACACTGTAGTTAGCTAAAGGGGGAGTTCGCGTGTCTGCAACCATCAAACCCTTCACCGACGAGTTCGAGGAGTATGGCCGCGATGAGTCTCGCACATCGGGCGAGGCCTCGAGCATCTCGTTTCCGACAACGGAGGACGAGGTTCGCGCCATTTTGAAAAAGCTCCATGCCGAGCGTGTGCCGGTGACGGTTCAGGGTGCCCGGACCGGTCTTGCCGCCGGCGCCGTGCCTCATGGCGGTCACATTCTCAATACTTCCCGCATGAATCGCTACCTAGGCATTCGCCGCGATGAGCAGGGCCGCTTTCTTTTGCGTGTGGCGCCCGGCGTCGTGCTGTCTGAGCTGCGCAAGCAACTGGGCAAGAAAGTGCTGCCGACTGCCGGCTGGGACCAGGCATCGCTTGAAGCCTACGAGGAGTTCCAGGAAGCTCCCGAGCAATTCTTTCCCACCGATCCCACCGAGGCATCTGCCTGCTTGGGCGGTATGGCGGCATGCAACGCTTCCGGCGCCCGTAGCTACGCTTACGGTCCCATGCGCCCTCACGTCACGGGCCTTCATGTCGCGCTGACCGATGGCGACCTGCTCGAGCTCCACCGTGGCGAGGTTTTTGCACAGGGTCGTCGCCTTTCGCTCGTCACGGTGCAGGGCCGCACGCTCGAGCTCGATCTTCCCGACTACACCATGCCCAAGACCAAAAATGCTTCGGGCTATTTCGTTGCTGACGATATGGATGCCATCGATCTGTTTATCGGTGCATGTGGCACACTCGGCGTCATCACCGAGCTCGAGATTGCCCTGCAGACGTCGCCTGCGGTCGTTTGGGGCGTGAGCTGCTTCTTTGACAGCGAAGACAAGGCCGTGTCCTTCACAGATTCTGTGCGTCCCGTCCTGTCCCACGCGGCCGCCATCGAATATTTCGATGCGGGCGCCCTGGATATCCTACGTCGTCAGCGTGAGCAGTCGACCGCGTTCGCCTCGCTGCCGGCGCTCGACAAAGACGCCAAGGTCTGTGTCTACGTGGAGCTCGACTGCGACGACGAAGTCCAGGCGACTGAGGAGCTGTATCACTTGGGGTGGGTACTGGAGCTTGCGGGCGGCAGCGACGATGCGACATGGGTCGCGCGCACCGAGGCGGATCGCGAGCGTCAGCGATTCTTCCGCCATGCGGTGCCCGAGAGCGTTAACATGCTCATTGACGAGCGTCGCCGCACGGATCCCACCATCACCAAACTGGGCTCGGACATGTCGGTGCCCAACGCACGCTTGGCCGATGTCATCGCCCTTTATCGTCGCACGTTGGCCGAAAGTGGGCTTGAATCTGCCGCCTGGGGGCATATCGGTAACAACCATCTGCATGTGAACATTCTGCCGCGCGATGCGCAGGATTACCGCTGCGGCGGAGAACTCTTTGCCCAGTGGGCTTCCGAGGTCACGGCCATGGGCGGCGCCGTCTCCGCCGAACACGGCGTCGGCAAGATCAAGGCGGGCTTCTTGGAGACGATGTACGGTCACGAGGCCATGGTCGAGTCGGCGCGGCTCAAGCTCCAGCTCGATCCTGCCAGGCAGCTGGGTCGCGGAAACCTGTTTTCGGAGAAGCTCTTGGATGAGCTTGTCCAGAAAGGGGGCGCGTGAAGATGAGCGATTTCCATATGGTGGTGTGCGTCAAGGCGGTGCCGGGCAGCACCGAGGTCAAGATGGACCCCAAAACCAATACGATTGTGCGTGACGGCAAGCAGGCGGTCATCAACCCGTTCGATGCAAGCGCTCTGGAATGCGCGTTGTCGCTCAAGGACGACTTTATCGGCTTTGGCATGGACGTGCGCGTAACGGTGGTGTCGATGGGCATCCCCGCGACCGAATCGCTATTGCGCGACTGCATCGCCCGAGGCGCCGATGACGCACTGCTGCTGACCGACCGCGCCTTTGCAGGTGCAGATACCCTGGCAACCACCTATGCCCTCAAGTGCGGCATCGAGGCGCTCGACGAGGATTTTGACCTGCTCATTTGCGGCAAGATGGCAGTTGACGGCGATACGGCCCAGATTGGTCCCGAGCTTGCCGGAGCCTTTGAGATTCCCTGCGTGACCGACGTGAGCTGCGTGCAGAGCGCGGGCTTTACGACCTGTGGTTCGCTGGCGCTTGTTCACGGCTGCGATGCCGGCGAGGAGACGGTCTATCTTGAGATGCCGTGTGCGATGACGACCGCCAAGGAGATTGGCCAACTGCGTATGCCGAGCATTGCCGGTATTCGTGCGGCCGAGGAGGCGGACGTGCGCGTGGTCAACGCTGCCGACGTGAACGCCGACCCCGCGCGCTGCGGCCTTGCCGGCTCGCCGACACAGGTCGTGCGATCGTTTGTGCCCGACCGCGACCAAACGTGCGAGGCCGTTGACGGAACGGCGTCCGAGCAGGCGGCGAAACTTGCCAAGATTATCGAGGGGATGGCATAGATGAGCGGACTGATTATCGATAGCGAAGCCTGTATCGGCTGCGGTCGCTGCGTTCGCGCCTGTGCCTCGGGCGGCATCGTAGTGGAAGGCGAGCGGCCCAGCCGTTGTGCCCGCGTAACCGACGGCTGCATCCTATGCGGCGGGTGCGTCGACGCCTGCCCCGTCAATGCCATCTCGATCGAGCGCGACGAGGCCGCCGGCGCGGCAGACCTTGACGCATATCGAGACATTTGGGTCTTCGTGCAGACTGACGAGCACGACGCCGTGACTCCCGTTGCCTATGAGCTCATGGGCAAGGGCCGCGAGCTTGCCGATGCACGCGGCTGTCGCCTGGTGGCGCTGGTCGGCATGGGCCCCGAGGGCTCGCTCGGGGACCTGGAGCATTTGGTTTGCGCCGGTGCAGACGAGGTCCTGGTCTGTCGCGACGAGCGTCTGCGCCAGAACGATGCGGAGGTCTACGCCCGGCTGATCTGTGATTTGGTGGCAGAGCGCAAGCCCGAGGCTATTCTGTACGGTGCGACCGCCTTTGGCCGCGAACTGGCACCCGGCGTTGCCGTGCGTTTGCAGACGGGCCTTACGGCTGACTGCACCGTACTTTCGATGGATGCGGAGACGGGCTTGCTGCAGCAGACGCGCCCGGCGTTTGGCGGCAACCTGATGGCCACCATCGTCTGCCCTAATCATCGTCCCCAGATGGCAACGGTGCGTCCCGGCATCTTTAAGGCGCCCGACTTTGACTATAGCCGCTCCGGCACGATCACCCAGATATCACTTGCGGATGATGCTAAGGCTCGTGTCGAGATCTCGATTCCCGCCGAGGAGTGGGGGCAGCAGGCTTCGATCGCCGATGCCGAGCGCCTGGTCGTGGTGGGCCGCGGCATTGGTTCCAAGAAAAACCTGCCGCTGATGCGAAGGCTCGCCGAGGCCCTGGGAGCCGAGCTTGGCTGCACGCGACCTGTCGTTGAGGCCGGCTGGTTGGAGTATCGCCATCAGATTGGTCAGACGGGCGTATCGGTTTCGCCCAAGCTTCTCGTGAGTATCGGTGTTTCGGGCGCCATTCAGCATCTTGCCGGCATCGGTGGGGCGGAGTGCATTATCGCCATCAACGAGGACCCGGATGCTCCCATCTTTGGCGCTGCGCAGTACAAGGTTGTCGGTGATGCCGTCGAGGTCGTCGAGGAGCTGCTGGACCAGCTTGAGCGTTAGGCGCGCGCCAGCCAGTCGCGCATCTCGTCCTTTAGGCGCTCCCAGGTCGCTTGCGTGGCGGAATCGGTAAAGGAGCGCGTAATGCCAAAGGGCGCGTCGAGCAGGCGGTAGATATCGCCCTGCTCGCGCGCCAGCGCGCGGCTTGCCGGATAGACGAGCTCAAACATAAAGCAGATGAGTCCCACCAGGTAGTCGGCGGGTTCGTCGCGTTCATCGCGTGCGACGCAGCGGTGCTCGTCAAAGGCGGCAAGCGCCGGTGCCGAGAAGTGGCTGGCAAGAAACGCGTCCTCATCCACCTTAAGGATGGTCTCGACGGTGCTGTCAGCGATGGTTCGCATGATGTCGATCTTGTCGCCATCGCGCACGATATCGCAGAAGCGCCGCGTGCGCTCGTCGAGCTGCGCGGGTAGACGGAAATCGCTGTGATAGGCGATGCTCGCGCGGATGAGCTCGTCGTGCTCGTCGGCCTCGATAAAATCTCGGATGCTTGTTGTGGCAGGCGCGTCGTCGGGGTTCTCGCCAAAGAGGACCCCGACGCCCAACGCTGCATGGCTCATACTCTCGGCGTCCTTAAAGGTGTCCCAGCGTCGCAGCTGCTCAAAGCGGCCCATATCGTGTAACAGCCCACAAAGCCACGCCAGGTCAATGTCCTGCGGTGACCAGCCCTGCTCACGCGCCACGGTATCGCACGCTTCCGCCACGTGATAGGTATGTTCGATCTTGAGTGCGATGCGCGGATTGGCGGCATCGTAAGCATCGGTATAGCGTTTGAAGGCCGCGGTCGCCCGGCCCCGATCGATAGCTGTCATAATGACTTCCTAAAAAGTTGTGTCTTTCTGTGTCTTTCGATCCGGTGGCAATTGTAGGTGAACTCGGTTGCTGCCGGGCGATGATTCTGCCATGTCGTTGAATGCGACTCGGAAAGCTTGTCGGGACGAGGAACGCTATGGTGCTCAAAATCGTTAAAACCGTCTGGCCGGTGATGCTTACCTATGTTGCGATAGGCGTGCCGTGCGGAATGATTATGGCGCAGACGGGAATGGAACCCTGGATGGTTTTTGCTCTGAGCAGCACGTTCGTGACGGGCAGCGGACAGTTTATGGTCTGCAATCTGTGGCTGGCAGGTGTGCCTGCGGCGTCGATTATCGCAAGCGTCGCCGCAATCTCTTCGCGCTTTGCTCTTTACTCGGCATCGATTGCACCGCATCTGACGGGTGCCTCGAAGCGTCAGACGCTGGCCGTTGCCGCGACACTTACCGAGGAGGCATATGGCATCTCCCTTGCCAAGTTGGTTGAAGGGGAGGATTGGGGTCCGCTCGAGTCCTTTGTGCTCAACGCGATCCTCATTGCAACATGGGGCGTTTCGTGTACGACGGGCGCCATCGTCGGCGCCGTTGTCGATGTTCCTACCGCTATTGCGGGTTTTGTCTGCACATCGCTCTTTATCTGCCTACTCTTTTCGCAACGACTGTCGCGCGGCAATGTCGTAGCTGCCGTTTTGGCTGCGGTGTCCGTTGCCATATGCAAGTTCTTGGGGTGGACGAATATCGCCGTGCCGGCAAGCGTGCTCGTCGGCGTTGCTGTGGCGCTCGCGTGCGATGCCCTCGTCGAGGGAAGGGGTGCTCGCGATGCCCGTTAATGAGTTTTTGGTCCTGTGGCTGTCGTCGTGGGCGGCCATCGCGTTTTTCCGCATTGCCCCGGCGTTTGCGTTGCGCGGGAGAACGCTGTCGCCCCGCGTCACCGAGGCCTTGGGTTATATTCCACCTGCAGCCTTTGCGGCGCTGGTTGCTAACGATTTGATAAGCCCTGGCGCTTTCGAAGCCGGGCTGTGGCAGGGCTTGGTTCCCTGGATTGCGGCCGCCGGCGTCGTGGCGGTGGCAATTAAGACAAAGTCGATGTTGTGGTGCTGCGTCTCGGGCATCGTGTTCTATATCGTTTTGAGCCTTGTATAAAAGCAAGGGCGCGTTTAGCGTCCCGGCCCAACGAATCGAATTTCTCACCGAGCCGGTCTGCTTCTTCTGGTACCATGGTCAAACTTTACTGTAGCAAAGCGTGACGTGGGCTTTTGTTCTGCGTCGGCGGAAATGGGGGTTTCATGGCACAGGAAGCGACCGCCAACGAGCAAAAGAAATTCAAGGTACCGCGTATCCCGGGCGACATCATGATCTATCCCATGATCGTTGGCCTTTTGCTCAACACTTTCTGTCCGCAGGTCTTTGAGATCGGCGGCTTCTTTACGGCTGCCTGCCGCGGTGGCTCCAACACCATCGTTGCCGCGATCTTGCTGTTTGTGGGCGCCGGTATCAGCTTTAAGTCCACACCGGGTGCCATCAAGACCGGCATCGTCGTGCTGATCCCTAAGCTTGTGGTGGCGGCCGCGCTGGGTCTGGGCGTTGCGTATTTCTTTAACGACAACCTTTTGGGCCTGAGCTCGGTTTCCATCATCGGCGGCATTACGTTTTGCAACATGGCACTCTACACGGGCATCATGGGCGAGTTCGGCGATGAGTCCGAGCAGGGCGCCGTCGGTATCCTGTTCTTTACGGCCGGCCCCGCCGTCACCATGATCATCCTCGGTGTCTCGGGTCTCGCCAACATCCCCGTCGGCACCATCATCGGATCCATCCTGCCGCTTGTTATCGGCATGGTCCTGGGTAACTTGTTCCCGTTCATCAAGAACCTGCTGGTTCCCGGCGCCAATCCCGCGATTACCGTTATCGGTTTTCAGCTCGGTGCGTCCATGAGCCTGTCGAGCTTCATCACCGGCGGCATTTCGGGCATCCTGCTGGGCCTCATCACGCTCTTTATCGTCGGTCCCATTACCTTTGCCTTCGAGCGCCTGTGTGGCGGCAACGGTAAGGCGGCTGTGGCATGCTCCACTATCGCCGGCACGGCCATGACCACGCCGGTCGCCCTCGCCGAGGTCGCTCCGCGCTATGCCGAGCTTGCGCCCACCGCGTATGCGCAGATCGCCACCGCCGTCATCATCACGGCAATCATGGCCCCGATTCTGACCGGCTGGGTCGATAAGAAGTTCTGCCACGGCAAAGAGGATCTGTCGCCCGCCGGTGTCGAGGCCATCGAGGAGGCTGTCGCAACCGATATCGACGGTGAGTAGCAATCGCTACCAATCAATGATGCCGGCGTGCAATTCGCGCCGTTTGAACGCCCGAACGAAAGCTGTCTTGCAGTGACGTTCGGGCGCTCTGCTATGATTCCCCTTACCCCTGCGGAGTAGGGGTGTTTATTGCCCAGACACGAATCGGGCGATTCTGACCACTTGGATATTGAAGGGATGGCGTCTAGTGGTTAAGGCACTCAAGATTGAGATATTCCTGCTATGCATGATTGTTCTTATCGGGCTTGCCGCACGAAGCCGTCGCTCCTTGTTCTCGAGTACCCAGCAGCTCTTGTTTAGCATGCTCGGCTACACCTCTGCTGCCTACATTTTCTTCGATATGATCTGGACGCTCTCGGACGGCGTAAGCACTCCTGTAGGCATCACGGCCAACTGGATTTCCAACGCGGTCTCGTTTTCGCTGTTCGCCATCGCGTGCCTCATTTGGTTTTTCTATTCCGAGACGATGCAAGGCTCACGCCTTTTGACCGCGCGCTATAGGGTGGCGCTCGTGACGTTGCCAACCGTATTGGTGGTCGTGCTGGCATTTACCAGCTACTGGACGCACGCTATGTTCTATATCGATGCGCAGGGCGTATATCGTCGCGGAGCGCTTTATATGATTCAACCTATTGTTAGCTACTGCTACATCATATATACGTCCTTGCATGCCTTTATTCAGGCTCGAAAAGTCGAAAGCCTGCAAACGAAGGCCATTTATCGCACCCTCGCCTTTTTTGTGGTTCCCGCTCTGGTGGGCGGTACCTTCCAGGTTTTGTTTTCGGTACCGGGCCTTTGTGTCGGTATAACGCTGAGCATCCTGCTGCTCTACATCGTCTACCAGGAGCAGCTAATCTCGACCGACCCATTGACTGGCCTCAACAATCGCAACCGTTTTGAGACCTATATGCTGTCGCTCTTCTCAAATGTGGATCAGGCCGAAGATGTGTATCTGCTCATGATGGACGCTGACGGCTTTAAGCAGATTAACGATCGCTATGGACATGTGGAGGGCGACCATGCCCTCCAGGTCGTATCTGCTACGCTCAAAGAGGTCTGCTCGGCGTCTGGTGGCTTTATCGCACGTTATGGCGGCGATGAGTTCGTGGTGCTTCAAAAGGCAGTGGCGGAGCAGGACATCATGGACCTGTGTTCGGCGATTAACGACGAGCTCGCTCGTGCCGAGGTGCCGTATGCATTGCGGATGTCCATTGGTTACGCGCGGGTCGGCGATAGTGTTGATACCTGGCAAGACTTACTTCGCGCTGCCGATGCGGAGCTCTACCGCGTCAAGGCCGAGAAAAAGAAAGCCGGCGTTCAGATACGCTAGAAAAAGGGGCGCACGCTTGCGTGCGTGGCGGCCCTCAGCTCACCGATGTACTCCAATAAGCTAAAGTGTGCGAACAACCTCTCAAAAAAGTGAGCTCGCTAGGCCTTTTTGGGTTTGTTGACGATGATGATGCCGCCGCAGACCAACAGCAGGGCAACGATGACGGTAACGGGGCTCGTGCCAGCGCCCTCGCCGAGCAGCAGCGCGCTCAGCAGCACGCCAAAGACTGGGTTCATAAAGCCAAAGACCGAAACGCGGCTTACGGGGTTGACGGCAAGCAGGCGCGACCACAGCGAGTACGCGACCGCGGAGATAAGCGCCATGTAGATGATGAGCGCGATGGCGGGGGCAATCGCCGTGGGGGAGAGCGTGCCGCCCATCAAAAAGCCGATGGCGGTGAGGACCAGGCCGCCGACCAAGAACTGCCACCCGGCAAGCAAGACGCCGTCGTGCTCGCGCGAGAAGATGCCGATCAGGCAGGTCGAAAGGGCACCCGCGACGGTGGAGGCCAGGATAAAGCCCTCGCCGTCGAGCGTAAAGCCAAAGGTACCGTCCGCGCCCGAAAGGTTGACGAGCGCGACACCGGCAAAGCCCAGTGCGCAGCCGAGCACCTTGGCCGCATCGAGCTTTTCGGTGCGAAACGCCAGGGCGGCAAAGAGGATTGCGAGGAAGTTGGCGCTGGCCTCGATGATGGAACTCGACATGGCGCTGGCGCGCGAGAGTCCCAGGTAGAAAAAGAAGTACTGCCCGATAGTCTGGAAGAGCGACAAGATGCAGATGGGCTTGATATCGCGCACTTGCGGAACGAGCGGACGGCGCTGGGCCACGCTCATGCCAACAATGACCAGCATGCCGGCAAGGGTGAAGCGCAGGCCCGCGAAGAGCAGCTGCGAGGCGCTGTCGTGCGCGGGAATGCCAAAGAGGCCGTAGCCAATCTTGATGCAGGGGAAGGCGGAGCCCCAGAGCGCGCAGCAAACGAGGCAGCCCAGGATGAGTCCGGGCAGGGTGGCGAGATACGGCTTGCGGCTTTCCATGATGTTCTTCTCCTATACGCGCGAAGCAAAAAAGAACCCGCCACCGGGCGTGCCGGTGGCGGGTGTTGTTACCCGAGGGGATTGTACCCGATGGGAACGTATTAAGCGAAATAGGCTACGCCGCTCTCAAAGATTGGCATGAACTTATCGCCGGGGACATGCTCGGGCACGTTACGGTACAGGTTGTCGCCGCGACGCTCGGCATGGCCCATCTTGCCCAGGACGCGGCCGTCGGGGCTCGTGATGCCCTCGATGGCGAGTGCGGAGCCGTTGGGGTTGACGGAAAGATCCATGCTGGGCTTGCCGTCCTCGCCCACGTACTGCGTGGCGACCTGGCCGTTGGCGATCAGCTGGGCGAGCACCTCGTCGTTGGCGACAAAGCGGCCCTCGCCGTGGCTGATGGCGACGGTGTAGGGGTCGTCCAGGCTGCACTGCGACAGCCACGGGGACAGGTTGGACGAGATGCGGGTGCGCACCAGGCGGCTCTGATGGCGACCGATGGTGTTGAACGTCAGCGTGGGCGCATCGGGCGTGGCGTCGACGATGTCACCGTAGGGCACCAGACCGAGCTTGATCAGGGCCTGGAAGCCGTTGCAAATGCCCAGCATCAGGCCATCGCGGGCCTTGAGCAGGTCGCGGACTGCCTCGGTGACCTCGGGAGCGCGGAAGAACGCCGTGATGAACTTGGCGGAGCCATCGGGCTCGTCGCCGCCCGAGAAGCCGCCGGGGATCATGACGATCTGGCTTGCGCGGATGCGGCGGGCAAGCTCGTGGGTGCTCTCGGCGACGGCCTCGGGCGTGAGGTTGTTGATCACGAAGGTGTCGGCCTCGGCACCGGCGGCACGGAAGGCGCGGGCGCTGTCGTACTCGCAGTTGTTGCCGGGGAACACGGGGATGATCACACGCGGGCGGGCGATCTTGGCGCCGCCGTACACGTGGATATCCTTGGCGCGGAAGTCGATGGCCTCGACCTCGGGGGTCTCGCCGGCGCTGCGGTAAGCGAAGACGCCCTCGATGCCGCTCTCCCAGGCCTCCTGGAGCTCGGCGAGCTCGATGACCTCGGAGCCGGTGTCGATGACATAGCCCTCGACGGTGGTGCCCAGGGGCTCGACGACAACGCCGTCGGCGACCTCGGGCAGCTCGGCATCCTCGGCGAGCTCGACGATAAAGCTGCCATAGAGCGGGGTGAAGAGGCTCTCCACGTCCACATCCTCGGCAAGCTCGATACCGATCTGGTTGCCGACGCACATCTTAAAGAGGCTCTCGGCGCCGCAGCCGTAGCCGGGCGTGGAGACGGCCAGGGCGTCGCCGGTAGCAGTGAGCGCCTCGACGGCGTCAAACGCGGCGAGCAGCTGCTGGGAGTCGGGACGGTAGTCCTCGCCGTAGGTGGCGGGGGCGATGCGAACGACGCGGTGCGTCAGGCCCTTGAACTCAGGGGAGACGGCGCGCGCTGCGCGGCCCACGGCCACGGCGAAGCTGATCAGAGTCGGCGGAACGTTGAGCTCGCCGGCTTCGTCCTCAAACGAGCCGCTCATGGAATCTTTGCCACCGATGGCGCCGGCACCCAGGTCGACTTGGGCCATGAGGGCGCCCAGGACGGCCGCCGTGGGCTTGCCCCAGCGTTCGGCCTCGGTGCGCAGACGCTCGAAATACTCCTGGAAGGAGAGATAGGCGCGCTTGTGCTCAAAGCCGGCAGCCACGAGCTTGGCGATGGACTCGACCACGGACAGGTAGGCGCCAGCAAACTGGTCGGCTTCCATCAGGTAGGGGTTGAAGCCCCATGCCATGGCGCTTGCCGTGGTGGTCTCGCCGTCCACGGGGAACTTGGCGACCATGGCCGAGCTCGGGGTGAGCTGCGTCTTGCCGCCAAAGGGCATAAGCACGGTTGCGGCACCGATGGTGGAGTCGAAGCGCTCGGAAAGGCCCTTGTTGGAGGCGACGTTGAGGTCGGTGACAAGCGAGGTCATGCGCTCGGCAAGCGTGGTGCCGGCCCAGCTGGGCTGCCACACGCTGCGGGCGCACACGTGGGCGACCTGGTGCTTGGGCGCGCCGTTGGAGTTGAGGAACTCTCGGGATAGGTCGACGATGGCGACACCGTTCCAGGCCATGCGCATGCGCGGCTCGGCGGTAACCTCGGCGATAACGGTCGCCTCGAGGTTCTCCTCGGCGGCGTAGCCCATGAACTCCTCGACGTCACCGTCGGCGACGGCGCAGGCCATACGCTCCTGGGACTCGGAGATGGCGAGCTCGGTGCCGTCCAGGCCGTCGTACTTCTTGGTCACGGTGTCCAGGTCGACATACAGGCCGTCGGCAAGCTCGCCCACGGCGACCGAGACGCCGCCGGCGCCAAAGTCGTTGCAGCGCTTGATCAGGCGGCAGGCGTCGCCGCGGCGGAACAGACGCTGCAGCTTGCGCTCGACCGGGGCGTTGCCCTTCTGGACCTCGGCGCCCGAGGTCTCGATGGACTCGGTGTTCTGAGTCTTGGAGGAGCCGGTGGCGCCGCCGATGCCGTCACGGCCGGTGCGGCCGCCCAGCAGGATGATCTTGTCGGTGGGGGCGGGGCACTCGCGGCGCACGTGGTTTGCCGGGGTAGCGCCCACCACGGCGCCGACCTCCATGCGCTTGGCCACGTAGCCGGGGTGATAGAGCTCGTTGACCTGGCCGGTGGCAAGGCCGATCTGGTTGCCGTAGCTGGAGTAGCCGGCGGCGGCGGTGGTTACGAGCTTGCGCTGCGGCAGCTTGCCCTCGAGCGTCTCGGAAACCGGGACGGTGGGGTCGCCGGCGCCGGTGACACGCATGGCCTGGTACACGTAGCTGCGGCCCGAGAGCGGGTCGCGGATGGCGCCGCCCACGCAGGTGGCGGCACCGCCGAAGGGCTCGATCTCGGTCGGGTGGTTGTGGGTCTCGTTCTTAAACAGGAACAGCCAGTCCTGGTCCTCGCCGTCGACATCGACCTTCACCTTGACGGTGCAGGCGTTGATCTCCTCGGACTCGTCGACATCGGTCATGACGCCGGTCTTCTTAAGGTACTTGGCGCCGATGGTGCCCATGTCCATGAGGCAGACGGGCTTGGCGTCGCGACCGAGCTCGTGGCGCATCTCCATGTAGCGGTCGAAGGCCTGCTGCACCACGGCGTCGTCGATCGTCACGTCGTCCAGGACGGTGCCGAAGGTGGTGTGACGGCAGTGATCGGACCAGTAGGTGTCGATCACGCGGATCTCGGTGATGGTGGGGTCGCGATCCTCATCGCGGAAGTACTGCTGGCAGAAGGCGATGTCCGCCTCGTCCATGGCAAGACCGCGCTCGGAGATAAAGGCGGCAAGGCCGGCCTCATCGAGCTCGCGGAAGCCGTCGAGCACCTCGACGGGCTGGGGCTCGGGGGTCTCCATGTACAGCGTCTCGGGCAGGTCGAGCGAGGCGATGCGCGCCTCGACGGGGTTCACCACGTAGTGCTTGATGGCCTCGATGGCGGCTTCGTCCAGAGTGCCCGAGATCATATAGACCTTGGCGGAGCGCACGGCGGGGCGCTCGCCCTGGCTGATGAGCTGCACGCACTCGCTGGCGGAGTCGGCGCGCTGGTCAAACTGGCCAGGCAGGAATTCGACGGCAAAGACGGCGCCATCGCTTGCGGGGAGCTCGTCGTAGGTCACATCGACCTGGGGCTCGCTAAAGACGGTCGGCACGCAGGAGCGGAAAAGCTCCTCGTCGATGCCCTCGACGTCGTAGCGGTTGATGATCCTCAGGGCCTCGATGCCCTTGATGCCGAGAATCTCGGTCAGCTCGCCCTTGAGCTGCTGAGCCTCGACGTCGAACCCGGGTTTCTTCTCCACGTAGATACGAGAGACCATTGGTTCCTGCCTTCCTGATCGGTTGGGCGTACGGTACGGTATGCGGCAGCGGTCGGTTTGCGGGGCAAGCCTCGCGGTCGCCTTGAGCCACATGTTTGTAAACCTCACTATGATACGACAGCTCGCGGCGCGTTGAGGACGGCGAGGGTGCTACAGTGATGCGCAAACAAGAGAAAGGCATCACATGGCATTCGTTTCACTCGCCATCATCGCGCTCGTGGCCTTTGCAAGCCCCTTCATCGCCTCGGCGATTCCCGGAAAACCCGTTCCCGAGACCGTCTTTTTGCTCGTGTTCGGTGCGGTGCTGGGACCCCATATGCTCGGGGTCATCCATGTAGATGCCGAGGTCTCGCTTGTGTCCGAGCTCGGCCTGGCCTTTTTGTTCCTGCTCGCCGGCTTTGAGATCGACCCCAAGAGCATCACGGGTGTCGAGGGGCGCTACGGCTTGGCGACGTGGGTCGTCACGTTTGGTATCGCCTGGCTTGCCGTGCGCTTTACCCCGTGGTTCTCGGTCAGTCATTTCGACGGTATCGCCGTGACGCTTGCCCTCACTTCTACGGCGCTCGGCACGCTCGTGCCCATCATGCGCGAGCGCTCGCTCACCGGCACGCGCGTGGGCGACTCGATTCTCGCGTATGGCACTTGGGGCGAGCTCGGTCCCGTGCTTGCCATGTCGGTGCTGCTGTCTGCTCGCACTGGCATCCAAACGCTCGTAATCCTTGGCTTGTTTGCGGTGGTTTGCGTGTTACTGGCCGTGGTCCCGAGCCGCTCCAAGCGCGTCGGCAGCCGCTTCTTTGCGTTTGTCGAGGAGCGCGCCGATACCACGTCGCAGACCTTCGTGCGCCTGACGGTGCTCATCCTGGTCACGCTCGTGGCGTTTTCGGCCGTCTTTGACCTCGATATCGTGTTGGGTTCTTTTGCCGCCGGCTTTGTCCTGCGCTATATCATCCCCGAGGGCAACCACACGCTCGAAACCAAGCTCGACGGCCTGGCCTACGGCTTTTTGATTCCGGTGTTCTTTACTGTATCGGGCGCAAAGATCGACCTGACGGCCGTGGCGTCGCGTCCCGGGCTGCTCGCGGGCTTTATCGTGGCGCTGCTGATCATTCGCGCGGCGCCGATTCTTGTCTCTATGAGCATTTGTCCTGCGACGCGCGATGTCTCGGCGTATGGCCGCATTACCGTGGCGCTCTACTGCACCACGGCCCTGCCGATCATCGTTGCCGTGACGAGCGTTGCCGTCAACGCGGGCGCGCTGTCGCAAGATATTGCGTCGGTCATGGTTGCCGCCGGCGCCATCACGGTGTTCTTGATGCCGCTGCTCGCGCAGCTCTTCTACCGCGTGGTCGACGCCGCGCCGGTCGCCGCCGTGGCAGAGGTCGCCGAGCATCCATCCGATGCGTTCGACATCCTGCGTGCCCATCACGATTTGGCGAGCCTGCTCGCACGCGAGCACGAGCTGCTGACCTCGCATGGTCACGGTCGCGTATTCGAGGGCCTGCCTACGCTCGATACGATTGCCGAGCGTCTTTCCGCCGAGGCGGCGAGCGGCCACATCGATGCCCGCATCGTGGACGCGGCGCACCTGCTTGCCGACAAGACCTATGGAGACGAGGTCGACCCGTCCGAGCTGACTCCGCGCGAGCGTCGCCGCCTGGAGCGCGCCAAGCTCGCCGTGCGTGAATACCGCCGCCGCATGCTGGAGCTCTATGCAAGAGAAGAAGCCGAGGACGACGACGGTAAATAACGAGATGCTTCCCCAGGGGAAGGCGCGTCCCACTTTAAAGACCCGAAACGGGGCGCAGTTTCCGAAACATGGCCCTGAGGGAAGCTGCGTCCCGGTCTGAGCCGGAATTCTGGGACAGGCTTCCGCTTCAAACAGAAGAAGGCGCGCTGCCTGCGGTTGATGCAGGCAGCGCGCCTTTTGCGTTGAGCAATGTTGAGGCTAGGAGTCGTGGCTTGCGACCTTTAGGAGCGGGCGGCTCCGTCGACGGGGAGGATGGCGCCCGTGACATAGGAGGACATGTCGCTTGCCAAGAAGACAAAGGCGTTGGCGACATCCTCGGGCTCGCCCATGCGACCCAGCGGAATGGTGGCGATGATGGGCTTGATGACCTCTTCGGGCAGGTTGGCGACCATATCGGTCTTGGTTACGCCTGGGGCGACGGCGTTGACGCGAATACCCATGGGGGCGAGCTCGCGCGAGAGCGACTGGACCATGCCGTTGACGGCAAACTTGGACGTGGGGTAACCGACGCCGGAGGGCTGGCCGTACTTGGCGACCATCGAGCTCGTGGTGGTGATGGTGCCGCCGTGGCCGGCCTCGGTCATAATCTTGGCGGCCGCCTGGTGGCCGTTAAAGACGGCGACGACGTTGAGGTCCATGACTTTGGCGAACTCCTCGGCCGTGTAATCCAAAAGGGGCGAGCGCTGGGAGATGCCGGCATTGTTGACGACCGTGTCCAAGCCGCCCATATCGGCGGCAGCCTGGGTAAAGGCCTCGGTTACGGCCTCGAGCGAGGTGAGGTCGCAGGAGCGGCCCCAGACCTTGGCCTCGGGATAGGCGGCGACCAGCTTCTCGACGGCTGCATCGGCGGTCTCCTGGCGCGAGCCAAAGACGGTGACGGCGGCACCTTCCTCGATAAAACGGCAGGCGATGGCATAGCCGATCCCGCGCGTGCCTCCGGTGATGATTGCTTTCTTGCCTTCGAGCAACATAGTGCTTCCTCTCTTCGTGGACGGATATAAGCACAGCATAGCGGTAGCCAAAATCGGCTTCGGTTGCACATCGGCGAACGGTGCCCCCGGCTGTCAGGAGCGGCCGAGTTGTTCAAATGCTGATTGCGCCAATACGCCCAGCGTGCGCAGGCAAAGGGGCTCCCGTCCAGCGCCGGACGGGAGCCCCTCACACATATGCCGTAAAGCAAAGATCGAATTAGTTCGCCATGACGCCTTCGGTCCAGGCCTCAACGTCCTCGATGCGCAGGACGTTGGCGACCTCGGCCACGCAGTCGACGCCGGCAAGCTCGGCGGCGGCAGCCTGGACGTCCTTCTCGAGCGCGCGGTGCGTCAGGAAGATGACCGAGCAGGCATCGCTGACGCCCGATTTGCCGTCCTCGACCTGGTTGATGAGCGAGATCGAGATGTTGTGCTTTGCAAAGATGTCGACCGTCTCGGACAGGGCGCCCACGCGGTCGGCGACCTTCAGGCGCACATAGTACTTGGTCTGGAGCTCGTCCATGGGCTTAAAGGCGAGGTTGTGGCCATAGGGCTCAATCTCGGGCAGCGGAGCCACGCCGCGGCTGATCTGCTCGGAGAGCGACAGAATATCGCCCACGACGGCGCTCGCGGTGGGGAAGGAGCCTGCGCCGGCACCGTAGAACATGGTCTCGCCCACGGCGTCGCCTACCACGTAGACAGCGTTCATGGCGCCGTTGACCTTGGCAAGCATGTGGTCGGCGGGGATCAGCGTGGGATGAACGCGGACGTCGACGCCGGCGTCGGTATTGCGGGCGATGCCGAGCAGCTTAATGGTGTAGCCGAGCTCGCGGGCCTGGGCGATGTCCTCGGCACCGATGGTACGGATACCCTGCTGGTACACATCGTCGGTGGTAACGCGGGTGCCAAAACCGATGGAGGCGAGGATTGCCGTCTTGCTGGCGGCGTCGAAGCCGTCGACGTCGGCGGACGGGTTGGCCTCGGCATAGCCCTTGGCCTGCGCGTCGGCAAGTACGTCGGCGTAATCGGCGCCCTCGGCGTCCATGCGCGACAGGATATAGTTGGTGGTACCGTTGAGAATGCCGGCGATGGTCAGGATCTTGTTGCCCACCAGGTCGTGCTCGAGCGTGCTCACGATGGGGATGCCGCCGCCGCAGCTGGCCTCGCACTTAATCTGCACGCCGCACGCGCGTGCCTTCTCGGCGAGCGTCTCGACATGGCGGCCCAGCAGGGCCTTGTTGGCGGAGACGACATGCTTGCCGTTCTCGAAGGCGGTGGTGAAGATCTCGGTTGCGGGGTGCTCGCCGCCGATCAGCTCGACGACGATGTCGACGGCGGGGTCGGTGACGACATCGTGCCAGTCGCTCGTAAAGGCCTCGCGCTCAATGCCTGCCGCCTCGGCCTGCTCCCAGGCAAGCGCGCAGGCGCGGGTCAGCTTAAGGTCGATGCCGTAGGCGGCCAGGTACTCATCGTGGTGGCTCTTGATCAGACGGGCCACGCCGCCGCCGACGGTTCCCAGACCGATCAGACCGACGTTCACGGTGCGCAGGGGTTCGCTCATAGATAGCTCCTTCGTGCATCTTATGGATGGATTAACCGCTTAAAGGTTGAGTGCATTCTAGCGTGAACCGAGGGCGTGTGCTCGCCAGGCAACAGGAGTCGCACAAAACGGCACCCCCGAAACGCTGCGGAAATATTGGAAACATGCTCGCTACAAACGGAACTCCGTAACAAACTGTCAACGTTTGCGCCATAAGGTTTGCCCCGTACCGCAAGACGGCCGCGCTGCGGCCAGCGAAAAAAGGGGGACACCATGTTCAACATCAACAGCACGCTCAGCCGTAGGAACTTTCTCGCCGGCGCCGCGGCGCTCGGCAGCACCGCCGCACTCGCCGGTTGCTCGTCGGGTGGCTCGGACGGCGGCTCCGTCGATGACGGCAAGACCTTCAAGATCGGTGTCATCGGCCCTCTGACAGGCGCCGCGGCAACCTATGGCGTCTCGGCCGAGAAGGGCGCCAAGCTTGCCGCCAAGGATCTCTCGAACAAGGACCTCAAGCTTTCGCTTAAGTCCGAGGACGATGTCGCCGACGGCGAGAAGGCCATCAACGCTTTCAATACCTTGTGCGACTGGGGCATGCAAGCGCTCGTCGGCCCCGTCACAACTGGTGCCGCTGTCGCCGTCTCGGGCGAGATCGCCGACGATATGCTCATGGTTACGCCTTCGGCCTCGTCGCTCGACGTCACCAAGGATAAGACCACGGTCTTTCAAGTTTGCTTTACCGATCCCACCATGGGCGCCAGCGCTGCGAAGTTCTTGACCGAGAAGTATGCGGACGCCAAGATCGCCCTGTTCTACAACTCCGGCGATACGTACAGCTCGGGCGTTGCCGATGCCTTTGCCGAGCAGGCCAAGGCATCCAAGCTCGACATCGTCGATACCGAGACCTTTAAGGACGACTCCTCCACGAGCTTTACCAACCAGCTCACCAAGGCCAAGGAGGCCGGCGCCACGCTCATCTTTGCACCGATCTATTACACGCCGGCGTCCGTCCTGCTCAAGAATGCCAAGGACATGGGCTACGACATGACCCTCATGGGCACCGACGGCATGGACGGCCTGCTCTCCGTTGAGGGTTTCGATACCTCTCTTGCCGAGGGCGTGCTGCTCATGACCCCGTTCTCTGCCGACGATGAGAAGAACGCCGACTTCGTCAAGGCATATAAGGACGCCTACGACGAGACGCCCAACCAGTTTGCCGCCGATGCCTATGACTGCGTCCACGCGATTGCCGAGGCCATCGATAAGGCAGACATTGACATTACGGCCGACGGCGCCGACATTGCCGGCGACCTTGCCAAGGCCATGCGCAAGATCAAGATCGAGGGCCTAACGGGCGAGCTGACGTGGAACGACAAGGGCCAGGTTGAAAAGCCCGCTACGGCCTATGTGATTCAGGACGGCAAGTACATCGCCGCCTAGGTGCGCGCAAAACGCGACCGGTGAGGGTGTTTTAATCAGGGCAGGGGCGCTTGTAACAGAATGGAAATATTACTTTCACACAATAAAGTGGCTAAACTGCATAAACCGTTAGAAATACGCATAATTATGGATAAATGGACAAAACAAAAGAAAAGTTGAAATAATCGCCACTTTTCTCAACTAAAGCGTCTACTATTTTGCGAACGCCGAATACGGCGAAGGATGGCCTGTCGGGTAACCGAAACCCGACGAGATTTGAGAGGAGAGCCGCATGTCGAGCCTCACCGGTAAGTCATTGAACCCTGTTATGAATCGCAGGAGCGTTATCGCGAGCGCAGCAGGTCTGGGGGCGATGTCCATTCTAGCTGGTTGCTCCTCCAACGGCGGCGACAGCGGTTCCGCTTCGAGCGACGCTTCGTTTAAAGTCGGCACCATCGGCCCGCTGACCGGCGCCAACGCGTCTTACGGCAAGTCCGTTACCCAGGGTGTCGAGCTTGGCTGCAAGGATTTCTCGACCAAGGAGCTGCCGCTTGCCAGCAAGGCCGAGGATGACCAGGCCGATGGCGAGAAGGCCGTCAACGCCTTCAACACCCTGCTCGACTGGGGCATGCAGGCCCTCGTCGGCCCGACCACCACGGGTGCGTCGGTTGCCGTTGCCGCCGAGTGTGGTAACGACCCCAAGACGTTCATGATCACCCCGTCCGCGTCCTCCGAGGACGTCACCGACGGCAAGGATTGCGTCTTCCAGGTTTGCTTCACCGACCCCAACCAGGGTGTCAACGCTGCCAAGTTCCTGGCGCAGAAGTATGCGGACGAGAAGTTCGTGCTGTTCTATAACTCCGGCGACGCCTATTCTTCGGGCATCGCAGATTCCTTTAAGGCCCAGGCCGCTGAGTCCAAGCTCGAGGTTGTTGACGAGGAGACCTTTAAGGACGACTCCGCCACGAGCTTCACCAACCAGCTGACCAAGGCCAAGCAGGCCGGCGCCACCATGATCTTTGCGCCGATCTACTACACGCCGGCGTCCGTCCTGCTCAAGAACGCCAAGGATATGGGCTACGACGTCAAGATGATGGGCTGCGACGGCATGGACGGCATCCTGGGCGTTGAGGGCTTCGACACCTCTCTTGCCGAGGGTCTGCTGCTCATGACCCCGTTCTCCGCCGACGACGAGAAGAACGCCGACTTCGTCAACGCTTACAAGGATAAGTACGGCGATACTCCCGACCAGTTTGCCGCCGACGCCTACGATGGCGTGCACGCGGTGGCCGAGGCCCTCAAGGAGGCCGGTCTTGGTGTCGACGCCGACCCGACCGAGGTCGCCGAGAAGCTGCCCAAGGCTATGCTCAAGATTACCGTTGACGGTCTGACCGGCAAGCTCACCTGGAACGATAAGGGCCAGGTCCAGAAGGAGCCCACGGCGTACGTCATCACCGACGGCAAGTACGTACAGGCCTAATAGGCCGCCTTACATAGAGCGGTTTTGATCCCAAGCAGGGGAGGTTTTGGCCTTCCCTGCTTGCTTGGTATCTAGGGACGATGTAACGTCCCTGTTTCATACATCAACTGGAAACCTATTCGAAAGGGGGATGTGGAACATGACGGTCTTTATCCAATACCTGGTCAACGGCCTGTCCATGGGCAGCGTCTACGCCATCATCGCGTTGGGCTACACCATGGTCTACGGTATCGCCAAGATGCTGAACTTCGCTCACGGCGACGTCATCATGGTCGGTGCCTATGTCTCGTTCTGCGCCACGTCGTATCTCGGCCTCCCGGGCTGGGCATCTGTAATTCTCTCTTGTGTGGTCTGTACCGTTCTCGGTGTTCTCATCGAGGGTCTGGCATACAAGCCACTGCGTCAGGCGGGCCCGCTGGCCGTTCTGATCACGGCTATCGGCGTGTCCTACTTCCTGCAGAACGCCGCACAGCTTCTGTGGGGCGCCACGCCCAAGAACTTCACTTCACTCGTTGCCTTCCCGGTGCCGGAGTTCTTGGCCAAGCTCAACGTAAGCGCCGTCTCGCTCGTCACCATCGTCGCCTGCCTGGTTATCATGGCCGGCCTGATGTTCTTTACAGGTAAGACCAAGATGGGCAAGGCCATGCGCGCCGTGTCCGAGGACAAGGCCGCCGCTCAGCTCATGGGCATCAACGTCAACCGCACCATCTCGATGACGTTTGCCATCGGCTCCGCCCTTGCCGCCATCGCCGGCGTGCTGCTGTGCTCCTACTCGCCGGTCCTGCAGCCCACCACGGGCGCCATGCCTGGCATCAAGGCCTTCGACGCTGCCGTTTTCGGCGGCATCGGCTCCATCCCCGGCGCCTTTGTCGGCGGCATTCTCATCGGCATCATCGAGGCGATGGCGCAGGCCTACATTTCCACGAGCCTTGCCAACTCCATCGTCTTTGGTGTTTTGATCATCGTCCTGCTCGTCAAGCCTGCCGGCCTCTTGGGCAAGTACGTCCCCGAGAAGGTGTAGGTGAGCGTTATGAAGATTCTTAAAGATAAGCAGACGCGTCACGACTTTGTCACGTACGCCATGTGCATCGTGGCCTTCGCCATCGTGTTCTTTATGCAGTCCAACCATATGATCCCGCGCATGATCGCCGGTCAGTTGGTCCCCATTACGGCCTACATCGTCATGGCCATTTCCCTCAACCTCGTCGTCGGTATCGCGGGTGACTTGTCGCTGGGCCATGCGGGCTTTATGAGTGTCGGTGCCTACACGGGCATCGTCACCGCAGTCGCCCTCGAGAGCGCCGTTCCCTCCGATCCGGTGCGCCTTATCATCAGCATCGTGGTCGGCGCCATCGCTGCCGCTATCCTGGGCTTCTTGATCGGCATCCCGGTCCTGCGCCTGAGCGGCGACTATCTGGCCATCGTGACCCTGGCTTTTGGCGAGATCATCAAAGAGATTGTCACCTGCCTTATCGTGGGCGTCGACTCCCGCGGCCTGCATGTGATCTTTAACATCACGGGTAACTCTACGATCGACGACCTGCATCTGCTCGAGGACGGCACCGCCATCATCAAGGGCGCCCAGGGCGCCTCGGGCGTGTCGACGTACTCGACCTTCCTCGCCGGTGCCATCCTGGTCATGGTCGCACTCGTGATCGTGCTCAACCTGGTTCGCAGCCGTACCGGCCGTGCCATTATGGCCGTGCGCGATAACAAGATTGCAGCCGAGTCCGTAGGCATCTCCGTCACCGAGTACCGCATGATCGCCTTCGTGGTTTCCGCTGCCCTCGCCGGTGCTGCCGGAGCCCTCTTCGGCGGTAACTTCTCGCAGCTCTCCGCCACCAAGTTCGACTTCAACACGTCCATCCTCATCCTGGTATTCGTGGTCTTGGGTGGTCTGGGCAATATGCGCGGCTCCGTCATCGCGGCGGCGTTGCTCACGGTGCTTCCCGAGCTGCTCCGTCAGTTCTCGGACTACCGCATGCTCATCTACGCCATCGTGCTGATCCTGGTCATGATCTTTACCAACAACCCGCAGCTCAAGGCGTTCTTCGCACGCATTAAGGACCGCTTTGCTTCCAAGAAGGAGGTGGCAGCCGATGCCCAGTAAGTTTGAGTTCAACAAGGGCAAGATGGTCCCGTATCCTTCTGGCGCCATCGTTCCCGACCGCGACCTGGGCGAGCGTCCGGCGCTCGAGTGCATCCACCTGGGCATTGAATTCGGCGGCCTTAAGGCAGTCGACGACTTTAGCCTAACCATCGGCAAGACTGAGATCGCTGGTCTGATCGGCCCCAACGGTGCCGGCAAGACCACGGTCTTCAACCTGCTCACCAAGGTGTACCAGCCCACGCACGGCACCATCCTGCTCGACGGTGAGGACACCTCGGGTAAGTCGGTCTATCAGGTCAACCGTATGGGCATCGCTCGTACCTTCCAGAACATTCGCCTGTTCAACACCATGACGGTGGAGGATAACGTTAAGGTCGGTCTGCACAACCAGGAGCGTTACTCCGGCTTTGAGGGCGTGCTACGCCTGCCTACGTACTGGAAGCACGAGAAGGCCGCCCACGAGCGCGCCATGGAACTGCTGTCCATCTTTGATATGGAGCACCTGGCAAACGAGCAGGCCGGATCGCTGCCTTACGGCGCCCAGCGTCGTCTGGAGATCGTCCGCGCGCTTGCCACCAACCCCAAGCTACTGCTGCTCGACGAGCCTGCCGCCGGCATGAACCCGTCCGAGACCGCCGAGCTCATGGAGAACATCGTCAAGATCCGCGACACCTTCGGCATTGCCATCATGCTTATCGAGCATGACATGTCGCTCGTTATGAACATCTGCGAGGGCATCTGCGTGCTCAACTTTGGTAAGGTCATCGCCAAGGGCACAGCCGAGGAGATCCAGAACAACGACGCCGTTATCGAGGCGTATCTGGGCAAGCAGGATAAGGGGGAGAACTAAATGGCAGAGCCGATGCTTTCCGTCTACAACATCAACGTCTGGTACGGCGCCATCCACGCCATCAAGGACATCTCCTTTAACGTCAACGAGGGCGAGATCGTGGCTCTGATCGGCGCGAACGGTGCCGGCAAGTCCACAACGCTCAAGACTGTCTCGGGCCTGCTGCGTTCCAAGACCGGCTCCATCAAGTTTATGGGCGAGGACATTACCCATACGCCCGCCGATAAGCTGGTTGGTAAGGGCCTGGCCCAGGTGCCCGAGGGCCGTCGCGCCTTTTTGCAGATGACGGTCGAGGAGAACCTGGAGATGGGCGCCTACACGCAGCCCAAGTCCACGGTTGCTCCGGGCCTTGAGCGCGTCTACGAGCAGTTCCCGCGCCTGAAGGAGCGCCGTCGCCAGGTCGCCGGCACCCTTTCGGGCGGCGAGCAGCAGATGCTCGTTATGGGCCGCGCCCTTATGAGCAACCCCAAGCTGCTCATGCTCGACGAGCCTTCCATGGGCTTGGCGCCGATTCTGATTGAGCAGATCTTCCAGATTGTCGAGGACCTGCACAAGGCCGGCACCACGGTGCTTCTGGTCGAGCAGAACGCGCAGATGGCGCTCTCGATCGCCACGCGCGGCTACGTGCTCGAGACCGGCAAGATCACCATGACCGGCACGGGCCAAGAGCTCCTGCACGACGACAACGTGCGTAAGGCATATCTCGGAGGCTAGCCAATCCAACAAAAGGGGCGCTGACTATCTCGGTCAGCGCCCCTTTTTTAAGTTGCGGTGAAATAGGGACTAAATGAAGGCTCCAGAGGCCAAAACAGTCCCTATTCCACCGCAACTTCATGGGAGCGTGCGACAATGCCCGTCCCAAATTAGCAACCCTAAGAACGTCTCCAACGGCTACTCTTTGCCTCAAAATAGGCCCCGTTCTGGAGTGTTTCGGAACGGGGCCTTGGTGGTTGGGATCTATTGGGTTTTGTTCGCTAGTCTACCTTTTGTCCGCATGTGGGGCAGAACTGGGCTTCGGGCACGAGCGGGGTTCCGCAGTGACGGCAGAAGCGGGCGGGCTCGGCCGGAGCTGCCGGCATCGTCGGTGCCGCGGGTGCCACGGCGTTCTGCTGGGCGTGCTTCTGACTACGACGCTGCTTACGCTGAGGTTTAGGCGCTGCGGCTACTGCACCGTTCGCGGCCTTCGCGCGCTTCTTGCGGATGCAAAGAATAACGATCGCGCCACCGATGATGAGGACGATCGCCACGCCACCGCCAATAACAAACGGCAGGTGAGACTGGACAAAGTAGAGAATATCCTCAGGCAGCGAATGGGGAATATTGGACTTGTAGATGTTCACATGAAGTATCGAGGAGTCATCATTGTCGAAATAGGCTGCCAAAATCTTGCGATCGCCGTTCATGAACGAAAGGTGGTCGCACCAATGAGAGTCAAACTCGCTCTTTGCCCCGGTCTGAGCATCGACTAGGCATGCTGAGGACTTGTCATCGTCTGAGTATTTTCCAAGCAGGATGCTGCCGTCATGCGAAATATCGCTGAGATATCCTTCGCCAAAGGGATAAGCAATTGAGCTGATGATCTTGTCACTTTTCAGGTCATAAACACTAAGATTCGCATCTTTTTCATTCAGGTAGTAATCGCCGTCATCTTCTTCAAAAAGATCGTTCGATCCCTTCTTTGTATAGAGGACATAAAGCTCTGCCGACGGGTATGAATAAGGCCATTCAGGAGCGTGGTCGTCATCGTTAAATAGAACGTTCATGTTTCCGTCGCGGTCCGCTTTTATTAATGTAGTGTCGCTCTGAAGATAAATATCGTCGGAGTTAGAGCTGGTGACAATATAGTCGATGTCCGAAGACCTATCGTCTTTCTTCACGTTAACTGTTTTCAATTCCGTTGACCCTGTATCGCAATTGAAAACCCTTAGAGAAACAATGCCTTTCTCAGTATCGTATGGCAAGAAATAGAGACGGCTCATATCGTCTGAGTAGTAGCAATAAGAGTCATCTTTATCAGATTGATATGTTTGAATTAACTCGTCAGACTTAAGGTCATAGATCTCGATTTTTTTAAGCTCAGATTCACTGTCATAGTGCTCGACGGCTGCTCTATTGCCATCGAAAGAGACGATTACATCGGTGTAGGCATATTTGGCCGAACTAATGGGATGGACTGTTTGGCTTTGGTTGTCTGGCGAGAACACGACCAAATTATTGCCGTCTTGCCAGTAGAGTTGATTGTTGGATGTGGGCCGTCCTGACTCAAGGCTTTTATCCGGAATGGCAATGGGGCTTGTACTGCCGTCTTTAAAATTGACGAGCGATATGCTCTTTAAGTTGTAATCCTCGTCGTAATCGTATAAATAGCCGAACTTTGAATCGTCGCCCGTGCTGATATCCGAGTATTCGCTACTTACCTTAAAGCTGTACGCTTTCTCGAGCTCAGGCGTCGGTACGCTACCGCCGGCTAATGCTGCAGGAGGGGCTGCAAGCGGAGACAAGGCTGCGATCAGGCCGATGGCGACTGCTGCGATCCTTCCGCTCTTTTGGATGCTCTTAAACATGGCAATCCTTTCCTCTAGATTCGAATGACGATACTGCCATGGTTAATCGGGATTCGAAAATCTTGTTGCGCAACATTCACCATCGGCAACATTTTTCGGCCAGTCGTAATGGTCGGTTTTCCTCCGTCCCCGAGGGATCATTTGAGTTGCGGTGAAATAGGGACTGAATACGGGCTCCAGAGGCCAAAACAGTCCCTATTCCACCGCAACTTCATGGGGATGTGTGACAATGCCCGTCGGAAAACATCTGCTGTCTTTGGGGGCCTTATCTATGCTGTACGAGTTTTGTGCCGAGAACTTTGAGCGGGTGCCGGCGGCCATCGATGCCGGTGCAAGGCGCATTGAGCTGTGTGACAACCTTGCCGTCGGTGGCACCACGCCTTCCGCCGGCGTTATTAGCGCTACAGTCAGTTGCGCTCACGAGCATGACGCGCGAGTGATGTGCATGATTCGTCCTCGTGGTGGCGACTTTCATTACAACCAGGACGAGCTGCGCATGATGGAGATGGACCTGGGCCTTGCCGTGAGCGCCGGCGTCGATGGCCTGGTCTTTGGATGCTGCAAGCCCTGTGCCGGCGGATGGGCGCTCGACGAGCTCACCCTCGGCGCCCTTGTGATGGCCGCGGGCTGCGCGACCGAGGAGTGCAAGCGCGAGCCCATCGACATCACTTTCCACATGGCGTTTGATCAGCTCTCGCCTGAGGCTCAGCTCGACGCCATTGATACGCTCGCCGATTGCGGCGTTGCGCGCATCCTGACGCACGGTGGTGCTGCCGGCACGCCGATCGAGGGCAACTTCGAAAACCTGGTTCGTTTAATCGAGTATGCGGGCGACCGTTTGACCATCCTTCCCGGCGGCGGCATCACTGCGGCAAATCGCGACGCGGTCGCGACGGCGCTAGGCGTCTCCGAGCTCCATGGCACCAAGATCGTGCCGCTGGAGGTATAACCCGTGGCGCTCGTATTTGACGTTCAGCAGGCGAGCGGCAAGCCCGACGACAACCGCCGCCCCGGTACCGCGTGCCCCTTTTGCGACACGGAGGGGCTCGCCAACATCATCCGGCGCGATGGTGACTGCATCTGGCTCGAGAATAAGTTCAAGACCTTGCGGGCCACCCGTCAGACCGTATTGATCGAGTCGGCCAATCACGACGCCGACCTGGTGACCTATGAACCGGATGAGCTGCATCATGTGATGAGGTTTGCCCTGGGCTGTTGGCAGCAGATGATCGATTCCCAACAGTACCGCAGTGTGCTCATGTACAAGAACAAAGGCCCGCTTTCGGGCGGCAGCCTCGTCCATCCACACATGCAGATTGTGGGCTTGGAACAGGAGGACGGCTATGCGGCGCTGACTTCCGCCAATTTCGAAGGCATCAATGTCTGGCAGCAGGGGAGAATCTCGGTCAACATTTCAACCGAGCCGATCATGGGATTCTTTGAGGTCAACGTCTCGGCTCCACAGGGAATCGCCGCCAGCGACGACGCCCGCGACCAAGCCGAAGCGGACCTGTTTGCCGATGCGATTCAGGTGGCCCTGCGCTATATTCTGCACGAGCACCACGGCGGCCGCGCAGAGTCATACAACTTGTTCTTCTATCACTTGGGCGGTCGGACCATTGCCAAGGCGCTGCCACGTTGGGTGGTATCGCCCTACTTTGTGGGCTATCGTCTGGCCCAGGTCAATGCCGAGACGACGCTCGATATCGATGCTGAGCGACTGCATGCGCATCTGGAAACGCTCGCGTAGCAAGGCGAGCGCCTGCGAAAAGCGTGCTGCCTAGCGTGCCATCGCGTCGCGCCCGGCCTTGACTCGCTTGCGCTGTTTGGCGCGCTCCTCGCTGGTTAGACGTTCAAAGAGATGCCCGATGGTCGAGGCCAGCACCTGCTGAAACAGCGTGCCACACATGACGGGGAACACGACCTCGCCGGGAAAATACTGCGTGGCGATGACGGCGCCCGAAGAGATATTGCGCATGCCGCAGGTAAAGCACATGGTGGTCGTCTCGCTATACGGCAGATGCAGGGCACGTGCGACCAGGATGCCGATGATAAAGCCACTGATGGCGAACACCAGGATAAAGAGGGCGACTTCCAGGCGCACCGTGTTCATGTGCAGCACGTACTCGCTCATGGCGGTGGAGTTGGACGCGATGACGCCCATCATCATGAACTTGCAGGCGGGCGAAAGCGCGGGGGAGAGTTTCTCGTGCCCCCATCCGCGCGTGAGCTCGTTGATCACGATACCGAGCACGGCGGGTATGGCGATCATAAAGGCCATATTCTGCATCATGCTCGGCACGTCGATCGAGACGGTGGCGCCCAGCAGGAGCTTGAGCGTAAGAGGAATCGTCACAGGTGAGATGACCGAGGACGTCAGGATGATGGTGAGCGCGAGCGGGCCGTTGCCGCCGAACATGCTAATCCACATAAAGGCAGTGACCGCCACGGGTACGCTGTACTCGAGCACGATGCCGCAGACAAGGTTGGGGTTGGAACCAAAGAACAACGACCCCATGGCATAGGCTGCTATGGGAATAAGCACCGCCGAGACCAACAGCGCCAAAATCAAATGCAGGGGACGGCGGAACACCTCGGTTACCTGGTGAAAGGTGTTGCTGAGCGCACCCTGAAACGTCATAAAGGCAAACAAGGTGGGAACGATGGGCTTGAGAACGCCAATCTGCTGAGGAAAGAGCACGCCGAGTGCCACGCAAATCGGAACGATGACCTGCATGTGCCCCGCGAGAAACTTGCCCAGTCCAACCCATTGCTTCATATGCGCCTGTGCCTCCCTTTGCTCGTGAATCCGTTTTGAATGGATATGCTAGACGCTCGCATGCGTCCGTGCGTCAGAAACGCTCGAATATTTCGAGGCTATTACCGGCATCGTTTACCGAAACCGCGGCGTACTGCGGCGATTTGCGTCCGTGCTGCACGGTATAATAAATTCGTTCAACAGATCTGCCTGCCGAAGCGGGCATACACAGAGGACTCATCGCTATGAACCGTGAGAGGTATCGCGGCGACCTGCCCCTATCGGGGGTGGGCGCCTATGTCATCGCTTAAGACGACGCATCGCTGGGCGGTCGCTCAGCAAAACCCCGAGCTCGAAAAGGAGCTTTCGGCTGGCCTGGGCATACCCGGGTTGGTTGCGCGCATTATGGTTGCGCACGGCATTGCATCCATCGAGGAAGGCCAGCTGTTTTTGACGCCTTCGCTCGATCGCGACTGGGCCGACCCACTCATTATCCCGGGCATGTCGGTCGTCGCCGACCGCGTCGAGCGTGCTATTCGCAACCACGAGCGCATCGCGGTCTTTGGCGATTTTGACGTTGACGGTATTACGTCGACCTGCCTGTTGACCGAGGCACTGCGCACGTTTGGTGCCGATGTCACGCCGTTTATTCCACATCGCTTTGACGAGGGCTACGGTCTTTCGCGCGCGGCGCTCGACCGCGTCAACGGGCTCGCCCAACCCAACCTGATCGTGACCGTCGATAACGGCATTGCTGCCAAGGAAGAGGTCTCCTATCTTGAGAGCCTGGGGATTGATTTGGTGGTCACGGACCATCACGAGCCCTCCGATCAGGTGCCGCAGGGCGTGCCCCTGACCGACCCCAAGCTCGAGGACGAGGGTCCCTCGCGCGAGCTTGCCGGTGCCGGCGTGGCGCTCAAGCTGGTACAGGTCCTGGGCGAGCGTCTGGGCAAGCCGTCGTATTGGCGTTCGCTGATCGAGGTTGCGGCGCTTGGCACCGTGTCCGACATGATGCCGCTGACGCCCGAGAACCGCGCACTGGTCGCCGAGGGCATCCAGCAGATGCGCGTGACGGCCCGTCCCGGCTATATCGCGCTTGCCGCACTTGCCAAGGCCGACCTTTCTACCATTACGGCCGATGGCCTGTCGTTTTCGCTCATTCCCCGCTTGAACGCCGCCGGCCGCATGGCCGATCCCAAGCTGGCACTCGACCTGCTGCTTGCCCGCGATCCTATCGAGGCAAGCGCTCTGGCGGCCGAGCTCGAGGAGATCAACCGTCAGCGCCGCGAGATCGAGGCCGAGCTCACACGCGATGCCATGGCAAAGGTCGAGGAGACCTATGATGGCGGTCGTGCAATCGTCGTGGGTGGCGAGGGCTGGCACGAGGGCGTCAAGGGTATCGTGGCGAGCCGTCTGACCAACCGTTATCACGTGCCGGCGCTGCTTTTCTCGATCGAAGACGGTATCGCGCGCGGTTCGGGTCGCTCGGTGGGCAAAGTCAACCTGTTCGACGCCGTCGAGCGCTGCTCCGATCTGCTGATTCGTCGCGGCGGGCATGCGGGTGCGGTGGGCGTGACCATCGAGGCATCCAAGCTCGACGAGTTCCGTCGTCGTCTTTCCGCCGTGCTGTCCGAGCTTCCCGCCGAGGACTTTGAGGACACCGACGAGGTTGCTGCCACCGTCGACCTCTCCGAGCTGAATATTGAGACCATCGAGCAGATCTCCCGTCTTGAGCCGTTTGGCCAGGGCAACAAGGTGCCGCTGTTGGCGGCCGAGGGCGTGACAATGTGCGACCGAGCCGTGGTGGGCAAAACCGGCGAGCACATGCGCTTCGTGGCGACCGATGGCGCCGCGAGCGTGCCGGCCATTATGTTCCGCGCGCCGCAGATCGACAGGCTTATCAATTGCGACAGCGCCGTCGATTTGGTGTTCGAGGCCGTGGCCGAGCATTGGCAAGGTCGCGTAAAGCCAAAGCTCATGATCAAGGATGTCTTGGTCCGCGATACCACGGCGCCCAGCGTTGACGACCCGGCATGTGAGCTTCGCCGCGGCGTGGAGCCTGCGGACGCCGGTCTTCGTCTGGAGTCCCGCAAGCGCCAAACGCTCGCCCAGCTTTCCTATACCGAGCTGACGCGCTCGCTTATCCATAGCTTTATCGGCTCGAACCAGCCGCACCGTGCTCAGGTCGAGGCACTCGACGCGCTCGCCGACCACCAGAGCGTCTTGGCCGTTATGGGAACGGGCCGCGGCAAGTCTCTTATCTTCCATGTGCACGCCGCGCGCGAGGCGGTTCTTCGCGGGCGTGCGAGCATCTTTGTCTATCCGCTGCGCGCGCTCGTTGCCGACCAGGCCTATCACCTCTCGTCGACGATGGCCGCGCTCGGCATTGGCGTAGGCGTGCTGACCGGCGAGACCGTGGAGGCGGCGCGCGATGACGTGTTTGCCGGCTTGGCTTCGGGCCGCACCGGCATCGTGCTCACGACGCCCGAGTTCCTGTCCATTCACCGCGACCGCTTTGCGCGTTCGGGGCGCATCGGTTTTGTCGTTATCGATGAGGCGCATCATGCCGGTCTTGCCAAGGGCGGCGACCGCAGCGCCTATCTCGACATGCCCGATATCCTCAAGGCCCTGGGCGACCCGGTCGTTCTGGCGGCGACGGCCACCGCAACGGCCCCGGTTGTGGCCGAGCTCGCCCGCGTGCTACCGATTACCCGCACGGTGGTCGACGAGACAGTGCGCGAGAACTTGCAGCTCGAGGATGACCGAGATCTTGCGAGCCGCGAGAACCGCCTGGTGTCAATCGTGGCGACGGGGGAGAAGACCGTCATCTACGTCAACTCGCGCGACCAGTCCGTGGCGCTTGCTAAGACGCTGCGCAAGCGGGTACCCGATTGCGCGACCCGCATCGCGTTCTATAACGCGGGGCTTGCGCGTTCCGATCGTCGCCGTGTCGAGGAAGCGTTTCGCGACGGAAGCCTCAGTTGCATCGTTTCGACCTCTGCCTTTGGCGAGGGCGTGAACTTGCCCGATATCCGCCATGTCGTGCTCTATCACATGCCGTTTGGCGCGATTGAGTTTAACCAGATGAGCGGACGCGCCGGTCGCGACGGCCAACCTGCCGTGATCCACCTGCTCTATTCGTCGCGTGACGCTCGCATTAACGAGCGCCTACTCGACTGCTATGCGCCCGAGCGCGACGAGCTCGTCACGCTCTATCGCGCGCTGCAAACCATGTGGCGCTCCAACCGCGGCAAGACCGGGGACGATTCCTTTAGCGCGAGCGATATCGACATCGCGCAGATGTGCCTTGCCATCGATGCTCGCACGCCGGTCGACGAGCGCTCGGTGGAAAGTGGCCTGGGAATCTTCGAAGAGCTTGGTTTCTGTTGCGTCTCGGGGTTTGACGACACCCGTCGCATCGCGATGGCCGAAAACCCCGGCCGCGTGCAATTGAGCAGGTCAATTCGCTATTTGGAGGGCTTGCGCTCGCGCATGGAGTTCTCGGCTTTCCGGAGCTGGGCGCTCGATTCGTGCGCTTCTGATATGCTAGCCAAAGTTAACCGCCCGATCGTACCGCGGGCCTAGGGGAAGGGGACCTCGATGGATGCCGCAGCCCGTACCGCCCATGATTCCACCCTCCAGCCGTTCTCGGAGATGGAGCACTATAAGCATGCCGATGAGCTGCCGCCCGAGATTATGGCGGACAGCTACGACAAGCTGGAGCGCCTGTGCCTCAAATATATGAATGAGGACGACTTTTCTAAGGTGGAGCAGGCCTACTGCTTTGCCGCCGAGAAGCACTGCAACCAAAAGCGCCGCTCGGGTGAGATGTACATCAACCATCCCGTCGAGGTCGCCATCATTTTGGCCGATCTCAAGATGGACTGCGATGTGGTGTGCGCCGCGCTGCTACACGATACCGTCGAGGATACCGAGACCTCGCTTGCCGATGTTTCCGGCCTGTTTGGCGATACGGTGGCCGAGCTCGTCGATGGCGTGACCAAGCTCACCAACATCGAAGTCGACAGCATGGACGAGAAGCAGGCCCTCACGCTGCGCAAGATGTTCCTCGCCATGTCCAAGGACATCCGCGTTATCATCGTCAAACTTGCCGACCGTCTGCACAACATGCGCACCCTTGCAGCCCTGCGTGAGGACCGTCGCCTGTTTAAGGCTCGCGAGACCATGGACGTGTATGCACCCCTGGCCGACCGTCTGGGCATGAGCTCCATTAAATGGGAACTCGAGGACCTGTCCTTCTTCTATCTTGAGCCCGACGCCTACCAACGCATCGCGCGCATGGTGGCGGAGTCGCGCGAGGTCCGTGAACGCTATCTGGCCGAGACCATCAAGACGCTCACCGACGAGCTCAACCGCATTGGCCTGGAGGACTTCCAGATCAACGGCCGTTCCAAGCACTATTGGTCCATCTACCAAAAGATGAAGCGCAAGGGCAAGGAATTCTCCGAGATCTACGACCTGGTGGCACTGCGCGTCATCACGCATTCGGTGCGCGATTGCTACTCCACGCTCGGCGCAGTGCACACACTATGGCACCCCATGCCTGGTCGCTTTAAAGACTATATCGCCATGCCTAAGGTCAATAACTACCAGTCGCTCCATACGACGGTTATCGGCCCCACGGCTCGTCCGCTCGAGATTCAGATTCGAACCTATGAGATGCATGAGCAGGCCGAGTACGGTATTGCCGCCCACTGGCTGTATAAGAAATCGGGCGGATCGTCTGCGTCTAAGACCAATGATGCCCAGCGTCTGGATGACCAGATTAACTGGCTCAAACATTCGCTCGATTGGGCTGCGTCTGACGAGATCACCGACGCCAAGGAATACCTGCATTCGCTGAAGGTCGACCTCTTTGATCAAGAGATCTTTGTCTTTACGCCCAAGGGTGAGGTCATGGCGCTTCGTGCCGGCTCCACGCCGCTCGACTTTGCCTACGCTGTCCATACCGAGGTCGGCAACCACTGCGTCGGCGCCAAGATCAACGGTGCGGTAGCGCCGCTCACGCACGAGATCAAGACGGGCGACCGCGTTGAAATCCTGACCAACAAGAGTTCCAAGCCGTCGCGTGATTGGCTCAAAATCGTCAAGACGCCTTCGGCCAAGTCAAAGATCCGCCGTTACTTCGCCGCCGCGACCAAAGACGATGACGCTGCCGCCGGCCGCGATATACTGGCCAAGGACCTGCGCAAGCGCGGGTATGGCATCTCTACGCCGCGATCCACGCGTGCGCTCAACGCCGTGGCGGAGCAGTTTAACTACAAGCAGCTCGAGGACCTGTTTGCCGCCGTCGGCGCCGGCAAGGTTGCCCCGCGCGCTGTGGGTAACAAGGTCGAGCAAATCTTGGACCCCAAGCCCGAGGAGCAGCTCACCAAGACCGAGGCCATTGCCGAGGTCGTCAAGCAGCCTGCCCGCGGCTCCAACCGCAAGCCGCAAAAGCGCGGTAAGAGCGCCAGCAACGGCATTATCGTCAAGGGCGAGAGCAACAGCGGCCTGCTGGTCCGTCTGGCCCATTGCTGCAACCCGGTGACGGGCGACGATATCGTCGGCTTCATCACGCGCGGTCGTGGCGTTTCGGTGCATCGCGCCAACTGCCCCAACGTCAAGGGGCTTATGGAGCATCCCGAGCGCATGATCGACGTGGAGTGGGACGGCGCCGCCGACACCCTCTTCCAGGTCGAGATCGTGGTCGAGTGCCTGGACCGCATGGGCCTGCTCAAGGATGTCACCATTGCCATTGGCGATGCGGGCGGCAATATCCTTTCTGCCGCCACGTCGACCAACCGCGAGGGTATTGCAACCCTGCGCTTTATGGTCGAGATCTCGGACGCGAGCGGTCTGGATCCGCTGCTGGCCTCTATCAGCAGCGTTGACTCGGTCTATGACGCACGCCGTTTGATGCCCGGCGAGGGTGGAGCTCAGCTTAAGCGCCGCGTTTAGTCGCGACGAACGTGCCACATTATCGATATTCGCTACACTCGAGGCATCGTTTGATGCCTCGAGTTCTATAGAGAGGAGAGGGACATGAGTGCTGTGTCCTTGGATTTAACTCCCAAGGGATCGGTCGAGATCGAGACGCTCGTAAACGGTCCCATTCAGACCAATAGCTATGCTGTTATTTCGGATAATGAGTGCGTGATTATCGATCCCGCATGGGAAGGCGAGCGCTTGGTGGAGCATATTCGAGCCGAGCATCCCGGCGTACGCGTGCTTGGCGCCGTATGCACTCATGGCCATGCCGATCATGTTGGTGGTGTCGCTGGAGTTCGGGCCGCCGTTGGCGTTGACGCCCTGTACGAGCTGTGTGGCAAGGACGCAGCTGTGCCGCATGCGAACATCGAGGAACAGCGAGCTATGTGGGGCATTGAGACGCCCGGCCCCGGGGAGCCGACGCGCCTGCTCGCCGAGGGCGATGCTATCGAGGTGGGCGATATCTGCCTGCAGGTGATCGAGACGCCAGGGCATACGCCGGGAGGGATCGTCTTGTTTGCTGCCACCGAGCAGGGGAACATTGCCTTTGTGGGCGACACGCTATTCCCGGGCAGCCACGGCCGTACCGATCTTGCCGGTGGCGACGAGGCAGCGATTCTACGCTCGCTCTCCAAGCTCGCCCGGCTTCTCCCGTCCGATACCGTTTGCCTAACCGGCCATGGCGATTCGACCGCCATGGCACGCGAGCTCATGCAGAACCCTTTCATGCAGATGTAGCTTAATAGTCGGCTTTTGAAGCACGAGAAGCGTCCAAACGTCAAGCTATTTTTCCCCAACGGGTCAATTCCGTAGGGCAAACGGTCAAAAAAAGTCTGTTTGGACGATATTCGTGAACAAACGAACGTTTATGCTCGGGTACGCCGTGGTAAAATCTCAGGCGTTATCGGAGCAACCTTACAGGAGGTTTCTTTTATGCTCGTCAACGCAGCAGACATGCTCAAGAAGGCTGAGGCCGGCAAGTACGGTCTCGGTGCCTTCAACACCAACAACCTCGAGTGGACCCTGGCTATTCTCCAGGCCGCCGAGGAGGCCAAGTCTCCGCTGATCCTTCAGTGCACCGCTGGTGCCGCTAAGTGGATGGGCGGTTTCAAGGTCTGCGCCGACATGGTCAAGGCTGCCGTCGAGGCCACGGGCGTTACCGTTCCCGTCGCCCTTCACCTCGATCACGGTTCTTACGAGGACTGCTTCAAGTGCATCGAGGCCGGCTTCACGTCCATCATGTATGACGGCTCTCACGAGGAGACCTTCCAGCTTAACCTCGACCGCACCAAGGAGCTCGTTGAGCTTGCCCACTCCAAGGGCATGTCCATCGAGGCCGAGGTCGGCGGCATCGGCGGCACCGAGGACGGCGTGACCTCCAGCGGCGAGCTCGCTGATCCTGCTGAGTGCAAGCAGATCGCTGACCTGGGCGTCGACTTCCTTGCCTGCGGTATCGGCAACATCCACGGCGTGTACCCCGCCGACTGGGCTGGCCTTTCCTTCGAGCGCCTGGGCGAGATCAAGGCTCAGACCGGTGACCTGCCCCTCGTTCTGCACGGTGGTACCGGCATCCCCGAGGATCAGATCAAGAAGGCCATCTCCCTGGGCATCTCCAAGATCAACGTCAACACCGACCTGCAGCTCGTCTTCGCCAAGGGCGTCCGCGAGTACATCGAGGCTGGCAAGGATCAGCAGGGCAAGGGCTTTGACCCCCGCAAGCTCCTCAAGCCTGGTCGCGACAACATCGTTGCCCGCACCAAGGAGCTCATGGAGGAGTTTGGCTCCGTCAACAAGGCGTAAGTAGCGGTTTAACTTCCCGCCGGAGGCCCCGTTTCCCCTACGCTGTTTCCCTCGCGCTCACCTGGCTTCGCCAGAAGTCGCGCGACGGAATCAGCTCCGGGGAAACGGGGCCTCCTTTGTTAACTCGCTACAGGGTTACTGGGTTGAATTGATTTTTATAGGTGCCGTTTATCGGTGTTGAGGGTTCCTTTATTGGGGCTTTCTTTTTTATCTCGCTACAATGGACCTCAAGAGTTCTAATGACTTGGAGTTTGGTATGGCTGTTATTGATGTGCTGCCTTCGGATGGGAAGGTTATTGACGAGGGTCCTGTTGGCTGCTCTGTTGATGTTTGCTGTGATGATTTTCGCCATCTCGATATTGGGCTGCCGCCCGAGATTCTTCGTCTTAAGGATGCTGGGTATTTGACGCAGGCTGTTGCTGCCTGCGATCGCCTTTTGGAGCAGAACCCCGAGCCTTCGCTGGCTGCTTGTGTTCGTGCGGAGCGGTATCGCATGCTCGAGACGCCGCTTCATTTTTCGGTGTCGCGTGATCGGGCCATTGCGATGATTCGCGAGGAGTGGCCAGAGTTTACCGAAGAGCAGTTTGATGACCTGATTAATCGTAAGCGTATTGACTGGCGCTTTATCGATGGCGAGCTGTTTGTTCTCGACAACTTCCTCGATTCGCTTCGCGTGTACCCCAAGGAGGTTCCGGGCCTGCGTCCCGATTCTACGGACGGCATAGCGCTGCGTAACCAGATGCTCAGGGAGATGGAATCGCAGAATGGGCTGTCTCGCGTCATCACCCTAAAGGCATCCGTGTCTGTCCCCGGAGCTCTTGAGGGGGAGACCGTTCGCGCGTGGCTGCCCGTTGCCTCCGCCTGTCGTCAACAGTCTCATATCGAAGTTCTCGATATGACGCCGGAGGGTACCGTTGCCCCTGAAAACGTTTCGGCTCGTACTGCCTCTTGGACATCTTCGACTGAACATTCATTCTCGGTGACCTATCGCTATCACATCGATGCCGCCTATTGCGATATCTATGGTGGTACGCTCCCATCGCATGCGTGCATGGACACGCCGCTGCCCGAGGACACTTCCGAGGACCGTCCGCACATTGCGTTTACGCCGTACCTGCGACAGCTGACGGAGCGTGTTATTGACGGGCTCGAGGATCCGCTCGATCGCGCTCGTGCTATCTATGATTACCTGACGCAGCGTATCGACTATCGCTATCAGCCACCGTACCTGCTTTTGGGATCTATTGCCGATGACTGTGCACACTCGCTCCGCGGCGATTGCGGCGTTATGGCGCTCACGTTTATCACCATGTGCCGCATTGCGGGCGTTCCTGCCCGTTGGCAGAGCGGCCTGTATGTTGCGCCCGATTCGGTGGGGCCGCACGATTGGGCTGAGTTCTATACGCCACAGACCGGTTGGCTTAACGCCGACGTATCGTTTGGTTCCTCGGCACGCAGGATGGGGGAGGAGTGGCGTCGTCGTCACTACTTTGGCAACCTCGACCCGTGGCGCATGGTGGCCAACAAACGATTCCAGGCTGAATTTGTGCCTGTTTTCGATGGCATGCGCGAGGATCCCTATGACAACCAGATGGGCGAAGCCTCGGTTAACGGACGCGGGTGCCGCCGACGCGAGATGCTTCGCACGGTCGAACTCATCGAAATGCTTGAAGTTCCATTTTCGGACTAATCAACAGAAAGCTGTGATAAACTAACTCACGCATTACGTGCCCGAGTGGCGGAATTGGCAGACGCAGTGGACTCAAAATCCACCGTTGGTAACAACGTGCGAGTTCGAGTCTCGCCTCGGGCACCATACATGCAAGCGAGCGTTCAAGGGGGTCAAGGCCCCCTTTTTCGTGCCGAACTCGCGTGAGCGCGCGGAGCGTTAAGCAAACAGGCCTGCGGCCTGTTTGTAGCGGAGCGTGGCGAGGGCGCCGTGCGCCCGAAGCCCGGGGCTTCGCGAAGCGAAGGCCCTTCGAGTCTCGCCTCGGGCACCATACATGCACCTGCGCTTCAAGGGGGTCGAGGCTTCCTTTTTCGTGTACGTAATGTGATAACCCGCGGTACGTGTTATTATCGCCAAGGCGTTGTTCCCGCAATGCCCTAAAGAGGAACCCGAGGGTTCCCACCTTTTGGCGCCAATGAGCAGCTGACTGGTCATACAACTTAGATTCCATTCCTCATACCGAGGATGTCTATGTGTACGACCTGGTTGCAAAGAAGCGCCGGGTTATTTTTTTATGAATGGAGGTAGGGAAAATAGCTAAGTCTGATGACACCCGCATCAACGACGAGATCACTGCATCTTCGTGCCGTTTGATTGGCGTCGATGGCTCTCAGCTCGGCCTGTTCGCCATCCGCGATGCCCAGCGCGTCGCCGACGATCAGGGTCTCGATCTGGTCGAGATCGCTCCCAACGCGGAGCCGCCGGTCTGCAAGGTCATGGACTACGGTAAGTTCAAGTACCAGCAGGCCATGAAGGCCAAGGCTGCTCGTAAGAACCAGTCCAAGGTCGAGGTTAAGGAAATGAAGTTCCGACCCAAGATCGACGTTGGCGACTACGAGACCAAGAAGGGCCACGTTCTGCGTTTCCTCAAGAAGGGCGCACGCGTTAAGATCACCATCATGTTCCGCGGCCGTGAGATGGCTCACCCGGAGCAGGGTCTTAACGTTCTCGAGCGTCTCGCCGAGGACCTTAAGCCTTACGCTACGGTCGAGTCCAAGCCTAAGATGGAAGGCCGTAACATGCTTATGCTGCTCGCCCCGATTAAGGGCGCCTTTGATGAGGATAAAGCGGCAAGCGATACCAAGTAACTAGTGTTCTGTAACCGATTAAGGAGTATTTCATGCCTAAGATGAAGTCCCACAGCGGCACCAAGAAGCGTTTCCGCAAGACTGGTACCGGCAAGCTTATGCGCGCCAAGGCTTTCAAGAGCCACATCCTGAGCAAGAAGTCCACCAAGCGTAAGCGTGGCTTCCGTCAGGAGACCGAGATCGCCGCTGCCGACCGCAAGGTCATCAAGTCGCGTCTCGCCTAAGTTCGCGTTCCCGTTTTTCGTTTTACCGTCTAGGAGTTGATAGAACATGGCACGTATTAAGCGCGCTGTTGCCGCCAAGAAGAAGCGCCGTACCGTTATGCACCGTGCGAAGGGTTACTACGGTGCCGCTTCGCGTACTTACAAGCATGCTAAAGAGCAGGTCCAGCACTCCCTGCAGTATCAGTATCGTGATCGCCGCAACAAGAAGCGCGAGATCCGTTCTCTCTGGATCACCCGTATCAACGCTGCTGCTCGCCTGAACGACATCTCTTACTCTCAGTTCATGCACGGCCTGAAGGTTGCCGGCATCGAGCTCGACCGTAAGGTCCTGGCTCAGATGGCTTACGAGGACATCGAGTCCTTCAACGAGCTGGCTGCCATTGCCAAGAAGGCCCTCGAGGCCTAATAGATTCTGTTGAATCGCTAGGGGAGTGTCGCACTGTGCGCGGCACTCCCTCTTTTTTTATCGAAAGCGCTGGTTTACATAGCTAAAAGCGCGGGTAGATAAGCACTTACAGGTGACCGATCTCTATATATCTCTTAACCGAAGGGTCATCATCTGATACGTGCGGTCTTGCTGCACTCGACTTTCTACTTCCTATATAGAAAGCCATAGATTGTGTAGGACTTGTGAAGAGTGGAATTGACGTCCCACACGGCTTCGCGGTCTGGCAATATATCTCCTTGCCGCGCGGCCCGGTCGAACCGGATCAGCCGCGGGGCGTGCACCTTGAGAACCGGATACTGCGAGGATGGACACACC
>JAIIUG010000144.1:0-2941 GCA_022739635.1 Collinsella sp. | reverse complement strand
ATCGGGCGGGCGCGGGTATGATACGCGCAATTGCGTGGGCGTCACCAAGGAGGCGGCGATGGAAAAGCTGGGAGTTATCGGCGGCATGGGCGCCGAGGCCACGTCGTATTACTACGACCAGGTAGTACGCCATACGGCGGCTACGTGCGACCAGGAGCATATCGACATGGTGGTGCTTTCCAAGTCGACCATGCCCGACCGCACGCTGGCCATCAAGACCGGTGAGCATACCGAGCTGCTGGCGACCATGAAGGAGTGTGCCCAGTCGCTCGAGTCGCTGGGCTGCGCGCACATAGCAATTCCCTGCAACACGTCACACTACTTCTACGACCAGATCCAGTCGTTTACGAAGGTGCCGATTATCCATATGCCGCGCGAGTCGGTGCGCTATGCTCTGGCCGGCGCGGTGATGGGGGAGTGCGAGTTCGATCCAAACCTGAGCATGCCGGCCGAGCCGGTGCGCAAGATCGGCATCATGGGCACCGACGGTACCGTGGGCGCAGACGTCTATGGGCGCGAATGCGAGACCGCGGGCGTTGAGGTCGTCTATCCCAGCGAAAAGCGTCAGGCCGATGTGATGTCGCTCATCTATGACGATGTGAAGGCCGGGCGCGAGCCCGATATGGATAAGTTCGACCGCGTGATGTGGGAGTTCGCCCGTAGCGGCTGCGACCGCGTCATCCTGGCCTGCACGGAGCTTTCGGTGTTGCAGAAGTATCGCGAGATGCCCGAGATCACCCTCGATGCGATGGATGTCCTGGTACGCGAGTCCATTATTCGCAGCGGCGTCCCCTACCGCCTGTAGCCCTCGACCTGCCAAAAAGGGACAGGTTTATTTTGGTAGGTTTTATCTGGGAAAACAGTAAGGCCTCGGCTCGTTTGATGCGAGCCGAGGCCTTTTGCGTTGGGCGGTTGCTGTCGGTGGTGAACTAGAACAGGAAGCCGAGGACGATGAGGGCGATACTGATGATGATCACAGCAATGTCCAGGACCTTGATGGGGTAGCGCTTGTACGAGCTCACGCGCGTGCGCAGGTAGAAGCCGCGCTGCTCGGCGGCAAGCGCGGTGGCATCGGTCTTACCCACGCTCGAAATAAGCAGTGGCACGCACAGCGGCAGCATGAGCTTGAGTTTCTTGACGGGATTCTTAGTGTCGTATTCGACGCCGCGTGCGGTCTGCGCCTCCATGATGGCGTTCATTTCCTGGCCAAATACCGGCACAAAGCGCAGTGCCGTGGTAAAGGTGAAGGCATAGCGATATGGCACGTGCAGCACCTCGACGCAGGCGTTGGCGAGGTCGTTGAGCTTGGTCACCATAAGCATGAGGATGAGCGGCAGCGCCACGCCCAACAGGCGTAGGCAGGCCTTCGATCCGGTAATGAGGCCCGTGTCGGTGATAAAGCCCCACACGATGTTGCCGTCGCGCATAAAGGCCAGCTGAAGCACCAGCATGATAAGCGCGAGCGGAATCAGCAGCTTGAGTAGCGAGAGCAGACGGTCGACGACGCCGGCGTAGGCGCCCAGTGCAAGTGTGAGCGCCAAAAAGCCCAACAGCGCCACGTAGGTGTCGGACAGGAAGATGCCGATGATGATGGCGGCGGCAAGGCCCAGTTTGACGACCGGGTTCAAGCGGTGCAGCAGTGTATCGCCCGGCATATAGTCGATGACGTTAACCACGGTGGACCATCTCCTCGGTAATGCGAACGATATCGGTGACCTCGCTCACCTGTGCAAAGGCGGGAGAGACAGAGGACGCTAGGCGACGAGAAAGCTCTATGACCTGAGGTGGCTCAACGTAGGCTTGCTGCATGAGCTCGATGTTCGAGAACAGCTCGTGCGTGCGGCCGCGCTCGAGGATGTGGCCGTCGGCCATCACCACGATGCGCTCGGCAAAGTCGGATACGACTTCCATGTCGTGGCAGACCATGATGACGGCGCAGCCGCGCTCGGCCATGGTGCGCACGGTTTCCATGACGGTCATGCACTCACGGTAGTCAAGGCCGCTCGTGGGCTCGTCGAGCACCACGATTTTGGGCTCTACGACCACGACGGAGGCGAGTGCCACCATTTGTCGCTGGCCGCGCGAAAGTGAGAAAGGTGCCTCATCGGCAGGCAGGCCAAAGCGGTCGATAACGAGTTGAGCACGACGCAGAGCCTCGGCACGGTCGATGCCGGCAAGCTCCAGGCCAAAAGCGACCTCGTCGAGTACGGTATCCTTGCAGATCTGGCGGTCGGGGTTTTGGAAGAGCGTTGCGACTTCGCGGGCGATGCGGCTCGTGGGAACGGCCGCGGTATCCAGTCCCGTGACGCGCACGCTGCCCGAGGCGGGCTTGAGCAGGCCTGTGAGCAGCTTGGTGAGCGTGGTCTTGCCGGCACCGTTTTGGCCGACGATGCCCACGAGCTCGCCGGGATAGAGCGTCAGGTTGAGGTCGTGTACGGCGGCGCCGCCATTGGGATAGGCAAACTCAACATGGTCGAAGGTGAGTACGGGTTCGGCGTCCTTGGCATGAGGGCGCAACGACGGTGCGTGCGGTGAGCCGGCGGGCGCCTGGGCTTCGCTGGCCGCGTGTGCGGGGTCGACGATGCCCGAAATCAGGCGCTCGGCCTCATCGACATCCAAGCAAGGGGTACCGCTTACCAGGCCATCGGCCTCGAGGCTATTGAAGATACGCGTGACGCGAGGGCAGTCGACGCCGATGGCACGGAGCTCGTCGGTATGCGCGAAGACCTCGTGTGGTTCGCCCTGCAGCGCGATTTCGCCATGGTTGAGCACGAGCACGCGGTTGCAGTACTCCGAGAGCAGGGCGACCTTTTGCTCAACGACGACGATGGTGATTCCAAGTGTGCGGTTTGCCTCACGCAGCGTCTCGAAGACCAACGTGGAGCTGGCGGGGTCGAGTGCCGCGGTGGGCTCGTCGAGAACCAAGACGCGCGGACGCATG
>JAIIUG010000024.1:0-25159 GCA_022739635.1 Collinsella sp. | reverse complement strand
ACCGTTCGCCTAACAGTCTTGAATATTGTTGACGGTTCGTCAATACTATTTTTGACACAATGTCAACAATGGCGGGTGAACGGCATGGGGGCATGCCCGGCCTGCAAAAAAAGAGGGGTGTCGCGGCCTCGCCGGGCTGTGGCAAGAGAAGGGACAACCATGATTCTCAACGGACCGGGAATTAGCTACACCGAGCCCGATATCGGTTCGGAGTTCGTGCCGCCGCTGCCGGAGCATCCGCGCGAGGCCATCGTCAAACTGTGCGAGCACTGCACCAACCGCCTGCTGCATCGCGATGAGCTGCTGGGCTACGAGTACTGGTCGTTTGCCGAGGCCGCAACCGACGAGCAGGCCGAAGTGCTCTGCAAGATGAAGATGCGCCGTCCCTATACGCTGCCCGAGATGGTCAAGCTCACCGGCATGCCCGAAGCCGATATCGAGAAGATGCTCGACGACATGAGCTACACGGGTCTGCTCGAGTACAACTGGGAAAACCCCGAGCGCGCCAAGCAGTGGGTGCTGCCCATGCTGGTGCCGGGTTCTGCCGAGTTCCTCAACATGCGCGTGAGCCAGCTCGAGGAGCACCCGGTCTACGCCAAGTTTTTTGAGCAGGCATCCAAGGGCCCGCTGTCCCGCGCCACGCCGATGGTGCCGCCCGGAGGCGCCGGTATCGGCATGCACGTCATTCCGGTCGAGAAGGCCATCGACGCCGCGAGCACCTCGGTGCCTATTGAGCATATCGAGCACTGGCTCGACAAATACGAGGGTAAGTATGCCGCTAGCACCTGCAGCTGCCGCGCGAGCCGTCGCGTGATGGGTGAGGGCTGCGCCGACGACCCGGCCGATTGGTGCATCGCCGTGGGCGATATGGCCGACTACGTGGTCGAGACCGATCGTGGCCATTACGTGACCCGCGACGAGGTTTACGACATCCTGCACCAGGCCGAGGACAACGGCTTTGTGCACCAGATCACCAACATCGACGGCGAGAACAAGATCTTCGCCATCTGCAACTGCAACGTCAACGTGTGCTACGCCCTGCGCACCTCGCAGCTGTTCAACACGCCCAACCTGTCGCGCTCGGCCTATGTCGCCAAGGTCGAGAAGGACAAGTGCGTGGCCTGCGGTCGCTGCGTTGAGGTGTGTCCGGCCGGCGCCGCCAAGCTGGGCCAGAAGCTCTGCAGCAAAAAGGCGGGTGGACAGGTGCCCGAGTATCCGCGCCAGGAGCTGCCCGACGCCACCAAGTGGGACCAAACCAAGTGGTCGCCCAACTACCGCAACGACAACCGCATTGAGACGCATGAGTCCGGCACCGCTCCCTGCAAGACGGCCTGCCCCGCGCACGTTGCCGTTCAGGGCTATTTGAAGCTCGCGGCGCAGGGCCGCTATGACGAGGCGCTGGCGCTCATCAAGCGCGAGAACCCGCTGCCCGCTATCTGCGGCCGTGTGTGCAACCGCCGCTGTGAGGATGCCTGCACCCGCGGTCGTGTGGACGCCGCCGTGGCTATCGACGAGGTCAAGAAGTTCATCGCCCAGCGCGATCTGGACGCAGCGACCCGCTATGTCCCGCCCGTGGTGACCCCGACGCGTGCCGGCGGCTTCGACCAGAAGATTGCCATCATCGGTGCCGGCCCGGCCGGTCTGTCCTGCGCTTTTTATCTTGCCGAGAAGGGCTACAAGCCCGTCGTGTTCGAGAAAAACGAGCGCCCGGGTGGCATGCTCACCTACGGCATTCCCAGCTTTAAGCTGCAGAAGGATGTTATCGAGGCCGAGGTCGAGATCATTCGCCTGATGGGTGCCGAGTTCCGCTATGGCGTGGAGGTCGGTCGCGACGTGACGCTCGACGAGCTGCGCGAGCAGGGCTTTAAGGCCTTCTACGTGGCCATCGGCTGCCAGGGCGGCCGCCTTGCCGGCATTCCGGGCGAGGACGCCGAGGGTGTGACCGTGGCTGTCGACTTTTTGCGCGAGGTCAACAGCGGCAAGATTGACGCGCTGCCCGGCCGCACCATCGTGGTGGGCGGCGGCAACGTGGCCATCGACGTTGCCCGCAACGCCTGCCGTCTGGGTTCCGAGCACGTTGAGATGTTTTGCCTGGAGAGCGAGGCACAGATGCCCGCCAGCGAGGAAGAGCGTCGCGAGGCCATCGAGGACGGCGCGCACATCGGCTGCGGTTGGGGCCCCAAGGAGGTCCACCTGGACGAGGCCGGTCGTGTGTGCGGTATCACCTTCAAGCGCTGCACGCGTGTCTTTGACGACGAAGGCCGTTTTGCGCCCGAGTACGACGAGAACGATCTACGCCGTGTCGATGCTGACCGTGTCGTCATGTCCATCGGCCAGTCCATCGTGTGGGGCGACCTGCTGGCTGGCTCCAAGGTGGAGCTTGGCCGTGGTCAGGGTGCCCTTGCCGATCCCCAGACCTACCAGACCGCCGAACCCGACATCTTTGTGGGTGGTGACGTCTACACCGGTCCCAGCTTCGCCATCGACGCTATCGCCGCCGGTCACGAGGCTGCGGTGTCCATCCACCGCTTTGTGCAGCCGGGCTCCACGCTCACCATCGGCCGCAACCAGCGCCGCTACACCGCGCTCGACCGCGACGATGTCGTGATCGAGAGCTATGACAACGCGAGCCGCGAGGTTGCCCACGTGGACCGCGAGCGCGAGAAGGCCGCGCCCTTCAGCGAGTACGTCGAGACCTTTACCGAAGAGCAGGTGCGCGCCGAGACCGCCCGTTGCCTTGGCTGCGGTGCCTTAATCGTCGACCCCAACAAGTGCATCGGCTGCGGCCTGTGCACCACCAAGTGCGCGTTTGACGCTATCCACCTGGATCGCGACCGCCCCGAGTGCTCCACGATGGTCAAGTACGAGCAAAAGCTGCCGAGCCTGGGCAAGTACGCACTCAAGCGCGCGATCAAGATCAAGTTCGGCAAGAAGTAAGAGACCTAACAAGTAAGTGAACGGCGCAGAGGGCGGTTGGACAGCGAGCGGGTCCCAGGCGTGGCGAGGTGCCTTGAAAGAGGAGGGCATAGGGCTTTTGCCCATGCCCGACGATTGAAAGGCAGATCGTCCGTCTGGGGCTCGCGCAGCGTCAAGCCGACCGCCGTTCGTTAGAACGGCGGAAGGAATCAAAAGTGCACGAGCTCGGAATTGTCTATCACATTATTCGCGATGTCGAGAATGTGGCGCGCGCCAATGGCGTGAGTCGCGTTTCGAGCGTGACGTTGCTGCTGGGCGAGGTCTCGGGCATCGTTCCCGATCTACTACTCGACGCTTGGCGCTGGGCGGCAGATAAAAAGTCCATCACGCAGGGCGCGGAGCTTATCGTGGAGCCCGTCGAGGCCGTGACGCATTGCGAGGCGTGCGGCCGCGACTATGCGACAGTCGAGCACGGCAAGACCTGCCCCCATTGCGGCAGCGGCGATACCTATCTGCTCCAGGGCCAAGAGGTCATGATCAAGCAGATTGAGACCCCCGACGAGGATCCGGCAGACGCTGCCCCCGACGGTCCTTCTGACGCCCCCGACGCCGTCGACGCCGCCAACCCCCTCCACATCGCCTAACTTGGTCGTTGGGGACGTTCTTAAATGACTAGCCGTTTAAGAACGTCCCCAACGACTACTTGCGCTATTACATAAGTCATGCTAATAGTCAAGTTATGTCTGTTTAAACAAAATAGCGGCAGTACAAGCGCATTCGCGTTTGCCTATAATCGATATTAATGAACAGTATGCTTGTATCTGTAAAATGCATGGCTTGATGAGCGACGCCTTGGCGTGTAATGAGTCAAAAAGCAGTAACGTAATCAACTTGTAACAAACCTAGACGTTTAAACAAATAATCCAACCTTTTGCGAATTTAGCCCTAATTCCACAAACTAAACAGGTATACTTCCTTAATGTCGTGTAGGGAATACGTAGACAAAAAGGAGGTTATGTGATGGTAAGTATTGTTCTTGCTAGCCATGGTGACTTGGCGGCTGGAATCAAGCAGACGGGCTCGATGGTCTTTGGCGATCAGCCGTCTGTTGCCGTGGTCTCGCTCGAGCCGAGCATGGGCCCCGACGACTTCCGTGCCAAGGTCGAGGAAGCAGTCGCTTCCTTCGAGGACCAGGAGCAGGTGCTCTTCCTCGTTGATCTGTGGGGCGGCACGCCGTTCAACCAGATCAGCGGGCTCATCGAGGGCCACGATTCCTGGGCTATCGTCACCGGTGTCAACCTGCCTATGCTCATCGAGGCATATTCGCAGCGCTTTGACGCAAAGAACACTGCACATGCGATCGCAAAACATCTCGTGACTGAGGCTAAGGCTGGCGTGCGCGTCAAGCCCGAGTCTCTGGAGCCCGAGGAGAAGAAGCCGGCTGCGGCCGCCGCTGCTCCTGCAGGCGCCATCCCTCCGGGAACGGTCATCGGCGATGGGCACATCAAGATCGCCCACGTCCGTATCGACACCCGTCTGCTGCATGGTCAGGTGGCCACCACGTGGACCAAGCAGATCAACCCCAACCGCATCATCGTGGTTTCCGACGGCGTTGCTCACGACGAGCTCCGCAAGACCATGATCGAGCAGGCTGCCCCTCCGGGAGTCCATGCCAACGTCGTGCCCATCAAGAAGATGGCCGAGGTCGTCAAGGACACGCGCTTTGGTGACACCAAGGCCATGCTGCTGTTCGAGAACCCGCAGGATCTGCTCAGGGCCATCGAGGCCGGCGTCGACATCAAGGAAGTCAACATCGGTTCTATGGCTCACTCCAAGGGCAAGGTCGTCGTCACCAACGCCGTCGCTATGGGCGATGATGACGTCAAGACTCTCGAGGCCCTCAAGGCCAAGGGCGTCAAGTTCGAGGTCCGCAAGGTTCCTTCGGATTCCTCCGAGGATCTCGACGCCATGTTGAAGAAAGCTAAGGCCGAACTGGCCGCTCAAGCATAGTAAAGGAGGGTCCGATACATGTCTGCAATCACTATTCTGCTTGTTGCGATTGTCGCGTTGCTTGCCGGTATGGAAGGCATTCTGGATGAGTTCCAGTTCCATCAGCCGCTCGTGGCATGCACGCTTATCGGTCTCGTAACCGGTCACCTTCAGGAGGGCATCCTCCTGGGCGGTTCGCTCCAGATGATGGCCCTTGGCTGGGCTAACGTCGGCGCCGCCGTCGCGCCTGACGCCGCTTTGGCCTCGGTCGCCTCTTCGATCATCATGGTGCTCGCCCTCAACGGCGGCGCCACCGATTCGGGCAAGGCCGTTACCGCCGCTATCGCCGTCGCCGTCCCGCTGTCGGTCGCTGGTCTGTTCCTGACCATGATCTGCCGTACCCTGGCTACCGCTATCGCTCACGCCATGGACGGTTGCGCCGAGAAGGGCGACTTCGCCGGCATCGAGCGCTGGCAGTACGCTGCCATCCTTATGCAGGGCCTTCGTATCGCCATCCCGGCAGTACTTCTGTGCATCATCCCGGCCGAGGCTGTTACCAACGCGCTTAACGCTATGCCCGACTGGCTGTCCGGCGGCATGGCTGTCGGCGGCGGCATGGTCGCTTCCGTCGGTTACGCCATGGTCATCAACATGATGGCCACCAAGGAGACCTGGCCGTTCTTCATCCTCGGCTTTGTCCTTGCTGCCATCCCTCAGCTCACGCTGATCGCCCTTGGCCTCATCGGCATCTCCCTTGCCCTCATCTACCTTGGCCTTAAGGATCTGGCCAAGCAGGGTGGCGGCATGAGCGGTGGCTCCGGTGACCCGCTCGGCGACATTCTGAACGATTACGAGTAGGAGGGGAGTGATACATATGGCAGAGAACAAGATTCAGCTCACCAAGGCTGACCGCAAGAAGGTTTGCTTCCGTCATCAGTTCCTTCAGGGCTCGTGGAACTACGAGCGTATGCAGAATGGCGGCTGGTGCTTCGCAATGATCCCTGCGATCAAGAAGCTCTACACCAGCAAGGATGACCAGATTGCCGCTCTTAAGCGCCACCTGGAGTTCTATAACACCCATCCCTATGTTTCCGCCCCCGTCATTGGCGTTACCCTCGCTCTCGAGGAGGAGCGCGCCAACGGTGCTCCGATTGACGACGTCGCCATTCAGGGCGTCAAGGTCGGTATGATGGGCCCGCTCGCCGGCGTCGGCGACCCCGCCTTCTGGTTCACCCTTCGCCCGATTCTGGGCGCTCTGGGCGCTTCCCTGGCCCTGTCCGGCAGCATTGCCGGTCCGCTGCTGTTCTTCTTCGCGTGGAACATCATCCGTTACGCCTTCCTGTGGTACACGCAGGAGTTTGGCTACAAGGTCGGCTCCTCCATCGCCAAGGACCTCTCCGGCGGTCTGATGGGCAAGGTCACCGAGGGTGCTTCCATCCTTGGTATGTTCATCATCGGCGCCCTGGTCGAGCGCTGGGTGTCCATCTCCTTCACCCCGGTCGTCTCCAAGGTCACGCAGTCTGCTGGCGCCTTTATCGACTGGGCTAACCTGCCCTCCGGTTCCGAGGGTGTCAAGGAAGCACTGACGATGTATAACTCCATCGGCGGTACTGCCCTTGATCAGGTCAAGGTCACTACGCTTCAGGCCAACCTCGATCAGCTCATCCCCGGCCTTGCCGCCGTGTGCCTGACCCTGCTGGTTTGCAAGCTCCTCAAGAAGAAGGTCAGCCCGATCGTCATCATCCTGGCCCTCTTCGCCGTCGGCATCATCGGTCGCGTCTGCGGCTTCATGTAAGCACGCTTCGGTTTAAGACCGAGAGTTGCTAGGCAAGGGCTTTTGAGCCATTGAAACGGACCGCACCCGGTGGGTACACTGGATGCGGTCCGATTGTTTTATTTGGAGGGCGAGGCGCGCATGGCGCAATCTCAGAACAGCACGGTCGATCTGGCAACGCCGGCAACCTGCCTGATGGGGCTTACCAGCCACGGCAACGTGATGGTGGGCAATAAGGCGTTTGAGTACTATAACGAGCGCAATCCCGAGGATTATATTCAGATTCCGTGGGACGAGGTCGACTATATTGCCGCCGAGGTTTTGCGCGGTACCAAGAAGATCACGCGTTTTGCCATCTTCACCAAGGATAACGGTCACTTTACGTTTTCGACGCGCGACGACAAAGAGACGCTGCGCGCGGTTCGCAAGTACGTTGACGAGGACAAGCTCGTGCGCTCGCCCGACTTTATCGACGTGACCGCCAAGGGCGCCAAGAGCATTCCCAGCGTCATCAAGAGCCTCTTTCACAAGGATAACTAGTCATTAAGGAGCACCTCCCCCTCAAAGTGGGACGCACTTTCCGGAGGGCTGTTCCACCGCAGCTTCGAAGAGTGGCTATACGCTGCATTACAACGGTGTAAATCTGCTACACTAGTACAACATGCCTCCGTAGCTCAGGGGATAGAGCACCGCTCTCCTAAAGCGGGTGTCGACGGTTCGAATCCGCCCGGGGGCACCAGAGATTTGCCGAGCCCGGTACCACCACGGTGCCGGGCTCTTCTGGTTTAAAGGCCGGATTTGAACCGTCGACACCCGCGTCACCAATTTCCCCGCGGGGGGGGGAGTTTTCGAATCCGCCCGGGGGCACCAGAAAAGATAACGGCGTCGCGAGAGCGGCGCCGTTTCTGGTTTGTGGGGGCCGCCGTCGGATTCGGACCGTCGACACCCGCGTCACCAATAGTTCGATTGCGATATGAAATAAGAACCCGAGCCCGACGTTCGGTCTTGGAAACCGATGGAAGCAACCATCATGCTTGTCATCGTCGTAACATCTGCGCTATTGCCGAGCAGAACAACATGGCTATCGCGGCGTTTAACACGTCGAGCCTTGAAGCCGTTCGCGTTGCGATTGATGCTGCCGAAGCCACGGGCGATCCCGTCCCCCCGAGTCCATGGTCGAGACCATGGTGAAGTTCTGCGGCCAATCAATCCATGAGATGAGGTTTTGACTTGTTGGGAGGCTCGCTTTGGCGAGCCTCTTTGCGTTTACGTACGGGAGAGCCGACGATGGACAAGACACTAATATATAGGCATCGATGTTCGATATAGGCATCGATGTTCGATATAGGCATCGATGTTCGATATAGGCATCGATGTTCGACAAAAGTTTAAGCGTCACAAAAAGCTCAATTGCATATTATTCTAAAGGTATGCTTAATTAAGTACCTTTAATTGCAGGTATAACCGTTCATCGATTTGTTGCCCAAATTATTAAATGCATATTCGCATTAAATAGAAATAGTTTTATGAATATCAGTAGAATGTAAGCATATCGGTATGCTGCCCAGCTGCTCCGAATTGGGCATCTGAGCTTATGGTTTATACTGCCGCCTCAAAAGATGTTTGCGTTAACACCTCGCTGACCATGGATAACGGCGCTCAGATCCCCAAAACCGTTCGCCGCTCACCGCTCGAGAAGCGGGTTGTTTTTAAGTTACAAGTAAAGCGTGTTTTTAGTATCAGTCCACTCTGTGTCGAGGCTGCGCAGGGTGCGCTTGCGCAACGCGTGGACGAGCAAGCCGCAATAGACAACGGTCCTCTTTGCGGAGCTTTAGAAAGGGGCGCTGCTGCCATGGTAAGTAACGGTCGTGCAGTTAGGTGGGCACGGGGGGCGGTGTGCGCGGCGGCATTTGCTGCGGCTGCGTTCACCCTTCCCGTAGCCCAGGCGTGGGCAGCGGGCGATGTTTCGCCCGAGTTGCGCTCGCAGACGCAGACTCAGATGAGTTCTGCGCCCGAGATCGCTTATGTGAGTAACGTGAGCGATCCGTCTCAACGTACGGTTTCGTTTAACGACAACTGGAAATTCAACCTGGGCGACGCCAGCGGCGCTCAGGCCGGCTCTTTCGATGACTCGTCGTGGCAGTACGTCACGCTTCCGCATGACTACAGCATCGATCAGGACTATGCGTCCAACCTCGAGGCCGAGAGCGCCTATAAGCCGGGCGGTATCGGCTGGTATCGCAAGAGCTTCTTTCTCGATAGCACTCTTGCGGGCAAGCTGATTCGCATCGATTTCGATGGTGTCTACATGGATGCCACCGTTTGGGTCAACGGTACCGAGCTGGGCAACCATCCGTATGGCTACACGCCCTTCTCGTTCGACCTCACCCCGTACCTCAAGACGGGCGAGGAGAATACCATCGCCGTCAAGGTCAACCATCAGGTTCCTTCCAGCCGTTGGTATTCTGGCTCGGGCATCGGTCGCAATGTCGACCTCGTGGTGACCGACAAGGTTTCTGTGACCAGAGACGGCGTCCACGTGAGCGCTCCTCAGCTCCAGAGCGAGAACGGTGGCAACGTGACCACCAAGCTCTCGTCCACCATTGTTAATAATGGTGACAAGGACGCTAACGTGACGCTCGTGCAGACCATCTTCCCTAAGGGTGGCAAGGTCGAACAGGCCATCGGCACTGTGACTACCGACGCTCAGGCTGTTGCCGCAGGCGAGTCCAAGACTATCGAGTCTCAGATCAGTGCTGCCAACCCGAGCCTTTGGTCCACCGAGTCCCCCAACCTCTACACGGTTCGCACCGATGTCAAGGTTGATGACAAGGTCGTCGACACGTATGACACCGTGTTCGGTTACCGCTGGTTTAACTACGATGTCACCAACGGCTTTTCCCTTAACGGCAAGAATGTCAAGCTCAAGGGCGTCTGCATGCACCACGATCAGGGCGCCCTGGGTTCCGTCGATAGCCGTGCGGCTGTCGAGCGCCAGGTGCGTATCCTGAAGGAGATGGGCTGCAACTCCATCCGCACGTCTCACAACACGCCGTCTCGCGTGCTCGTTGAGGTGTGCGAGGAGCAGGGTATCCTGCTCGACGAGGAGATCTTCGACGGCTGGACCGATGCGAAGAACGGCAACAGCTTCGACTACGCTCGTTTCTTCAATAAGAAGGTCGGCGACTCCAAGATTATCGGCGCCAAGTCCGATCAGGTCTGGGCCGAGTTCGATCTTAAGGCGACCATCGCCCGTGACTTTAACTCTCCCTCGGTCATTATGTGGTCCGTGGGTAACGAGATGATCACCGGCGGCACCAAGCCGTTTGACGAGACTGCTCAGCTCAACCTTATCAAGTGGACCAAAGAGGCCGACACCTCTCGTCCCGTGACGCTTGGCGACAACCAGCTCAAGGGTGGCTCGTGGAATTATCATCCCGACAACCTCGCCAACGCTGGTGGTCTGATCGGTATCAATTACGCCGACGGCAGCAGGTATGATCAGCTGCATCGCAACAATCCGACGTGGAAGTTCTACGGTTCTGAGACCGTCTCGTCCGTTAACAGCCGTGGCGTTTATAACACGCTCGGCAGCATGGCCGATGCGGGCGGACACCAGCTCACCTCCTATGACACGTCTTACGTGAGCTGGGGCCACACGGCTTCCCAGGCATGGTATGACACCATCACTCGCGACTTTGTTGCCGGTGAGTATGTCTGGACCGGCTTCGACTACTTGGGCGAGCCCACCCCGTGGAACGGCGTTACTGCCGGCGTCCAGGGTGGCGACTGGAGCATCGCGCCGAAGAACTCCTACTTTGGCATCATCGATACCGCCGGTCTGCCCAAGGATACGTTCTATCTGTATCAGAGCCAGTGGAACGACAGCCTGCACACGCTGCATATCCTTCCTGCTTGGAAGAGCGGCATGGTCACGAAGGACAACAGCGGCAAGGTCAAGGTCGTTGTCTACACCGACGCCGCCGGCGTTGAGCTCTTCTTTACGCCTAAGGGCTCCACGACTCCGCAGTCGCTGGGCAAGAAGACGTTTACCAAGAAGACCACCGCTGCTGGCTACACCTATCAGATCTATGAGGGTGAGGGCAAGAGCGGTAAGACGGCCGAGAACCTCTGGCTCAGCTGGAATGTTCCGTATGCCGATGGCACCATTACCGCCAAGGCCTATGACGAGAGCGGTCACGTTGTCTCGACCGAGAACTGGGATGGCCGTCAGAGCGTGACGACCACCGGTGCTGCCGCCAAGCTCGACGCTTCGGTCGATCGTGCCGATCTTTCTGGCAAGGGCGACCTGGCTTATGTCACCGTGAGCGTCAAGGACCAGAACGGCAACATCGTTCCCGACGCCAAGAACAACGTGAAGTTTAAGGTCAGTGGCGCAGGCGAGCTCGCCGGTATCGACAACGGTAGCTCCCCCGACCATCAGTCCTACCGCGACAACAACCGCAACGCCTGGGCTGGTCAGCTGGTGGGCATTGTGCGTTCCAACGGCAAGGGTGGCGACATCACCGTTACCGTGACTGCTGACGGTCTCGCTTCCAAGACGGTGACGATCTCCTCTACGGGTTCCAGCGATCCTGCTGCTCCCAAGTCGATTTCGAGCCTGCTCTACTCCCGTTTCTACTATGTAAAGACGGGCAGCGAGCTTTCCCTGCCCAAGCAGGTTGACGTCAACTACTCTGACGGCACGTCCGAGAAGAAGAACGTTGCCTGGGACAACATCAACAAGGACGCTCTCTCCAAGCCTGGCACCTTCCAGGTTTCCGGCGAGGTCGAGGGTGCCAAGGTCTCTTGCACCGTAACCGTGCTTGATGAGGTCGCGGCGCTTCTGAACTATTCGGCCACCACTCCGGTTGGTACCGTCGCATCGCTTCCCGATGCGCGTCCTGCCGCTATGGCCGACGGCACCGTCCTTAATGCGAGCTTCCCCGTTAAGTGGGAGACTCCGGCCGAGGATGCCTACAACAAGGCCGGCACGGTGACCGTCAAGGGCACCGCCAATGTCTTTGGTAAGGACCTGACTGTTACCGCTACGATTCGCGTTCAGAACGAGAAAGTGACCATCGGTGACAACGTCGCTAACTGCGGCGCTCTCATGAGCGTCACGCAGAGCGTGCCCGAGAACAAGCAGTCCGACTCCCTGTCTGCTATCAACGATGGCGTGACCGCCTTTACTCCCGGCAAGGGCGACGGCAGCGCAAACACTTCGTGCTGGTCCAACTATACCTATGCACAGGAGGAGGGCAACACCAAGTCGAGCGTAACCTTTAACTACAACACCCAGCAGCGTCTGGGTCGTGCCGTGGTGCACTTCGTCGAGGATTCTTGGTCTGCAAGCTATCCCGATGCCGGCACCACCAAGCTCGAGGTTTCCGAGGACGGCAAGGCATGGCGCGAAGTTGCCACGACCGAGACCATCGGTTCTGCCAACAACCGCGTTAAGCCCTATACCTACGAGTTCGAGCCGACGCTCGCTACGTTCGTGAGGTTCACCTTCACGAATAAGAACGTGACGCTCCCCAACGCCAAGCCCTGCGTCTGCATCACCGAGATCCAGCTGCTCGAGGCCAAGGGTAGCTTCGACACCAATACCGATGCTGCGCTCGATAGCCTGACGGTCAACGGCAAGAAGCTGAGCGCCAGCAATCTCGAGAAGGGCAGCTATTCCACTGCCGCCCTCTTTGCGACGGTTGAGGCCGTTCCGGCCAAGAACACCGCCGTTACCGTGCTGCCGGCTCACGACAACAAGATCAACATCATCCTTGAGTCCGAAGACCACGCTACGCGCAAGACCTTTGTCATCAACCTGGCTGCTGACAGCAGCTCGAGCGTGCTGCCCGACGACAACGATGAGCGCGACGTTCCCAATGAGGACATCAAGAACAAGGCTGCTGGCAGCGAGTTGAACCCCGCTTCTGGCAACGAGGGTCCCGTCGAGTTTGCGTTCGATAAGAACAACGCCACGTACTTCCATACCAATTGGAGGAACGGCTTTAAGCCCAGCGCCGATCAGCTGTGGGTCTCTATGGAGCTCAAGGAGGCCACGAGCGTCGAGGCACTGCGCTACCTGCCGCGTAACTCCGGTGGCGACGGCGGCTACAACGGCATCGTTACCGATTACGAGATTCAGTATCGCGAGAACGAGTCCGACGAGTGGAAGACCATTTCCACTGGTCACTGGAAGGGCTACAAGGACGAGGGCTTTGAGATGGGCTGGCGTGTTGCTCAGTTCGATCACCCCGTCACGGCTAAGTACTTCCGCTTTAAGGCCAACGGCACCCAGGCTGCCAGCGGCGACAATGAGCACATGAGTGCCGCCGAGATCCGCCTGCGCAAGACGAGCCCGGCTACCGAGATCAAAGCCGAGCAGGTTGCTGCTGCTGATGCCCTTGAGGTCGCGAACATCAACGACGAAGAGGACATCAAGGCTCAGATCGCCAAGACGGTCGAGGTTACGGTCGACGGCGAGAAGCTCACCTATGGCCTGGACTACAAGCTTGGCTTTGAGATGGGCAACGTGAGCGAGAACGGCCGTCAGGTCACCGTTACCGTGACCGGCATCGAGGACTACACGGGTTCTGTCGATAAGGTCGTAAACGTTACCGAGACCAAGGCGACGCTCGAGGGCATTGCGGTGAACGCCGATGCCGCCAAGCGCGCTTACACCGAGGGCGACAAGCTCGACCCGACCGGTCTGGTTCTGACGCTGTCCTACAGCAATGGCACCACGGACCAGGTTGAGTACAGCGAGTCGACCAAGAACGACTTTACGTTCAATCCGAGTCTGGACACGGAGCTGACGGAGAATGGCAACCTTGAGGTGACCGTTACCTATGGTGGCAAGTCCAACAGCTACGTCGTTACCGTAAGCAAGAAAGCTCCGACCAAGCCGGACAAGCCCAACCCCGATCAGCCTAAGCCGGAGCAGCCCGGTGGCGGTAACCAGGGTGGCAACGGCAACCAGGGCAACACCGGTAATACCGGAAACAAGCCCGATGCATCTACCAAGCCCAGTGCCTCCGGCAAGCCCGGTAAGGGCAACGGGGTCATGCCCGGCACGGGCGACTCCACGCTGATCGCAGTTGCGATGGCTGGCTTTGCTGGCGTGGCGGCTATCGCTTGGGGCATCGTTGCCCGCAAGCGCCGTCAGAACTAGCGCGCCCTGATAGACGCGCCCCTTATAAGGAGGGGCGCGTCATCGTGCGTCAGGGCACTTCATCTATTTTGTAAGACATAAAGACAGGAAGGGAACGTGAGTATGACGGTACATAAGACCAAACTGCTTTGGCGTGTAACCGCCACGATTGCCTGCGTGTTTGCAATCGTGTTGGCGTCTTCGCTGCTCTATGCTCGACCTGCTGTGGCGGCTGAGGCAAATCTTGCCCTCAATAAAACCGCTGTAGCGGATAGCGAGGAGGCGAATTCGGTTCGTGCGGCCCTGGCCGTCGACGGCAACGACTCCACGCGTTGGGGTGGTGCCGAGGATAACGCCGGTGGCGCCCATTGGATTTATGTCGACCTCGGGTCTTCCAAGACCGTAAAGAGGGCGACGATCAAGTGGGAGTCCTACAAGGCAACTGGCTATAAACTTCAGTATGCGACGGGCAATACTGCCCCCGCCGCCAATAGCGCCGACTGGAAAGACGTCCACACGTCTACCAATCGCCCGGCATCGCTTACCGATGCCATTACGTTTAACGCCCCCGTGACGGGACGCTTCTTCCGCCTGTACGTTACGGGCTTTACGAGTTCCGATCCCAAGGGCGCTGTTCCCGAGTGGCCCACCATCGCGGTTAACGAGTTCGAGCTCTACGGCGATGAGACCGCTGCTCCCTCTACCCAGGATCCGCAGCAGAATGTTGCTCGCGGCAAGAACGCTGTTGCCGATAGCGCAGAGGCAAGCACCCTCGGCGCTGCCAAGGCCGTCGACGGGAATACGTCTTCTTCGAGCTCCCGCTGGGCGAGTGCGGTTGACGCTACTGCCTCCCAGGACGGCGGTCCTCACTGGATCTATGTCGATCTGGGCCAGCAGCGCGACGTAAAGTGCGTCCGCGTGTTCTGGGAGCTGCGCAAGGCCAAGGGCTACAAGATTCAGATTGCCAATGGCGCGACCGCTCCGGCTGCCGATAGCTCTGATTGGCAGACCGTTTACACCAACGACGGTCATCCTGCAAGCAAGACCGACCTGATTACCCTTGACCAGGTGCATCAAGCCCGCTTTGTCCGTCTGTATATCGATCACAACACCTATGCCGACCCCGATGGCGGTGTCGCATGGGGCAACGTTTCCATCTTTGAGCTCGAGGTCTATGGCGGCACGCCCAAGATGGACATGAACGGCCTGGCCGATGCCATCAAGGTCGAGGCTCCCAAGAAGGGCGATACGCAGCTCAAGGTCACCCTGCCGACCTCCGACGAGTACGACGTCACCTATAACGGTACCGACTACGAGCAGGTTATTGGCGCTCAGGCCGAGGATGGAACCATCCCCATCTATCAACCGATCGTCGATACGCAGGTCAAGGCCTCTTTTAAGGTGACCAAGAACAGCGACAAGAACACCTATGCGTTCAAGGAAATCCCCGTTACCGTTCCTGGTAAGTTTCAGGTCGAGGCGGGCGATAACGTCGCTCCCGAGGTCCTGCCGCAGCTTCGTGAGTGGAAGGGCCGCTCCGGTTCCTTTGCTCCTACTGCGCAGACGCGCGTTGTTTACGACAACGATGAGTTCAAGACGGCCGCCGACGAGCTGGCCGCCGATTACAAGGACCTGTTTGGCTCCGAGCTTGCCGTCGTAAAGGGCGGCGCCGCCAACGCAGGCGATATCTTCCTGTCCAAGACCACTGACAAGTCCCTTGGTCTTCAGGACGAGGGCTATCTCATGGAGATTGGTGACTCCGTGAGCGTTAAGGCCGAGACCAAGACCGGTGCCTACTGGTCTACCCGTACCATCCTGCAGGCCCTTAAGACCGGTAACGGTTCTATCCCGCAGGGTGTCACCCGCGATTATCCGCTGTATAAGGTGCGTGGCCTGATTCTCGATGTGGGTCGTAAGACCTTCTCGCTCGACTGGCTCAAGCAGATGAGCAAGCAGCTCTCCTGGTTCAAGCTTAACGACTTCCAGGTCCACCTTTCCGACAACTACATTTGGGTCGAGGAGTATTCTGACGACACCGTTAACACCGCTTACAACGGATTCCGTCTGGAGTCCGACATCAAGAAGGGCGGCAACAACGGTAAGAACAAGGCCGATCTGACGAGCACCGACGTGTGGTACTCCAAGGCCGATTTCCGTGAGTTCATCAAGCACTCGCGTGACCTCGGTGTCAACATCGTCCCCGAGTTCGACATGCCGGCACATTCCCTGGCACTCACCAACGTGCGTCCCGACCTGCGTACGCCTAAGTCCATGACGCATCGCGGCAACGACCACCTTAACCTGGCCGGAAAGTACGATGAGTCCCTGGCCTTTGCGCTTTCCATCTGGGATGAGTACCTTACCGGTTCCAATCCCGTCTTCGACAACCAGACCATGGTTCACATTGGTGCTGACGAGTACGAGGCCGACGGCAACGCGTATCGCAACTTCGTCAACGACCTCTTTAAGCACATGGAGGATTCGGGCCGCACCGCTCGCGTGTGGGGCAGCCTCAGCTGGATCAAGGGTTCCGTTGACGTTCAGGGTAAGGGCGCTGCCGGTCAGCACCGCCAGATGAACCTCTGGAGCAAGGACTGGGCCAAGATGGACGAGATGTACAAGCTCGGCTTTGACCTGATCAACTGCATCGACAGCAGGTACTACATCGTTCCCAACGCCGGTTATTACTTCGATTACCTCAACGACAACACTATCTATAACTCTGCGATCAACAACTACAACAACGTTACGATTCCTGCTGGCGACGAGCAGATGATCGGTGGTGCCTTTGCCGTCTGGAACGACATGTGCGGCAAGAAGGAAAATGGCATCTCCGAGTACGATGTCTACGATCGCATCACCAACTCCGCGGGTCTGTACGCCGCTGCTACCTGGGGCAAGGGCTCTGCCGACGTTTCCGGCGCCAAGGCTACGGCCAAGAAGCTCGGCGACGCTCCCAACACCAACTTTGGTTACAAGACCACGGCCAACGCCGAGGGCACCGTCATGCAGCTTGGCATGGACGATGCCAAGGATGCTTCGGGCAACGGTAACAATCTCAACCTGAAGTCTGCCAAGAACGCTAAGGTCGTCGACGTCGACTTTAAGAAGGCGCTCGAGCTCAAGGGCGGCAAGAGCCATGTCGCGCTGGATTCCGATCTTGAGACCGCTGGTCTTGGTAACGATCTGCGCGTGAAGGTCAAGCGTACCGACGCCACGAGCGACAAGGACCAGATCCTGTTCGAGAGCCCCTATGGCTCCATCAAGGCCGTTCAGGCAAAGACCGGCAAGGTCGGTATTACCCGTGAGAACCGTGACTACTCGTTTAACTACACGCTGCCCATGAACGAGTGGGTCGAGCTTGAGTTTAAGAATGAGGGCATGGGCAAGGTTTCGCTCTATGTGAATGGCGAGCTCAAGGAGACCCTCGGTCAGGACGGCGGCACCAAGCTCAAGGCTACGTGCATGCTTCCTGTCCAGCGTATCGGTAGCAAGACTGCTGCCTTTACGGGCTACGTCGACGACGTTCGCTTGACGCGCAGCGCTACGTTTGCGACCACCATGGCGCTCGACAACGCCGAGCTCAAGGCACGCTCCGTGCTGGCTGCCGGCGCCGACGATGCCGAGCTCGAGACGCTCGTCGAGCAGGCTCGCGACCTTATCAACCAGGTCAACCCCGATGCCGCCGAGATCGCCAATCTCGCGCAGCAGATCAACGACCGCGTTGCCAACGTCAAGTACAAGCCTGCCGATTACAGCAAGCTCGACGCTTTGCTCGCCGCAATTCCTTCCGATCTGTCTGTCTATACCGACGAGTCCGTTGCGGCACTCACGTCTGCGCGCGATAGCATCCAGCGCGATCTGCCGGTGAGCATGCAGGATACGGTTGATGCCTATACGAAGACGCTCACCGAGGCAATTGAGGGTCTCGAGCTTAAGTCTGCAGACAACAACTTCGCTCAGAGCGTGACCGCTACAGCCTGCTCCGAGGAGAAGACCGGCGAGACCGCTCCCAACGGTCCTGCTGCGGCTGCCGTCGACGGCGACGAGTCCAGCTTCTGGCACAGCCAATGGAGCGCCCCCGCCGACAATGACATGCCTCACTGGTTCAACGTTAAGCTTGCTGCTCCCGCCAAGGTGAGCGGTATGGTGTACGTGCCGCGTACCGGTAGCTCCAATGGTCGTTTGACCAAGTACCATGTCGAGGTGAGCACCGACGGTGGTAGCACCTATACGAAGGTTGCCGAGGGTACGCTCGAGTCCAGTGTGGGCGCCAAGAACATTACCTTCGACGAGCCTGTTGCCGGTGCAACCGACGTCAAGCTCTACTATGACGAGACCGATGGCGATAGCGCCGCAAATAGGAACAAGTTTGCAACCGCTGGCGAAATCCGCGTTCGCGTCATCGACGAGACGGTTGACCTCGATGGTCTTGCCGCTCTGGTCGAGCAGGCCGAGGGCCTCGACAAGGATTCGTACACTACGGAGACTTGGAAGAAGCTCCAGGTCGCCCTTAAGGATGCCAAGGATGTTGCTGCAGACGAGAACCCCTCGTTTGAGGCTGTGAACGGCGCCAAGGGCAAACTCCGTTCCGCGATGCTGGGCCTGCGCCCTGGCACCCCGGATCCCGTTACTCCCGACCCCGACAAGCCCAATCCGGATAAGCCCAATCCGGATAAGCCGAATCCCGACAAGCCGGGCACCTCTGGTGGCGGCAATGGCGGCTCCGGTACCGCTGGGTCTAACAAGGGCGATTCGACTACGGGCAACAAGGGCGATAAGAAGCCTGGCACCCTGGTTAAGACCGGTGATGATCAGGCAATGTACATCGCGGTCGCGGGTGTCGTGGGCCTGCTTGTTGTCGGTGCCGGTGTTGTGCTGTATGTCAAGAACCGTCGTCAATAGAACGAAGTCGGATGAAGACCTGCCTCAAGAAAGGGTTTAAGAGATGAAGAAACGGATGATAGCCAAGCTGCTCGCTGTCATAGCGGTTATGCTTGCCTGCTTGGGCGGCCTGGCTCCGTTTTCGGCCTATGCCGATGATACGGCGGCCGAATATAAGCTGTACCCCACGCCGCACAGCATGGTGTACGGCAACGGTGCGCAGACGCTGCGCAACAAGGCAAGCGTGCTTACAGAGTCCGGCATCGATGCCGATACCATCAGCCGCCTTGATGAAGCTTTGGCGCTGAAGGGCATCAAAGCAAAGAGCGTTGACGCTATTCCTTCCAAGAGCACCGTGACGACGGTTCTTGTGGGCGTCAAGGGTTCCGGCGGCGCGGTTGACACCTATGTTGACCAGCTGGTGCAAGAGGGCAAGCTGTCCTATACGGACGGCCTGTTCGACCACAACGATTCCTATGTCTTGGCTTCGCTTCCGTCTGACGGCAACGAGCCCGACCGCGTTATCGTTTTGGGCAAGACCACCGATGCCGCCTACTATGGACTGACCACGCTTTATCAGATTCTGCAGCAGACTTCCGATGCCAAGCTGCGCACCTTTACCATGTCCGACTATGCGGACGTGGTGACGCGCGGCTTTATCGAGGGCTACTATGGTAATCCTTGGAGCACCGAGGATCGCGTGAACCTGATGCAGTGGGGTGGCTACTACAAGCTCAACGCATATGTCTACGCCCCCAAGGATGACCCCAAGCACAATGCCAAGTGGCGTGATCTCTACACCGAGGAAGAGCTGACCGAGAAGATCGAACCGCTTGCAGAGGCCGGCAACACCTCCAAGTGCCGCTTTGTGTTCGCGCTTCATCCGTTTATGCACAACCCCATTACGAACTCTAACTACGACGAGTCCGTGGCTGTTCTCAAGGAAAAATTCACCCAGGTTATGGACCATGGCGTTAGGCAGATTTCCATCCTGGCAGATGACGCCGGCAACCAGGGCAGCGCTCTGTACACCAGGCTTTGCAATGACATGACCGATTGGCTGCACGAGAAGCAGACCGAGAAGAACGCCGACGGATCGCTTAAGTACCCTGGTCTCAAAGACACGCTTATCTTCTGCCCTGTGAACTATATGGGCTGGGGCGAGTCTTGGTATGCCAACCTCCCCAAGAGCGTCCAGGTCATCAACACCGGTGGCCGCGTGTGGGGCAAGGTCGACAATAACTTCACGTCGTCCTTCACCAACAATTCTGGCGTTGCTCCCTTTATGTGGATCAACTGGCCGTGCACCGACAACAGCAAGGACACCCTGTCCATGGGCGGCTATGAGAACGCCCTGGGCACCGATGTCCAGCCCGGCAAGGTTCAGGGCGTCGTGCTCAACCCCATGCAGCAGTCCGAGCCTTCCAAGGCCGCTATCTTCATGAACGCCGATTTCTCTTGGAATCTGTGGAAGAGCCAGGAGCACGCCGACCAGGCTTGGGAGGATTCGTTCTCCTACGTCGACCACAATTCTCCCATCGCCACGAAGGGCTCCAACGCGCTGCGCGAGCTGAGCCGCCACATGAAGCGTTATACCGGCGGTGGCGTAGTCTTCGAGAGCCGTGAGTCCGCCAATATCAAGACCGAGCTCCAGGCTTTCCAGGGCAAGGTTACCTCTGGTACCGCAACCGCCGAGGATTGCGACCAGATGATTGAGCTCTTCCGTGGTCTGCGGAAGTCCGCCAAGACCTATCGTTCCAATGCCGGCAACAAGGCCATGCTCGACCAGATCGTGTATTGGATTGATGCTTGGGATGACGTGACGCGTGCCGCTATTGCCGAGCTTCAGGCACTCAAGGCCGACCTCTCGGGCGACAGCTCTCAGATGCTTTCTAAGTATTCCGAGGGTTCCGAGGCACTCGCTGCCTCTCACAAGCACGGCTTCCACTATGTGGACCACACCGAGTATGCATCGGTGGGCAAGGCCTACATCATGCCGATGCTTAATGCCCTCAACAACTACCTGGGTCAGCGCGCTACGCTAGCTGCCGACCCCAATGCCGATACCACGCAGTTTGTGACCAGCCGTACCGACACTCCCGAGGGCAAGGTCGAGAACGTCTTTGACGGTAAGGCCAACACGGGCGTTATCTACAAGACCCCCAACAAGCTCACGGCGGGTACGTACTTTGGCATGATCAAGAACAAGCCGTTCGATCTGACCAACGTGACCTTTATTCAGGGCAATGGCGCTGACTATATGCAGCATGCCAAGCTCCAGACCTATGATGGCAAGAACTGGAATGACGTTGAGGGCCAGGGTGATCTGACTGGCACGACCGTCACCGTTACCGGCCTGGACGTCAAGGGCGTCTATGGCGTTCGCCTCATCGCCACGCAGGATAACAGCCGCGATGCTTGGCCGACCATCTACGAGATCCAGGTCAACAAAGAAGAGCAGACTCCCGAGGGTCAGCCCGTCGCAGGCGCGGTGACCATCGATGGCCAGGTTTTGGCCGCACAGTCGCTCTCCAACATCAACGACGGCAACGTCTCGACCTATGCGCACCTTCAGTACAAGAAGGCCAATGCCGACGACCCCGAGTACGATATCCGCGATACCACGCAACCTAACGCCACAGTGACCCTTACGTTTACCAAGACGTCCGTGGTCGATACGTTCACCTTCGTGCAGGCGGCACGCAACGGCAACGAGCCCACTTCTGGTGATGGTATCAACGCCGGCGTGCTCGAGTACCAAAACGAGGCGGGCACGTGGATCAAGGCCGGCGATATCGACGGCACGGCCACCCAGACCATCACGCTGCCCAGCGCCGTCAAGGCCAAGGCAATCCGCGTCAAGAACACCGCTGCCACCAAGTCTTGGTGGAAGGTCTTTGAGCTTTCTGCCACCAAGGGTGCTTCCACCGAGCCCGAGCCCACCGCTACGGTTACGAGCACGGGCCTGGATGTGTACCAGAACTATGCACTTTCCCGTGTTGTCGACGGTAACGAGGATACGTACGCTTGGGTTAAGCACAACTCTGGCGGCGGCAACATCAAGAGCGGTGACACCATTACCGTTACCTACTCCGCTCCCAAGACCGTGGGCCATGTGCGCTATGTCCAGGGCAACGACAATCTTTCTGCCGGTGCGCTCGAGTACACCGTCGATGGCGCCAACTGGGTCGAGTGCGGCGATATCACATCGAGCCGTGAGCAGGAATTTGATTTCGAGAACGTGCAGATTCGCGGCATTCGCGTGCGTGCGACCGAGGACACCGCCAAGTGGTGGCAGGTCTGCGAGATCGCCACTTCTAAGGGCAAGGAAGCCAGCACCGGCACCATCCGCTCCGACATCTCGGGCGTTGCCCTTAAGGCCACGGGCAAGGACGGCAGCGTCCAGCTTTCCGACGGCACCGTCTCGTTTGGGGCCGGCAACTACCTTGCGGTCGATCTGGGCGCAGTGCGCAACGACGTCGCCATCAACACCGACGGCATGACTCTTCCCAAGGGCGCCAAGGTCGTGTACTCGCAGAACGCTCTCGAGTGGATCGATTACGCGGGCGCCAAGAAGCCCGTCAAGGCTCGTTATGTTGGCATTCAGGCATCCGCCGCATGTGACGTGACGTTCACCAATTTCTCCGCGAGCTACAAGATGGTCAAGGCTCCGTCCTATGTGAAGGGCGACCTGGGCAACTTTGATGCTTCGAAGATCTTCGATGGCGATCTGTCCACGACCTTCAAGAACACGCAGGGTGCCACCGAGGGCAGCACGATCGTGTTCGATCTTGGCCAGGAGCGCAAGATCAACTCCATCGCATACTACGTGCCCGAGACGACCTATGACTTCATCCGCAAGGGTGTTATCGAGGTCGCCGACAGCCCGGATGCTGCTGATGGTCAGTGGACCGAGGTTCTTAAGATCAACAGCGATGCTGCTACGATCGAGAACACGTTTAACAGCGATACCGCTAAGAACGCAGCTTGGCTCACGCACGACACCAAGAACCCGGGCAACATGTGCACGGCCAACCCCAAGACCGATGTCACCGCTACCAACGAAAACGATCCCAACGGTACCGAGAAGCTCAATGTGACCGGTCGCTACATGCGCATTCGCTTTACCGCGACCTACACACAGCGCTGGATCGAGATCGGTGAGATCCGTATCAACGGCGGCGAGTATGTAAGCACCTATGGCGATGCCGACTTTGATTCCTCGAGCACCGAGGTCGAGGGCAAGACGCCGGCTAACCTTGCCGATGGTGATACCAAGACCGCCTGGCGTCCGCAGGACAACAAGGGCACCCTGGTGTATCACGTCTCCGAGCCCATTGCCGAGGGTGGCAAGGTGTTCTCGGGCGTGCGCATCGTCTCTGCCGGTACGCCCTCCAACGCAAAGGTGACTGCTACGGTTTATACCGATGCCGCCTATAGCAAGACGGAGGACATCGACCTGGGCACGTTGAGCCAGCCCGTAAGCGAGTTCTGCTTTGGCACGCTCACCCGCGCTGCCGGTTCGACCTTCTCTGCCGTTAAGGACATCAAGGTCACGTGGGACGGCACGGTCCCCGAGATTGCCGAGTTCTTCCTGATCGACGATGCCAACCCCGCCGATACCACGGCGCTGCAGGCTGCTGTCGATGAGCTCAAGGATAAGGACGTGAGCGGTTGGACCAAGTCGACTGCCGATGCCTTTAAGAAGGCCCTCGCCAATGCGCAGGACACTCTTGCCAATACCAAGGCCACGCAGACGACGGTCGATTCTGCTACCGCTGCCCTGAGGTCTGCCGACGCCGCCGGTGTCGAGAAGTACGCGGGCAAGGAGCTTCCCAAGAAGGTCTCCAACGACGATGGCCAGTACACCGTCGCGAGCTATCAGGCATATTCCGATACATATGCCGAGGCCGAGCAGGCTTTCGCGCATCCTGAGGATCTTGCCAAGACCGAGGGCGAGGCGCTTCTTGCCGCGCTTGAGGCCAAGAAGACTGCCCTGGTCTTTGACCAGAGCGCTCAGCAGCGTGCCGAGGTCGCCCTTGCCGACGCCAAGCTGGTGTACGGCGAGGCCGACGCCGCCGCCGACAAGTACACGACCGACAGCGCTGCCGCCTATCGCGATGCCATGAGCGCGCTTGAGAACCTGATCGCCAATACCAAGGCGACCCCGAAGCAGCTCAAGGCAGCACAGGCTGCGCTCGAGGACGCCGAGGGCAAGCTGGTCGATGCCAGCGAGCTTATCGCTGCCCGTGCCGAGTTTAAGAAGACCAACGGCAAGCTGTATACCGATGAGTCTTATAACGCCTACAAGGCGGCTTTCGACGACTCTGCTGCTGCCCTTAAGAACGGTACTGCCGAGCAGGTTGCTGCTGCGGCCGCGAAGCTCAACGACGCTAAGGCCGGTCTTGCCCTGCGTGAGGCTGTCGACCTGAACAAGGTCATTGCCGAGGCCGAGAAGCTCAACGAGGCCGACTACACCGTGGCGAGCTGGGCACCCTTTGCTGCCGCTATCGAGGCTGCCAAGGCTCCGCACGATTCCGCCAACGACGCTGACCTGGCCCAGGCAATCAACGATGCCAAGGCCGCTCTGGTCAACGTCAAGGCGCTCAAGGCCGATATCGCTTCTGCCAAGAGCGCTCGTGCCGAGGACTACACCAAGGATTCGATGGCTCAGCTCAACGCTGCTGTCGCCGATGCCGAGGAAGTTCTCAAGAACGGTTCCGTCGACGATGTTGCCGCCGCGCGCGCCAAGATCGCCGATGCTCTGAAGGCACTGGTCAACGTGAGCGCCCTTAAGGACGCTATCGTCAAGGCCGAGAACATGGATACCTCCAACGGTACCGATGAGCAGAAGGCCCAGCTTGCCGATGCCATCGCCGCCGCTAAGGGGCTGCTTGAGCGCGGCTCTGCCGATGAGGTCTCCGCCGCACTCGAGTCTTTGAATGCCGCAATGGCCAGCTTTGGCGGCTCGGGCACCGATAAGCCCGGGCAGCCCGAGAAGCCCGGTACGACTGGCGGCAGCCAGCAGGGTGGTTCCGACCACAACAAGAAGCCTGGTAGGCCTTCGAAGGGTTCGGGCCTGCCGGGTACTGGCGATGCATCGATTCTTGCAGCCGCACTTGCTGGTGGCTCCGGTGTCACCGCACTGGCGGCGGCCCGCGTGATCGACCGCAAGCGTCGTCGCTAACGACTCGCATCATACCGAGCAAAAAGGCGTCCCTCCGGGGTGAACTGCCTCCCATTTCTTGGACACGAGAAATGGGAGGCTTTTTATACGTGTCGACTTGAGAGTGAAACACGACATCGAGGCCAGGAAGGCGGCGATCGGGCTCTTCGAGCGAGGGCACGGCTCCGAGTCGGCGGCGAAGGCGCTGTCGGTCCCGCGCGACACCGTGAGACAATGGCTCTACGTATACCGGTCGTTCGGAAGCGAGGTGCTGCTA
>JAIIUG010000023.1:0-25172 GCA_022739635.1 Collinsella sp. | reverse complement strand
CGGCCCGATCCGGACATTCCGGTGATGATGACGATATCGGGGATGCGCTCCGAGCGCTCCGCCGCATCCATGGCATCTCCCTTTTGCATGTGCTGCCTCCTAAAAACAAGCGCGGGACCCAGCAACCCGGATCCCGCGCGGTCAATTGCCTTTAATGAGTATACCGCCCTGAGCGGATACAAGGTCCGTCTTACGCCTCAAGCGCGGCTTTGAACCAACTCGTAATACTCGTGGGGTGCGTGATGGCAGTGCCCACGACAACTGCCCAAGCGCCCGCATCAATTGCGGCGCGGGCCTCCTCGGGCGTGTGCACGCGGCCCTCGCAGATGATGGGAAGGCCGGGAAACTCCTCGGTCGCCTGGCGCAGGAGAGGCAGATCGGGACCGTCGGCCATGGTGCAATCGATAGCGGCAACACCATGGGAAAGCGTGGTGGACACCAGGTCGAAGCCCATGTCGACAGCACGACGAATATCCTCGATGGTGGCACAGTCGGCCATCAGGAGCACGCCCTCCTCGTGCAGCGGACGGAAGGTGTCCTCGACGGTCTTGCCATCGGGACGCGGGCGATCAGTGGCGTCAATTGCCACGATGTCGGCACCGGCGGCAACGCAGGCGCGAGCATGACGCAGCGTCGGCGTGATGTAGACGCCCTCGTGTCCATCCTTCCACAAGCCGATGACGGGAACCTCGCAGCGGCCCTTAATGGCGGCGATGTCAGCAAGACCCTGGCAGCGAATAGCGGCGGCGCCGCCAAGCTCGCAGGCGCGAGACATCTGAGCCATGGTTTCGGGCGTACGAAGCGGCTCGCCCATATAGGCCTGAACGCTCACGACGAGCTTGCCCTTCAGGGATTGAATCAAAGGATCAACGGTCATGTTCGACTCAACCTTTCTCAAAATAGCCTTCTGAGACACCGCACCTTGACGTTCAAACCGTCGCTCGCGTACCGAAGTACGCTTCGCTCCTCTTTCACGTCAATCTGCGGCACCTCAGAAGGCGCACTTGGTAGTTATGCTTACTTCAACGACGCAAGAAGGTGTTCGGCGGCACCGATGAGCGGCGCGTCGCCCTCCAGAGAACCGATGAGGATCGGCGTGTCCTGAAGCGGGTCGAGCGCCTGGCTGGCATAGCCCTCGTGCACCGAGTCCTTCCACGTCTGCGAGCGCCAATCGGGACCCTGGTGAATCACACCGCCCGAAAGCACGATGACCTCCGGGTCAAGGATATTGGCGAGCGAGCCCAAGCTGGCGCCCAGCGCAAAGCCAGCGTCATGGATGACCTCGGTCGCCTTTGCGTCGCCAGCACGGCACAGGTCGTTCACGTCGCGACCGACCGAAGGACGGCTGGGGTCAACTCGACCGAAGCGCTCGTCGTACATACGGCCAATCGAGGTGCCCGAGGCTACCGACTCAAGATGACCAGAACGCCCGCAGGCGCAGGGAATGCCGGCGGCAGCCGAGCACTCGATGTGGCCCATATGGCCGGCAGCACCATGGAAGCCCTGCATTACGCGGCCGTTCTCGACATATGCGCCGCCGATGCCCGTACCGATGCCAAGACACAAGACGGAGAACTTGCCCTTGCCGACGCCCCAGTGGGCCTCGCCCAGAGCATGAGCCTGCACGTCGCCTACAACGGCAACGGGAAGACCGAGATCCTCGCGCAGACGCGGCCCCAACTGAACGCCGGACCAGCCGGGCATGATCTCATTGGCATACGCGATGGCGCCCGTCTTGGGATCGACGACGCCGGCGGCACCGATACCGACGCCAAGGACCTCGACATCGGGATTCGCCTCGAGAGCAGCCTTGACGGACGCCTCGATACGCTGGAAGACGGCCTCACCGCCCTCTTGGGCCTCGGTGGGAACCTCAGCTTCAAAGACCGGATGGGGCACGCTGCCATCAGCCGGGTACTCCATGATGGCAGTCGCGATCTTAGTTCCGCCGATATCGACAGAGCAGACGTACTTGTTCTCCATGTCGCTCTCCTTCGGAGATAAAAACAACTACAGGAAATGCGCCGTCAGGCTAGCCGTCACAGCGCAGTAAAGGTTATCCAGGTGCCCGAGATCGCCGAGAAACCGTGTGGCCATTGACCTAACGGGTCATGGCCACACGGTTGAACGGCGAGGTCGGGTGCCTGGGAAAGCTTTACAGGAGACCGTTGTCCTGGAGGACCTTCTTAATAGCCTCGACGTTCTCGCCAGTCATGGCCTTCACCGGGCGCGGCATGGTCGGGCTGTCGAAGATGCCCATGAGGTTCATAGCGGTCTTGAAGGCGCCGACGCCACCGGCATAGCCCTGGACGCCCGAGGTGACATCCCAGATGTGGGAGATCTCGTTGAGGCGATCCTGCTCGGCCTTGACGGTAGCCCAGTCACCGGCCTGAGCGGCCTTCCACTGGCGCACGTAGCCCTCGGGCTCAACGTTGGCAAGGCCCGGGACAGAACCGTCGGCGCCACCGAGGTAAGCGCCGTCGACAACAACCTCGTGACCGGTGAGGATGCTCATCGGATGGCCGTTCTTCTCGTTCTCCTGAACGAGATAGCGGAACGAGATGTCATCACCCGAGGAATCCTTGACGCCAGCAAGGACGCCCTCGGCGCCGAGCTTGGCAAGGAGCTTCCAGGGGAGCTTGGTGTGAACGCAGACGGGAATGTCATAGGCAAAGATGGGCAGGTCGAGCTCCTCGTGCAGGATGCGGAAGTGCTCCTCGACCTCGGTCATGCCCTGCAGGGCATAGAACGGGCAGGTGGCGACAAGCGCATCGGCGCCCAGCTCCTGAGCGACCTTACCGTGCTCGATCATGCGCTCGGTCTCGGTATCGATGATGCCGACCAGGACGGGCACGCGGTGGTCGACGATACGAACGGCCTCGGCGATGATCTGGCGACGACGCTCATCGGTGGAGAAAACGACCTCGCCCGAAGAGCCCAGGAAGAACAGGCCATCGACGCCGGCATCGATCATGCGGTTGATGCTGCGCTCAAAGGAGGCAACGTCGAGCTGGTGGTCTTCGGTATCGGGAACAACGACGGGAGGGATAACGCCGGTGAATTTCTGAGTTGCCACAAGAATCTCCTTAGTTGTCTGGCGGGCGGCCCTATGCCACCCACTCTTGTTGGCAGTGTCCAGGCCGTCTAGGCCAAAGAACACGGGTAGAACGTTTGGTTAAAGAAGTCGACGACTTCGTTTTCGAACGCATTGATACGCTCATGAGCGTATTTGGCATAGATGATATGCCTCCGGTCACACTCAAGACCGTTGAATACGGCAAACTGATCCTTGGGATCGCTCACGGTATCCATAAGCGATGTGCCCATGAGCACCGATCCGCGCACCCGAGACGACAGCGCCTCGAGGCCGCCAGGAAGCGGATTGGCAACCGCCGTGCAGGCGAGGCCCCGCTCGTCCAGAGCAGAAACCGCCAGCGCGACTCCGCCGCCAAGACCCTCGCCCCATGCAAAGATGCGGTCGGGGTCCATGCCATCAAGATTGCGCGCCACCTTCGCCATCGCGCAACCCCAACGGACGCGCTTGACAAAAGCGGGCGAAGCAATCCCCCGCTGCAGGTCGTCCGCACCAGCGACATCGTCATCCAGCGCGAGGACGGCATACCCCATGGCGGCAAATCTCGTCATGTGATGCCAGCCGCGCACAGGCCGATCGATGTCGTGGAACATCAGGCACAGCGGCACGCGCTTAGATACTCGGGCACGACCAACAGGCTCAATCAAGCGAGCGTGGACCGCATCGTCACCGAGCTCAAAGGAAATCTCCGAGTAACGAGCGCAGGGGTTAACAAAGTCAATCGCCGTAATGGCCTGGCCTTGAATCTCAAGATTCGAAGCGCATGTCTCTAAATCAGAAACATCTGCTTGGACATCGCCGTGCCAGTCCCGATATTCTGCGAGCCTTGATGAAACCGTTCCGGGAATTCCCACGAGCCCGGGGACTATCAGCTCGTCAACATTGCTCTCGCACTTAGACATGAGCCTCCCCTCCCTCACAGAAAAACGGAATGATCAGATCGTCAAAATCCTGAATCTCCTCGTGGCCAAAGCCCTCAAAGAACTCATGACGCTTATCGCAGGACAGGTTGTTGTACACCGCAAACTGCGTTGCCGGCGGACAGACGGTATCGGCCGTGCCCGTGCCAAACAGCACGGGGCACTTGACCATGGGGGCAAAATTCTTGGAATCGAAGTACGCCAGCTTGGCATAGGCTTCCTCGATACGAGTCGAGTCCTCGTCAAACCAACGCGACCAATAGCGCAGACCCTCGTAGGCAATATCGTCGGCGTCCAAATCCCAGACCAGGCGGAAATCCGACAGGAAGGGATAGAGGATGGCGGCGCGATTGATAAGCTCGCCGTTAAGCGCACAGGTCGCAATGCCCAAACCGCCGCCCTGCGACGCGCCGTTCACAAATACGTGGGCAAGATCGATGCCCTCAAGCTCGCGAACGATGCGGCACAGGATGCGAATATCTTGGTGCAAGCGGACATAGTAGAGGTTGGCCGGGTCGCCGTCGATTCCGGCGACGATATGGCCCGCGACCGTTGTGCCCTCAAATCCACCAATGTCCTCGGAGGGACCTCCTTGACCGGGGCAGTCGAGGGCGATGAGCGCCATGCCCATGCCCGCAAACGACGCCTGCTCAAACCAGCTGCGGCTTGCACCCGGATATCCATGGAACTGAAGTACCAATGGCACGGGCTCATCCGAGACGGGTTTAAGGTACTTAGCATGCAGGCGTGCGCCACACATGCCGGTATACCAGAGGTCGAAAAACCGACAGGTTGCGGAATCCGCAACCGAAGCCGCCTCAATCGCGTAGTCGAGCTCGACGGCGTCGGCCTCGGCCATGCGGTCCTTCCAAAAGAGATCGAAATCCGATGGGCGGGGCATAGCGCCTCGATATTCACCAAATTGCTGTTGTAGCTCCTGAGCACTTGGCATGGCTCGTGAACCCAACCTTTCGAAATCGCAACGGAGGTGCGCCCGGCAAGGGAACCGGGCGCACGGGAGGGAAAGCGAGACTACTCGCCGAGCTTGGGATGCAGCAGCGACGGCGCAGCGCCGAGCAGCATCTTGGTGTAGGGGTCCTGGGGGTGCTGGAAGACCTGCTTGGCCTCGCCCTGTTCGACGATCTTGCCGCCATTCATAACGATGATGTCGTCAGAGATATAGCGGACCGTCTGGATGTCATGGCTGATGAACACCATGGCCAGGCCGAGCTCCTTCTTAAGGTCGGTCAGCAGGTTCAGAATCTGCGCGCGGACCGAAACGTCCAGAGCCGAGGTGGGCTCGTCGGCGATGATGGCATCGGGGTTCAGCGACAGGGCACGGGCAATTGCGACGCGCTGGCGCTGGCCGCCCGAAAGCTGGCCGGGAAGAACCTCGGCGGCGGAGCTGGGCAGACCGGTGAGCTCCAAGAGCTCCTTGACGCGCTTCTCCTGCTCGGCCTCGGTACCCAGGTTGTGGACGCGCATGGGGTCGAGCAGTTGCTCGCGAACGACCATGCGGGGGTTGAGCGCCGTGGCCGGGTTCTGGAACACGACCGAGATGACGCGACCCATGTGGCGGCGGTCCTCGGCGGTACGTTTGGTAACGTCCTTGCCCTTAAAGTAGACCTTGCCGCTCGTGGGGGCCTGCAGGCCGCACATGACGTTGGCGGTGGTGGACTTACCGCAACCGGACTCGCCGACGATGCCGATCGTCTGACCGGGCATGAGCTTAATCGTTACACCCTGGACGGCGTGAACCAGGTTAGGGTGCAGAATCGAGCCGGTACGGGTCCTAAAGGTGACGTGGACGTCATCAAGGAAGATGATCGGCTCGACGCCGTTGACTGCGGTCTCGCTCATCTACATCACCTCCGCGTGAGGGGTCAAACCATTTGCCTTGAGCACCTCGTCGGGGAGCTCGGAATAGAAGTGCTCGGTGCCGGGCACGCGCTTGAAGACCGGACGGGTGTCCAGGCCAATACGCGGATGGCTCGAGCGGGGCGCGAAGCGATCGCCCTTGGGGAAATCGCGCGGGCTCGGAACGGCGCCGGGCACCTGGTGCAGGCGGCCCGAACCGCTCTCGATGGACAGAACGGAACCCAGAAGACCGCGGGTGTACTCGTGAATCGGGTTGGTGAGCAGCTCCTTGGTGGGCGCCTGCTCGATAACCTGACCGGCGTACATAACCGTGATGTTATGGGCGACCTCGGCGACCAGCGCCAGGTCATGCGAGACGAAGATCATGGCAAAGCCGAGCTTGGCCTGAAGGTCGTTGAGCAGCTTGATGACCTGCTTCTGGACGGTAACGTCCAGAGCGGTCGTGGGCTCGTCGCAGATGACCAGCTTGGGGTCGCGGGTAAGGGCCATAGCGATCAGAACGCGCTGGCGCTGACCACCGGAAAGCTCGTGCGGATAGCTCTCGAGCGTACGCTTGGGGTCGAGGCCCACGAGCTCCAGGAGCTCCTCGGCGCTACGGGTGCCGCCACGCTTGGTGAGCTGCTTCATCTGGGCGGAAATAAGCATGGAGGGGTTGAGCGAGGACAGGGCGTCCTGATAGACCATGGCGATATCGGTACCGCGCAGGCCGAACCACTCCTTCTTGCTCATCTTGAGCAGGTCGCGGCCCTCCCAGAGAACCTCGCCGGAAAGATGCTCGTCATCGTCGGTCAGGCCCATGATGGCCAGCGTGGTGATGGACTTACCGCAGCCGGACTCACCGACCAGGCCCATGGTCTGGCCAGGACGGACATCAAAGTTGACGTGGTCGACGACGTTGATGTCACCGTGGTGCTCAAACTGGATGCAGAAATCGCGGACCGAAAGGATCGGCTCAACGGACTCATCGGGCACATGGCGGTCGTTACGCTTGAGTTCGACATCACGCAGAGCACCAAGACGGGCGGACAGGGACTGAGCCTGCTCCTTGTAGGCGCGAACGGGGTCGGAGACCAGCAGGTCGGCCTCGCGGCGCTTGGAGGAGTCGGTCGGATCCAGGGCGGCGGAGGGAGCAGCGGCCATAGCGTCGGTAATGCCCTCGGAGAGGATGTTGAGCGCCAGGCAGGTGATCATGATGGCCAGACCCGGGAACAGCGCCTGCCACCAACGGCCAGCGAGCACGCCGCCGCGGGCGTCGGCGAGGATGTTGCCCCAGGTAGCGGTGGGCTCCTGGATACCAGCGCCGATGAAGGTCAGCGAGGCCTCGAAGATGATGGCGTCGGCGACCAGGGTAACGGTGAAGACCATGATCGGGGCGATGCAGTTACGCAGAACATGCTTGATCAAAATCCACGGAGCCTTGGCGCCGGAAACGATGACCGCGCGGACATAGTCCTCTCCGTACTCGGACACGATGTTGGCGCGCACGATACGGGCAATCTGCGGAGTGTACATAAAGCCGATGGCGAAGATGATCGACGGCACGGAGTTGCCCAGGATGGAGACGAAGACGGCCGCGAGGGCGATGCCCGGGATAGACATGATGATGTCCAGGATACGCATGATCGTCTCGGAAACGGCCTTGCGCGAAACCGCCGCAAGGGCGCCCACGACCGAGCCGCAGACCAGAGCCATGGCAGTGGCGCCAAAGCCGATAATCAGCGAGTAACGACCACCGTAGAGCATGCGCGACAGAATGTCGCGACCCTTATCGTCGGTACCGAAGATAAATCCGTTGCCGGGAGCCTGGCGAGCCGTAAAGATCTCGACCGGGCTATAGGGGGCAAGAAGGGGCGCCAGAATCGCGGTCAGGGCGACCAGCGCCAGCACGACGGCGGCAATCTTAGAAGACAGCGTCATCTTCTTCCAGCCACCGAGCTTGAGCCCCTTGGAGGCAGCCTTCTCGAGCTGCTCGGTTTGCTTCTCTCGAATCTTTACCATAATCTACACCGTCCTGATGCGCGGGTTGATGAGCAGGTAGAGCATGTCAACCACGATGTTGATGATGATGAAGGCAAGAGCAACGACGATGACGACGCCCTGAACCAGGTTCGCCTCGTTGCCCTGAACGCCCTGCAGGATCGCGGTGCCCATGCCGGGGAGGTTGAAGATAACCTCGATGACGACGGCGCCGCCCATGAGGTAACCGATCTTAAGACCGAGGGTGGTGACCGGGGTGATCAGCGCATTGCGAAGTACGTTGATGCCGACGACGACCTTCTCGGGAACGCCGGCGCCGCGAGCCATACGGACATAGTCCTTGTCGAGCTCCTCGACCATGGCCGTACGCACGATACGAGTCATCTGACCCGTCAGCGGGAAGGCAAGAGCAATGGCGGGCATGATCATACGTCCCAGATAGCCAGCCGGGTTGGTGGTGAAGTGAGGCAGAGCGCCGGACGCCGGAAGCACCTTAAGGTAGGAAGAGAACAGCAGAATCAACAGAACGGCAAGCCAGAACGACGGGGTTGCCAAGCCGGCGATGGAGAAGACGCGGATCACTTGGTCCGGCCATTTATCGCGATACAGTGCCGCGATGACGCCGAGTAAAAACGAAACGACCGCGCCGATGGCAAGACCGATGAAGGTCAGCTGCATCGTGACGGGCAGGGCAGTGGAGATGCGCTTGGCAACGGAGTTGCGAGCAGCACCATAGGTGCCCATGTCGCCATGGATCAGATCGCCCATGTAGCGCACGTAGCGCACGGGCCAGGGGTCGTCCAGACCATACTTCTCATGGTACTCGGCAACCGCCTCGGGCGAGGCACCGTCACCCAACGCCGTATAGGCGGGGTCGGTCTTGGAGAACGACATAAGGAAGAACACCAGGACGGTGACGCCCAATGCCATGATCGGCAGCGCCACGAGACGCCTTCCAATCAAACGTAGCAAGTTGTTCACGTTCTCTCCCCTTTCTTTTGTCGGTAGGCCCAACTGGTATATGAGTACGGATACTCATTACAAGACCCGAGCGACATCGTTGCCGCCCGGGTCTTTGTTTCAACTATGAGGATACGGTCCCAACGACCGACATCCTGCATACAGACTCAAGCGAGCCTTACGCCTTGACGGTCGCGACGCCCCTGAAGGACATGCTCGTCGTGCCGATGCCCTTGAAGCCATCGAGGGCCTCGCCGTTGGGCGCAGTGGACGGATCGTCCCAGGAAGCGGAGACGGTCTTGACGTGGACAACGGGGTACAGAACAGCGTTGTCGGCAATGATGTCGAAGCACTCGTTCCACTTCTTCTGCTGCTCGTCGCCCTCGGCGGCAAGAGCCTCGTCCATGAGACTGTGGAGCTTCTGCCACTCAGCGGACTCCTTCCACGGGCAACGGGTCTGCATCCAGACGTTGTCGCCGTACCACCAGTTAAGCAGCAGGTCGGGGTCGGCGCCGAAGCAGGAAGGATCGCCAGGGGCAAGGAGGATATCGTAGGCCTCGCCGCCGTCGATGGCAGCGTAGGTGGCCGGCGAGGTATCGGTCTGGATGGTCACATCGAAGCCGAGAGCGTCGAGGTCGTTCTTGACCTGGGCGGCCATGCCCTTGATCTGCTCGTTGTCGGTGGTGCGCAGGGTGATGGCACCCGGGGTGATGCCAGACTCCTCGATGAGCTTCTTGGCCTTCTTGGCGTCGGTCTTATACACCGTGGAAGCCTCATGATAGTTGGTGAAGCTCTTGGGCAGGTAGCAGCTGGCAGCGGTGGCAAGGCCGGCGAAGGTGTTGCTGACCATCTTCTCGGTGTCGAGTGCATACATGACAGCCTGACGGACCTTGACGTTGTTCCAAGGCTCCTTGGCGACGTTGAACATGATGAAGCGGGTGCCGAAACCCTGAACGTTATCGATCTTGCAGCCGGCGCTCTCGAGCTGGTCGACGGCGTCAGCGGTAACGAGCTCCATAACGAGCGTGGAGCCCTCCTGCTGAGCGGTAACGCGAGCGGTGGGGTCGGTCAGGATGCTGTACTGGATCTTCTTATCCTCGGCAGCATACTCACCGTTGTACTCGGGGTTGGGAACCAGGGTGATCTCGGTATCGGAGATAGAGTCGTACATCCAGGGGCCGGAGCCGATCGGCTGCTTGGCGCGATCCTCCTCGGTCTGGGTGGCCGGGGTAACGCGGACGATGGCCAGACGATCCTTGAGCAGGGAGAAGTTGGGGACCTTGGTCTTGACCGTCACGGTGCTGGCGTCCTTGGCCTCGATGGACTCGAAGGGCTGGAAGAACGGAGCATACGTAGCAGAAGCGGCGCAAGCGGTGTAGGAAGCGACGACATCGTCAGCGGTGACCTCGGTGCCATCGGAGAACTTGGCGCCCTTGCGGATGGTGACCTCGAAAGTGGTGTCGTCCACAGACTTGGGATCGTCGGTGGCGAGCTCGTTGAAGGTGCTGTAGTCGTGGTAATCGATGCCATAGAGGCCCTCGACGACGTGCCAGTTAGCACCCAGGCCCACAGCGGAGCCGGTGCTGGCGGGATCGAAGCTGGACGGAGCGTAAGCGGAACCAGCGGTGATCACGCCGCCGCCACGGTTGGCGGAATCGGTGGAACCGGAAGCGGAACCCTCGTCGCTAGAGCTGCCACCGCAGCCGGTGAGACCAAGCCCTGCGACAGCAGCGACGCTGCCGGTGAGGCCGAGGAACGAACGCCTGGACATACCCTTGTTGATGATGGCCATGTCTTCTCCTATCAATAGAGAATCTTACCCGGGAGCACCTAGACGTGCCCCCGCGCAACTTGCGGACGATATATACCTTACCTACCGACGAACCCAAGTGAGGTGCCGCGCTCGGCGACCGATACATACATCCGCTTGAACGGTATTTACTACCGTTCGCCGAATTCATTGACAAATGATTCGGCAGACAGTATGTATCGACGAGGTGAGATATCAGTCTTCGTCAACCCGCAGGATAGCAGTGTTATTCACCATGGTTAGTCAAACGTTTTAGCGTTAATAAAACCCGAAATCTGCAGGTAATCGCCGCGAAACAAATGATTGAAAATCGGCCAATCATGTATATCAGTTGTTTAGAAGCACGTTTAGTTTTCGGAACGGTTGGCCGACGTCTGGGCACGCTCGGCATTCCATGCAACAAGTGCCTCGTGGACTGCTTTGGCGACATCGGCCGGAACGCCTCGAACTTCTGCAATCTCCTGCTCGCTTGCCGCGCGCAAACGCTTCATCGAGCCAAAATGGCGCATAATGGCACGTTTTCTGGTGGGTCCCACGCCTGGAACGTCGTCAAGCACCGAAACCGTCATAGCCTTATCGCGCAACTCGCGGTGGAACGTAATTGCAAATCGGTGGGATTCATCGCGAACCTGCTTGATTAGATAAAGCGAAGCGGAGCCGGTCGGCAGCACGACGGGAGTCTCGTCCCACGGCACGAAAACCTCCTCATCGGCCTTTGCCAAGCCACAAACTGGTATATCGAGGCCGAGCGCCTCAAGTTGCTTAATTGCAGCGGTCAATTGCGGCTTGCCGCCATCGACAACGAGTAAATCGGGGCGCGAGCCAAAGCGCTCGTCCGCCATGCGCTCAGGAGCATAGCGACGTCCCAGAACCTCGGACATCGATACGAAGTCGTTCGCCTCGTCCAATTCGGCCTGAATTTTAAAGCGACGATACTGGCCCTTGTCGGCACGGCCGTTGGTAAATACCACCATCGAAGCGACGGTAAAGGTGCCGTGCAACGTCGAGATATCGAAGCACTCGATGCGCAACGGCGGCGCAGGCAGCGCCAGCGCACTTTCGAGCTCCAGGAGCGCCTGATTGGTGCGATCGTCAGCATACCCCGTACGCATCATGTAGCGCATGAGGGCATGGCGCGCATTTTTGGAAGCCATATCGAGCAGGCGGTGCTTTTCGCCACGCTGCGGCCTATGGAGATGGCAAGAGCGCTCGCGCTTGCCCGCAAGCCACTCCCCCAACGCTTCGGCATCCTCAAGCTCGACAGAGAGATTGATCTCGGCTGGAATATCAGCCGTCTCGTCGTAATAGCGCTTAAGAAAGCCCGATTGAAGCTCTTCCTCGTCGACGTCTAGGCCTTTATCGAGGATGAACTCACAAGTTCGAACCGTTCGGCCCTCGCGAACGACAAAGACGCAGGCGGCAGAGATAGTCTCTTCGCGATAGAAGCCGATGACATCGATATCGACGCTTGATGGAAAAACGACCTGTTGGCGATCGTCCAGGCCTCTAATGACTTCCAGACGACGCTTGACGCGCGCTGCACGCTCAAAATCGAGCGTCTCGGCTGCCTCCGTCATCTCGGACGTAAGCTCGTCGACGACATCCTTGCGATGGCCCGACAAGAAACGTTCGACACGCTTGACGTTCTTGGCATAGTCGGCAGGGGAAATCGCGCCGACGCATGCGCCCGGCCCGCGCCCGACATGGTAGTCAAAGCAGGGACGCCCGTTTTGCGCGCAAATCATATTGACGATGTCTTCTTCGCCCTTATGAGATTCGACGATGCGGCGGCAGCGGCGCCATTCCGCACAGGATGCCGAGCAAATAGGAATAACCTTGCGTAGCGTATCGATGGTCTCACGTGCCGCACGGCTATCGGTATAGGGGCCAAAATAGCGCGTTCCCGGTTTATGACGCTCTCGCGTGTATTTAATAGCCGGAAACAGGTCGCCCTTGGTAATGGCGATAAAGGGATAGCTTTTATCGTCTTTGAGATCGACGTTAAAGTACGGATGGTACTGGCCAATCAGATTGCGCTCGAGCACCAGTGCCTCGTGCTCGGTCTCCACCACGATATAGTCGAAGCTCGCCACCAGCTGCATCATGAGCGGGATCTTTTGACGTTCGTCCTGCAGCGTCACGTATTGACGCATACGGGCACGCAAGTTTTTTGCCTTGCCCACATAGATGACATCGCCCTTGGCATCTTTCCAAAGGTAGCAGCCGGGTTGCGTGGGAACGCGCGAAACCTGTTCGGCAAGTGTTGGAATGTTGTCGTGACCTGCCACGCGCACCTACTTGCGACGAAGCAGCGCCGAGACCTCGGGCATCTTAAAGACGAAGGCAAGGCCAAAAGTTACAGCGAGCGAGACGACGCCTGCAACACAAACGTAGCCCAGGGTAATTAGGATCGAGCTGCCAAGCACTCCGAAAAAGTGCTCGAGTGCCCACATGACGCCGGCGCCCGCGGCAGCGCCCAAGCCACCGAACAGTAGGCCGAAGAAACCGCCGTGCAGGATAGACTTGACCTGAAGGCCATGCAGACGACGGCGCAGCCACCACAGTGAGCATCCGACCAAAACCACGTAGTCAACGACGTACGAAAGCGCAATTGCCGGCATACCGTAGCCCAGCACCACGCCAAACAACAGCACCGAACCGGCCTGACCGATAGCGGAGTACAGGCAATAGCGGCTATAAGGTTTCATATCGAGCAGGGCCGAGAAGCTCTTCTGCATCAGCACGACCACGCCGTAGAGCGGCAGGGAAAGTGCCAGATAGATAAGGAACTCCGACACCAGCGCCACACCGGATTCATCGAACTTGCCGGCGCAGTAGATCATGTTGAGCGGACGGGCGAAGACGATCAGGTACAGCGCAAACGGAATCAGGAAAAAGAGCATCTGGGCGACACCGCGCGAAATGCCCGTGCGGACGCTGTCGTAATCCTTCTCCTGTGCATCGTGAGACAGTTCGGTATAGAGCGCCGTCGAAAGCGAGGCGGCGATCAGCGCATAGGGCAATGTGTACCACAGGCGCGCATATGCGATGACGGAAGGGCCGGTCTCGGGCTGCACCACCAGCGCGGCGGCATTGGTAATGGAGGTCGAGACAAACATGCACACCGTGGCGAGCAGCGTCGGGATACCAAGCGCAATCGTCTGTCGCAGCGCGGGGTCCTTAAAGTCGATATGGATATGAGGATGTACGCCATGCTTGCCAAGCGCGGGAATCTGGCAGGCCATCTGGACAAAAACGCCGAGGGTCGTACCAGCTGCGATCAAGATAATACCGGCCTGCTCGCCAAATTGTGCAGACACGGGAGCAAAGCCCATAAAGCTGGCGATGACGATGACATTGTTGAGAACCGGGGCAAACGTCGACCAGAAGTAGTCGCGGTGTGCGTTGAGAACGCCCGAGAACACCGAGCCCAAGCCATAAAACAGAATTTGGATAGCAAAGAAGCGGAACATGAACGCAGCGGTATCCATGCTGCCCCCATCGCCCGAAAGGAACGACTGCGTCCAAATAAAGCCGGGAGCAAACACGGTGCCCAGCAGCGAGATGCCGCCCAGCAGCAGAAGCAGAATACCGAGCAGGTTGCCGACATACTCGTTCGATGCCTCGCGGCCCTGCTCGCGCCTCACGCCCATATACACCGGCAAAAACGCCGTAACGAGCATGCCGCCCATCACGAGCTCGTAGAGCATGTTGGGCAGGTTGTTGGCAACCTGATAGGAGGACGAGAGCAGCGACATGCCGATGGCGGCCGCCATGGCCCACGTGCGGATAAACCCGGTGACGCGCGACACGATGGTCAGCACGGTCATGAGGCCAGCAGAACGACCAACCGTGGAGTAGTCCGACGAACCCATATCGTCTACGTCGTCCTGAGAGTCCTCATGAACCTCATCTTGTGGCAGTAAATCGTCCACGACGGCAAAGGAGCCGGTCATCGCAAAGGGGTCGTCAACCAAAACGGCGTCATCAGCAGGTGCGGCGTCATCGCTGTTCGGCATGTTGTTACCGGATACGGCATCATCATCGAATATGGCATGGTCGCCAAACACCGTGTCAACTTCTTTGGCGGCGACGGTTCGGGCAGAAAACGACAGAGGGTCCCAGTCGTCATCACCGTCGATGGCCACGCCCTCGACGGGATCGGTCGAACCAAGCGGCGACCATTCGTCATCCGAAAGAAGCGGTTCGCCATCATCATGAGCCGCGGGTTTGGCGGAACGAACGGCAGGGGCGCTCTGCGGCGCGCTCTTTCCCTGGGCCGCCATCAAAAACACCGCCGTCTCATCGGGACGCGGCGCACGAGGAGCCTCGGAGGCGATCGGCATCACGCTGGCGCTAGATTGAGCGGCGGCCAAAAAGGCAGCCGTCTCATCGGGACGAGCCGAAGAAAGAACCGTACGGGGAAGCGCCGTGCCGGCACCGGCGGCACGCAAGTACACGGCCGTCTCGCCCGGGTCAGCGGCAGCAGACCAGGCGTTTCGAATCTCGTTATCGATCGAAGCGGCCTCGGGCGCGGGCGCCTGAGGAGCCGACCCTTTTGCAAAGTGAGCGCCGGACTTTGGTTCTTCCTGCGGCATCGCTCAGTCCTCTCTCGTGATCGGGGCAACCGTCGCCCCGCAAAATGCAACTAAGTCATCGGGAGCAAGCTCAAGCTGATAGCCTCGCTTGCCGCCCGAGATAAAAATGGTATCCCAAAGGACGCATGTCTCATCGATAAGCGTCCGGAAGCGTTTTTTCATACCGACCGGGCTGCAACCGCCGCGGACATACCCCGTCGCGGCAAGCAAATCTTTGACATGCATCATGGTCAGCGACTTTTCGCCTGCGGCGCGCGCGGCGGCCTTGAGGTCGAGCTCGTCGGTAACAGGAATGCAGCACACGACATGGTCGTTGGACGGCGTCGTGCAGACCAGGGTCTTAAATCCCTGACCGGGCTCCTCGCCAAGCTGCTCGGAAATCGCGACGCCCAGACCTGACGATTCACCGCCATCGTCTTCGTACGTATGGAGAATATAGGAGATGCCGGCGCTTTCCAGCTCGCGCATCGCATTGGTTTTTGGCGTCTTAACAGCCTTTGCCATGGCACATCCTTTCCCTCGCAGAGCGACGCAAGGATTAAGTATAGGGCCAATTCCGCTGCATATGCCATCTCGACACACAGAAGCGCCACCGAATCAGAAGGAATCGGTGGCGCGTCGGTACTACAACGTCTCTTTACTGCGCGTCGAGCTGCGCCTGACGCTCACGGTCGCGCTTGAGCAGCGGCGCCAAGAACTTGCCCGTGTAGCTCTGCGAACATGCCGCGACTTGTTCCGGCGTGCCTGAGACCACGACGGTTCCGCCGCCATTGCCGCCCTCGGGGCCCATATCGATCAGGCGATCGGCAACCTTGATGACATCAAGGTTGTGCTCGATCACCAGAACCGTGTTGCCCGCATCGACCAGGCGCTGCAACACGTCGAGCAGCTGGCGAACATCCTCAAAATGAAGGCCGGTTGTGGGCTCGTCCAAAATGTAGAACGTCTTGCCTGTCTGGCGACGATGAAGCTCCTTGGCGAGCTTCACGCGCTGCGCCTCGCCGCCCGAAAGCGTCGTAGCGGGCTGGCCCAAGCTCACGTAGCCCAGACCCACGTCATATAGGGTCTGCAGCTTGCGCTTAATCTGCGGGATATTCCCAAAGAAAGCCAGTGCTTCGGTGACGCTCATGTCGAGCACGTCCGAGATTGTCTTGCCGCGGTAGGTAACCTCGAGTGTCTCGCGGTTATAACGCTTACCGCCACATACCTCACAGGGGACATAGATATCGGGAAGGAAGTGCATCTCGATCTTGATCTGACCATCGCCCTTGCACGCCTCGCAGCGACCGCCGCTTACGTTAAAGGAGAAACGTCCCGGCGAGTAGCCGCGCGCCTTCGACTCCGGCGTGCTTGCAAATAGCGCACGCAGATCATCCCACAGGCCAATATAGGTCGCAGGGTTCGAACGCGGCGTGCGACCGATCGGTGACTGGTCGATATCGATTACCTTATCGATGCACTCGATGCCCTCAATCTTCTTGTACGGCCCCACGGGACGCGTCGAACGATGAATGGCATTCGTAAGAGCGGGCGCAATCGTATCGGTGACCAGGGAGCTCTTGCCCGATCCCGAAACACCGGTAACGACCGTGAGCGTACCGAACTCAATCTTGGCGGTAACGTTTTTGAGGTTGTTAGCGCGGGCACCCGTGATCTTAAGACAGCCACGGCCGGGCTTGCGGCGCTCATCGGGCACGCGGATCATCCGCTTGCCGGTCAAATAAGCACCCGTCATGGAATCGGGGCACGCCATGATATCGGCAGGCGTTCCCGCGGCGACCACGTGTCCGCCGTTAACGCCCGCACCGGGACCCATATCGATCACATAGTCGGCAGCGCGAATTGTATCTTCGTCGTGCTCGACGACGATAACGGTATTACCGATATCGCGCAAGCGCTCGAGCGTCTTGATCAGGCGCTCGTTATCGCGTTGGTGAAGGCCGATCGACGGCTCGTCCAGAATGTACAGAACGCCCATGAGGCCGGCGCCGATCTGCGTTGCCAGGCGAATGCGCTGGGCCTCACCGCCGGAAAGCGTCGCCGAGGCACGATCGAGCGTCAGATAGTCGAGTCCGACGTCGACCAGAAAACGCAGGCGCTCCAGGATCTCCTTGACGATGCGCCCGCCGATAAACCGCTGACGCTCGGTAAGCTCCAGGCCCTCAAAAAACTCGAGCGACTCGCGACACGACAGGCAGCAGACATCGTAAATGGACTTGCCGCCTACGGTGACGGCAAGCATCTCGGGACGCAGGCGAGCACCGTGACAGCTCGAGCATGGCTCTTCGCGAATGTATTTCTCCAAGCGAGCCTTGGTGTTCTCGTTCGTCGTCTCGCTGTAGCGCTCGTACAGGATGTTGCGCACACCCGAGAACTTAGTGTCCCACTGGCTGCGACGCCCATCGAGCTTTTGATAGTCGACCGAAATCTTCGTGTCGCCCATGCCATCCAAAAACGCACGACGCACCCGCGGGGGCAGGTCCTCCCATGGCGTATCGGCACTCACCTTAAAGTGTTTGCAGACCGCAGCAAAAATCTGCGGATAATAGTTGGAGTTGCCGAACAGGCTGCCAAAGACTCCGTCGGCAATCGACTTTGAGGGGTCTTCAATCAGCGCCTCGGCATCGACTGTCTTTTTAAAGCCCAGGCCATCGCACTCGGGACATGCGCCATAGGGCGCATTGAACGAGAAATCGCGCGGCTGCAGGTCGTCGATGGAATGCCCGTGCTCCGGGCACGCCAGTGCCAGCGAATACTCCAGCAGCTCGCCCTCGGTTCCCTCGGGAGCGTCGCGGTCGGGCAGCATGTACACGTTCACGTTACCGTGCGCCAGTGCCGTCGCCTGCTCAACGGACTCGGCGATGCGACCCAGGGAGTTCTGTCGAATCACGATACGGTCGACCACGACCTCAATGTCGTGTTTGAACTTCTTGTCCAGGTCGATAGGGTCGTCAAGCGAGCGCACCTCGCCGTCGACGCGCACGCGGCTAAAGCCCTCGGCGCGAAGATCCTCGAACAGCTTGGCATACTCGCCCTTGCGTCCACGAACCACTGGCGCCAACACAAACGCGCGACGGCCCTCCCCCGCCGCCAGCACCTTATCGGCGACCTGATCGGTCGTCTGACGTTCAATGACACGACCGCACTCAGGACAGTGCGGCGTTCCCACGCGAGCAAACAGCAGGCGCAGATAGTCGTAAATCTCGGTTACGGTGCCCACCGTGGAGCGTGGGTTTTTGGACGTCGTCTTCTGATCGATCGACACAGCCGGCGACAGGCCGTCAATCGAGTCCAGATCGGGCTTGTCCATCTGGCCCAAAAACTGACGCGCATAGCTCGAAAGGCTCTCGACGTAACGGCGCTGGCCCTCGGCATAGATGGTATCGAACGCCAGCGAGCTCTTGCCCGATCCGGAAAGACCGGTTATGACCACGAGCTGGTCACGCGGAATGGAAACATCGATATCGCGCAGGTTATGCTCGCGCGCGCCGCGAATAACGATAGAAGAATCAGACATGGAAGCTCCTTGCCTCCTACAACTTCAAATCACACTGACGATGAGTTTAGCGCACTCGACGCGCACAGATGTTCGTAATACAAGATTCGCAGACCTTTTGCGTTGCCTGACGCCGCAGACTGCACGCTCGGACCGTACTTTCGAATACCGTCGATCACCTACCACGCATCATGAATGACTCCCGCTCGCAAACGAGGGTACAATGACGCTCGTGTCACATCGTGGGATCCTGGTCCCAATATCATTCATAAGGAGTCTTACATGGGTTGCGAGCACGCACAGGCAGCCGGCGGGCAAACGTCGCCGTCGCAATTTGAGGAGAATACGCTGTCCGAGGTCAAGCGCGTTATCGCCGTGCTTTCCGGTAAGGGCGGCGTCGGCAAGTCATTCGTCACCGGCGCCATCGCCACGGAGCTTTCCCGCCACGGTCACAAGGTCGGCGTCCTCGATGCCGATATTACCGGCCCCTCTATCCCTAAGATGTTCGGCATGAGCGGACGTCACGTCCATGCCCTCGGCAACCTTATGCTGCCCGAAATCTCCGAGCACGGCGTTAAGGTTATGAGCTCTAACCTGCTGCTCCAAAACGAAACCGACCCCGTCCTCTGGCGCGGTCCGGTTATCGCGGGTGCCATCAGGCAGTTCTGGAGCGAAACCTCATGGGGCCCCATCGACTACCTGCTGGTCGACATGCCTCCGGGAACAGGCGACGTCGCGCTCACCGTCTTCCAGTCGCTGCCGGTCGACGGCATCGTCATCGTCACGAGCCCGCAGGATCTGGTCTCGATGATCGTCGCCAAGGCGGTCAACATGGCCGAGAAGATGAACGTCCCCATTCTGGGAATCGTCGAAAACATGAGCTATATCGAGTGCCCCGATTGCGGCAAGAAGATCGAGGTCTTTGGCAAGAGCAAGCTCCCCGAGGTCGCCGAGCGTTACAACCTCGACATCTTGGGTCAGCTTCCCATCAATCCGTCACTCGCCGAGGCCTGCGATAAGGGCGAGGTTGAGACCGCGCTGCCCGATGGCATGCTGCCCAAGGCCGTCTCTGCCGTCGAGGCCATCGCCCCGCACGAGACCGCCGAGGCCTAAGTGAACACAAACGCCTCCTATGACGTCTTGGTAATCGGCGGCGGGGCCTCGGGTCTCGCCGCCGCCATTACGGCCGCACGCGCAGGCAAAAGCGCCTGCATCGTTGAGCGCGATGTTGCCTGCGGCCTTAAACTCCTTGCGACCGGCAACGGCCGCTGCAACCTTTCCAACGAATCAATTGATTTCCAGCGGTACAACCACCCCGAATTCGTCGAATCCGTCATGGGTCCCCAGCCTGAGCAAGAGCTCGGCAGTTTCTTCTCCTCGCTGGGCATCATGACGACCTCCGAGGAGGGCCGGCTGTATCCGCGCTCCCTTCGTGCCGAATCGGTGCGCGATGCGCTTCTCAACGCTTGCAATCGCCTGTGTATCACCTTGGTATGTGGAGCAAACGTTGCCTCGGCATTCAAAGCCCCCGAGGGCTGGGCACTCCAAATAGACCGTCCCGCGCGAGCACTCAAGGCAAAAAAGCACGACGACCGAAAATCGGAACTCCGCTCGCTTCGGAAGGCGCTCGCCGACATCCCTCGCAAGATCGAGACGCTGCAGGCAAAGGCTGTAATTATCGCTACGGGCGGCAGCCCTGCCGACATCGCGAAGACGTTCAATCTTTCCCTCACACCGCAGCGCCCCGTCCTCTGCCCCGTGTCGGCATCGGTCTTCGGCGACCAGACTGCGCTCAAGACGCTGGATGGCCTGCGCGTCCGCGCCCGTTTGACGCTCACCAGCAATCACGAGGAGCTCTGGCGCGAAGACGGCGAAGTGCTCTTCCGAACCTTTGGCATCTCGGGCGTTGCCGCCTTTAACCTCTCCCGTCGCGTCCAGCGCGGCGACACGATTCTGCTCGACGTTTTCCCCGACCTCTCCAAAGACGAATTGCTCGATATGCTCAACCAGCGAGTTGAGTTGCTCGGCGGCTTTTCACCCCGCGACCCCCGCTGGCTCGACGGTATGCTCGCCCCGCAGTTCTCTCACGTTGTCTGCACCGCATTCGAACAGTGCCACCCCGGGTCGCACGACGTCATCCATCTGGTCTCAATCCTCAAGCACTTTAAGCTGCTCGTCGAGGGAACGACAGAGGAGCGTTCGGCCCAGGTCACGCGCGGCGGTGTGCCCATCGAGAGCGTCTCAGCTCCCGATCTCTGTGTGAGCAACGCGGCAGGCACCCCACTTTACATCTGTGGCGAGGCGCTCGACATCGATGCCGATTGCGGCGGTTTCAACCTTGCGTGGGCTTGGATCTCGGGTATTCGCGCTGCAAGCAGCCTATAGCCGCGCAGTCTATAATCAAAACGCATTCGGGCCGTCTGGGACACCGGGTGGCCTCTTTCTTGCATCTAAGGAGACCTCGATGATCGAAATCACCCAAGTCCACGCGTCGCTCGATGAGGCCGGCGATGAAAAAGCTTGCCTCATCGTTGGCAAGCGAGTCGTCAAACGCGTCCTACGTTGCAAAGACTCCGAGATCAAGTCCATCGAGCTCCACCGCAAGTCCATCGATGCCCGCAAAAAACGAGACGTTCATTTCATCCTGAGCTTTCGTGTTGAGCTGACGAGCCCAGACATCGAGCAGACAGTGCTCGGCAGCGTGGCCGAGCGCGACCGTTCACGCATGCGCACGATAGACGACAATGAGCCTTCATTCCCCTCCCCCGTTTCCGGCGCACCCAAAGAGCGCCCTGTCGTCGTCGGTGCCGGATGCGCTGGCCTTTTCGCCGCACTCACCCTTGCCGAAGCGGGTCTGAAGCCCTTGCTTATCGAACGGGGCGACCCGGCGCTTCGCCGCTCGCAGGCAATCGACCTCTTCCTGAAGGAGCGTATCCTCGACCCCGAAAGCAATATCCAATTTGGCCTGGGCGGCGCAGGGACCTTCTCGGACGGCAAGCTCAACACGGGAACCAAGAATCCTGCCCATCGACTGATTCTCGAGACCTTCGTCGCAGCGGGCTCACCTCGCGACATCCTGTGGGACGCCAAGCCGCACATTGGCTCCGACATCCTCCCCACCGTCGTCACCAACATTTCTCGGCGCATCGAGCAACTCGGCGGAACCGTCCGCTATCGAACAAAGCTCGTCAATATTCGAACCGATGGATCTGGCGCCATCACCGGCGTCGATGTCCAAACGCCCCAAGAAACCGCAAGCGAGACAATCGCCACAAAGCGCCTCATTCTCGCCTGTGGCCATTCCGCCCGCGACGTATTCGAGCTTCTCAAGGAACATAACGTTGCCCTCGCGCAAAAGACCTTTGCCATGGGTGTGCGCATCGAGCATCCACAGCGCGACATCGACCGTGCCCAATATGGCCCTTCGGCGGGGCACCCGGCACTCGGAGCAGCCCCCTACAAGCTTGTCGCCCATCTCCCCAACGGCCGCAGCGTGTTCTCGTTTTGCATGTGCCCCGGCGGACAGGTTGTCGCGGCTTCTTCCGAGCAGGGCCATCTGTGCGTCAACGGCGCCAGCCTCAATGCCCGCGACGGGCACAACGCGAATGCCGCCCTACTCGTTAACGTCACACCTGACGACCTTCCCGGCGATGACCCGCTCGCAGGCATTGAACTCCAGCGCGCCTGCGAGCGAGCCGCCTATCGCCTGGGCGGCTCCAACTGGAACGCGCCGGCTCAGCTCGTCGGAGATTTCCTTGCTAGACGCGCCAGCACGGCACCCGGAAAGGTAAAACCAACCTATCCACTTGGCGTGACCTGGACGGCGATCGACGATGCCCTCCCGCAGCATATCGTCGAATCGCTTCGTTTGGGAATTCCCTTGCTCGGTAAGAAACTGCGTGGCTATGACCGCCCCGATGCGGTCCTCACTGGCGTGGAGACGCGTTCGAGCTCCCCGGTCACCGTCACCCGCGATCGAACATGCCACGCCGTGTCGACTCCGGGCCTTTACCCTTGCGGCGAGGGTGCCGGATATGCCGGCGGCATCATGAGTGCCGCCACCGACGGCATCCGTTGCGCTGAGGCGCTGATAGCAGACCTCTAGTGCACGAACTCCCGCGTCCGAACGATGCAGGCCCCGAGCTCCACAGGGAACTCGGGGCCTGTTTGCTACTTCCTGAATCGTGCACCCTGGCGTTTTCTGCCCGAAGCAAAGGTAGAGCCCTTGCGAGCCTGCGAACGCAAACGCTCGATCGTTTCGTCCTCAGATGCGCCCTCAAGCATCGCTCGAATCTGAACGACGGCATCGCGCAGACGTGCCGCCTGCTCAAAGTCCATGGCGGCGGAAGCGTTACGCATGTCTTCCTCCATGGTCTCGACAATCCGCACGAGCTCGTCATGCGGTAGCCCTTCCAGCCGCTCGGCAAGCGTCTGCTCGGGTGCCACCGTCTCCGGCACGGCGCCCTCACCGTTTTCGTCGGGTGTATAGAATGCGCCGTGACCCAGAGAGTCGCCCTTCGAGCGTCCCTTCGAGCCCACAGTCTTTTCGGCCTCGGCAATAAAGCTCGAAATGTCGTTGATAGCCTTGCGGACCGTCTTGGGCACAATGCCATGTTCTTCGTTATATGCCATCTGAATCTCGCGACGGCGCTGCGTCTCCTCGATGGCCTCTTTCATCGAATCGGTCACAACGTCCGCATACATGATGACTTCGCCATCGGCGTTACGGGCCGCGCGTCCAATCGTCTGAATCAGCGAACGGCGGTTGCGCAAGAAGCCTTCCTTATCGGCATCGAGAATTGCCACCAGTGAGACCTCGGGAAGGTCTAGGCCCTCGCGGAGCAGGTTGATGCCAACGAGAACATCGATCTTGCCCTCGCGCAGCGTTCGCAGGATCTCGACACGATCCATTGTCGCTGTATCAGAGTGCATGTAATTGACCTTAATGCCCGCATCAAGCAGATGGTCGGTCAGGTCCTCGGCCATGCGCTTGGTCAACGTGGTCACCAGCACGCGCTCCTTGCGGGCAACGCGCTCGCGAATCTCGTCCTCAAGATCGTCAATCTGCCCACGAACCGGACGCACATCGATCTTGGGGTCGAGCAGTCCGGTCGGACGAATGATCTGCTCAACGTCGTTCTGGCTAACCCGCAGCTCATAGTCGCCCGGCGTGGCCGAAACGTAGATGAACTGGGGAATCCTCGCCTCAAACTCATCGAAACGAAGCGGGCGGTTATCGAGTGCCGAAGGCAGACGAAAACCATGCTCCACCAGCGTCACCTTACGCGAGCGGTCGCCTTCGTGCATGCCGCGGATCTGCGGCACCGTTACATGGCTCTCGTCGATGATGCAGAGCATGTCCTTAGGAAAGTAATCGATCAGGGTAAACGGCGGCTCGCCCGGTTTTCGACCGTCCAGATGACGCGAGTAGTTCTCGATACCGTTACAAAAACCCATGGTCTCGAGCATCTCGAGATCATAGTCGGTGCGCTGCTGCAGACGCTGTGCCTCGAGCAGCTTATCAGTCGCCTTGAGCTCGGCCACACGCTTCTCGCACTCTTCGCTGATTGATTTCAGAGCCGCTTTGACCTTAGGCTTCTCAGTCACGTAGTGCGAGGCCGGCCACACGGGAATGGCCTCGTACTCACGCAGCATCTCGCCGGTGACCTCGTCGATCTCGGCAATCAGCTCGACCTCGTCGCCAAAGAACTCAAACCGCAACGGATGCTCGGCATAGGGCGGATACACGTCGACGACATCGCCGCGCACGCGGAAGGTACCACGTGCCAAATCATAGTCATTGCGATCGTACTGGATATCGATAAGCGCATGGATAAAGTCATCGCGCTCGAGCGGCACCTTCTTGTCGACGTTCGGCGCCAAGCCCGCATAGTCCTCGGGAGAACCGATGCCATAGATACACGAGACCGATGCGACGACGATCACGTCGCGTCGAGAAAGCAGCGATGCGGTCGCCTGATGTCGCAGCATCTCGACCTCTTCGTTAATCGAGGAATCCTTCTCGATATACGTATCACTCTGCGGTACATACGCCTCGGGCTGATAATAGTCGTAGTACGAGACGAAGTAGACCACGGCGTTGTTGGGAAAGAATTCCTTGAGCTCGCTCGCGAGCTGGGCGGCGAGGGTTTTATTGGGAGCCATGACCAGCGTCGGCTTACCGAGAGCTTCGATGGTCTTGGCCATGGTAAAGGTCTTGCCCGAACCAGTCACGCCCAGCAAAACCTGATAGCGATCTCCGTCCCTCACGCCCTTCACAAGCGACTCAATGGCCTTAGGCTGGGAACCAGCGGGATCGTATGGAGACACGACCTCAAACGGCACCTCAGAGCCCTCAACGCCAAAACGTTTGAGCTCTCCTCCAACACGCTCAACTTCAAATTCCGCCATGGATACTCCTAACTCATATATCTGCAGT
>JAIIUG010000022.1:0-25578 GCA_022739635.1 Collinsella sp. | reverse complement strand
CTCAATTGTGCTGGAGACGCTTTAGTAATCGGGAGCGACACGCTCCTCTATCGGCTGGTGTTTAACCTGGTCGAAAATGCCATCCGTTACAGCCGCCCCGGCTCGACTGTCAACGTGTCCATCTGCGGCAGCGACAGCCACGTGTTCCTGCGAGTCGAGGACCAGGGCCCGGGAATACCCAAGCAGTACCGTGAGAGCATCTTCCAGCCGTTCTTTCGTCTCGACAAATCCCGCAGCAGGGCATACGGCGGCGCAGGACTCGGACTAGCGCTTGTTTGGGAGATTGCAGCGCTTCACGGTGGCGCCGTAGAGGTCGAAGCAAGTTCCGAGAACGGGACCACCATGCTCGTAAGCCTTCCAAAACGATCTGCAGCGTCAACCGAACAGTAAAACAAAAGGGGGCCCGCACACGTTTGCGCGGGCCCCCTCTCCGTCAATGCAGTTCACCCAAAAGAGTAGAAGCTTACTCCCACTCGACCGTGCCGACGGGCTTCGGCGTGAGGTCGTAGCACACGCGGCAGATACGGGGAACCTCGGCGGTGACGCGAGCGGTGATGCGCTTGAGCAACGCCCAGTCGAGCTCAGGCACCTCGGCGGTCATAACATCGACGGTGTTGATGCAGCGAATGATGCAGGGCCAATCGTAGGCGCGCTTGCCCTCGCGCACGCCGGTGGCGCGGAAGTCGGGCACGACGGCAAAATACTGCCAGATGGTCAGACCCGCCTTGTCGATCTCCTCGCGCACGATCGCGTCGGCTTCGCGCAGCGCCTCAAGACGGTCGCGGGTGATGGCACCAAGGCAGCGGACGCCCAGGCCGGGACCGGGGAACGGCTGGCGCTCGACCATGTTCTCGGGCAGGCCGAGCTCGCGACCCACGACGCGGACCTCGTCCTTGTACAGCAGTTTGACGGGCTCGCAGAGCTCAAACTGCAGATCCTCGGGCAGACCGCCCACGTTGTGGTGAGCCTTCACGCCGTCTTGGGACTCAAGAATGTCGGGATAGATGGTGCCCTGGGCGAGGAAACTGACCTCGTCGCCAACCTTGCGGGCCTCCTCCTCGAACACGCGAATGAACTCGGCGCCGATAATCTTGCGCTTTGCCTCGGGCTCCTCGACGTCCACGAGCTTATCCAGGAAGCGATCAGTAGCGTCGACATAGACCAGGTTCGCATCCATCTGGTTCTTAAAGACGTCGACGACCTGCTCGCTCTCGCCCTTGCGCATCAGGCCGTGATTCACATGCACGCAGATAAGCTGCTTGCCGATGGCCTTGATCAGCAGTGCCGCGACAACGGAGCTGTCAACGCCGCCGGAAAGGGCCAGCAGGACTTTCTTGTCGCCGATCTGCTCGCGGATTGCAGCGATCTGCTCTTCGATGAACGCCTGGGCAAGTTCGGGAGTGGTGATTCGCACCATGTCGTCGGGACGCTTGTTGGGATCCATGCAGAGCTCCTTTTCGGTTCGATGGGAGTGCGTTGCATGTATGCAAACGCACCGTCATATGACCTCATTATATGCAGAGCAAGGTCCGTTTCCCATCGCTGCGTCAGAGCTTTTTGCAGGGGTGGCAGTTTTTCTATATTCCAAGGTCAGCTAGGCTTCGACAGCCACCTTGGGAGCATCGCCAATAGACTCTTCCTTTATACGTTCGGCATAATCGTAGGCGATACCCACAAATTCCAGTCCCGAGCAACAGGAGTACAATTGCTGCTAATGTTGCCACCTGATGGGAGATGGAAGATGGACTGCGATGGCTACCCATGCGTTCCCATGCCGTTGATGTGTACCGCCTTTGTGCCGGGGCAGATTGACGCTGCGGTTGCAGGCATTTCCGACCCCGATTCGCGCGCCATTGCCACGGCAGAAGCGCTGTACTTTCGCGGACAGGCCACCCTCGCCGCCGAGACAGCACGCCCCCATCTTGACGCCACCGACCCCGCACTGCGCTATTCCGCATGCTTTATCTGCGGATATGCCAGTCTGTCGCTCAACCGTATCGCCGATGCCCGCCGTTGCCTTGCGGGCATCCTCGATACGCCAACTGACGAGGAATCGCCCGCCGTCCACGCCACGCATATCCTGTTCGCCTCGGCCGCGAGCGTCCTGCTGCACTTGCCTTCCCCGTATTCCGCCGAAGAGTTTTATCCGCTTGCGGCGCATCTGCCCGAAGGCCTGCGCCTGTTCGCCAGCTACGTGATGGCGCATGCCCTGTACCTGCGCGGCGAATATGGCCGCAGTCTGGGCATGGCGGAAAACGCCCTGATCATGAAACAGGGAAGTTATCCGATCTCGGAACTGTTCCTGCACCTGGCAGCTTCCATGGCATGCATGAGCCTCAAGGACATCGACGCCGCAAAAACGCACTTCGGAGCCGCTTGGGACATTGCGCGCCCCGACGGCCTTATCGAGCTTATCGGCGAGCACCACGGCCTTTTGCAGGGGCTTATCGAGGCATGCCTAAAAACGCAATACCCTGACGACTTCGCGCGCATCATCGAGATCACGTACCGCTTCAGCTACGGCTGGCGGCGCATCCACAACCCCGATTCGGGCGAGGATGTGGCCGACGATCTAACGACCACGGAGTTCACCATGGCCATGCTCGCCTGCCGCGGGTGGACCAATGCCGAAATCGCTCGTCATATGGGTGTGTCGCCGGGCACCGTCAAAAACCGACTATCCGGCGTATACGCAAAGCTTGGCATCGGCACACGCGCCGAACTGGTCGCGCATATGTTGCGTTAGCGACCGGGCTGCCAAGCGCATCGAACGCGCTCCGGGGCCTGGCGCTTTCGCGCGCTCAAATTGGACATTTTGGCCATCGAACGGCACTACCGCCACGGGGCACCTTCTCGCAAAATTGGATTATTTCCTCCGATGTTTGCGGGATGGGAGCCAAAGATGCTTGATCGCCGTTCGTTACTTGTTGCCGGAGCGTCCTCGCTGGCGAGCATTATGTTGCCGCGCGTGCCGGGAAGCGCAAACGCCTTCATATTGCCGTTCGCGCCCACCGCAGCCTATGCCGACGAAAAAGATCCCTTCAGGGTGCTCGTTCTCTCGCGCACCATGTTTGGTGTGGTCGTGGTCGACGTCGCCAATAAGAATACGCCCATCGCAGGTGCCCAGGTCACGCTCGCATCGCGCTATGCCGCAGACAAGCAGCTCACCGCCACGACCGATGACGAGGGCACGGCCATCTTTGAGGTCGCGCCGCTTTCGGAAGGCTACGTGGACGAGGCAACGCTCCTTGACGCGTACGACTTTAACGGCGGCATCTCCATTAGCATGGCGGGCTACCGTGATGTCGAGATTCCCCTCGCGCGTATCCAGGGCGGCACCGCCATAACCGCGCCCACACGTCCGCTCTCCGACGGCGAGCCGTACTTCCGCCAGCTCACGTTCGACGAATGGGACATCCAGTACGCCGACGCCACGTTTATGGCAATGCCAGCGGACGAAGCAGCAAACGACCAACCCGACACGCACGCCTTTACCGTTCAGGCACATCTGCCACAGGGCGGGCAGGCAACATTGCATATCAATAAAGTGATGCCCGCTGCGGGCAGCTCACCCGAAACCGTCACGCAGATTGGCCAAGTCAAGGCCAGCGCATCGGGCGCGGATAATCTGGCGACGTTCACGCTCGAAGACAAGTTCCTCGATGCAGCGTCGAGCCTTCTGGAAGAATGATGCAAGTTACGCTTTGTCCTCGACTACCAGGGCAAGACCTATACACTCTCCTCCCCCATGGCCGTTGTCACTGCGCCGGCCGCAAAGGCGGAATCGGGCTCGACCACTATCGTCCCCACTACCATGGACCAAGAGATCACTCCGTTTGATTTCCCCGCGGCGTTTCCCGGCATCGGCGGCAATAAGTTCACGTGCTGGATGCCCACATTTCCAATCCTCTTCGATTTCTCGTTTGCTGGATACGTGCTGTTTGGCGGAGGATACAAACCAGCCAGCTATATGAACGATTCGGGCAACCCTGATCCGGAATACTGGAAGAAATCGCCGCGCGAGTCGGGCGCCAAGCAGGCAAACCGCTACCTCGACGAGATGGAGGGGAAGTGGAATCAGTACAAGAGTATGAGTGCCGGTTCGGGTACCGATCCAAGAAACACCAAGCTCCTTCGCCACCATTGCACGCTGCTGTTCACGATGGATATCGCCACACAGCTGTACGGCTCGCTTGCCTACGATTGGGTGGGCAAAACCTGGGGCGACAACAACGACCCCGCATACGGCAATATTAAGGCCCTCTTCCAGGTAAGAACCGACCTCAATTGGACCGAGCAGTTTACCCTAGGACCGGTGCCGTTTTTCCTAAACGTCAACCCCTGGGTGCTGGCAAAACTGGCGCTCGCCGTGGGTGCCCACACACACGGCAGCGGCGCGGCGTTTTTTAAAAACATTTCGCTCGACTATTCAAACACGTCGGGCTCGTTCACCATCCAGATCGGGCTTGCCGTCACCTTTGGCGCCGGCGTTGCAGGCGTCGCTTCGTCTGCCGTGCGCGGCGCCGCATCCCTCACGCTGTTCATTGGGTACGAGAAGGCAGATGGACACCAGCTTCCGCGACTGCGTGTAGGTGCAGACGTCGATGTCGATGTGATACTCCAGTTCGTAATGTTCAAGTGGACCACCAAGGCTTGGTCGGGGTCGTGGCCCACACTCCTCGATTCGTGGAATATGTCGGTGAACAATGGCAACCAGTATGTGCTCCAGCGCTCTGAGCTCGCATTGGGTGGAGATACGCCTTACACGTTGGATGCCTGCTTCGGCACGCCCGGCAACATCGAGGCAGGCGGCGTGCCGCAATTTATCGCATCGGCCACCATCGTCACCAACGCCGAGCTGCTCGCACGCGCCGAGGTTAAGGCCACTGCCGTAAACGCCGCGCCTGTCGTGCGCGATTGGGATCAAGCGGTCACGCGCATTGAGCTCGAGGCGGATGCAGAAAGCGACGACACGGGACAGATCGAGCATTTCGTCCATGCACTGATAGAGAACGACGAAAACGCCGCGCCGATGTATGCGTACACCCATATCGGGCAGGCGAAGGACGCCGCTGCGGACCCCAACGCCAATTCTGCCGGCGTGTCGGAAGACGAGCGTGGCGGTATCAAGCCCTCGAACGACAACGTGCTGTTTACTGGCGTGCTCAGCGAAGCTCACATGAAGCTGGCAATGATTGCCGGCGTAGAATGCCTGTTCCGTATCGCCTCGGTGCGCTACGGCGACAATGGCCGCTCGCGCCTGGTGGTGCACACAAAGGCAAACGGCACGTGGTCCGCTCCCGCGCCCGTGGACTTTCCCCTTGGGTTTGGCGAGGGCGACGTGGAGCGCGACGGCATATACGATTACGACTTCGACGTGGTGGAATATGCGGACGGAAGAGGAAACCGGGACGCCTACGTGTTGCTGGTCTCGGGCGAGCGACGCGACGGCGATAGTACCCTTTTCGATACGGCAAGCACATCCGGCATACTGTCCGTCGTGCGCCTGCGCATAAGCAACGACGGAGTTCGCGTGGTGTCGCATACGTCATGGCGCAGCATCTCGCGCGGCCGCTTGCAAGAGGATGGCTACCATTGCCTGCAGTGCCCGCGTATCACGGTGGGCAAGACGCTGGTCGACGGGCGCCTGTCGGGTGCCTACCTCCACCGCCGCGGAACCACCGCAGAAAAGGCGCTCGGCAGCGAGGCTGAGGTTGCGCTGGAGTGCTTCACCCTGTGGTCGGATGATTTGGGCGACAGCCTGACGTTCCGCCAAGTTCTCCGCTTTCCGCAGGCACCGTCGAGTATCGAGCTGGGCGAGCCCGAGAATATCAACGGTAAAATGGTGGTGCCCGTTGCGTACGAGACCGCAGACGGTTGCGGCTGCGCATCGTACGCCGTGATTGGCCAGTCCATTGCGGGCTGGGGCGTTATGCCGCCGGACGCCACGGTACCCCATGCGGTGCCGTGGCCACAACATTCGGGCTTTTTGGCAACCGTCAACGAGCAACTGCAGCATATTACTTGGACGCGAGGCGCATCGGCATTTGCAACGCAGCCTGTGGGTGCCGCAGGCTGTGGCCCGGCATCGTTTAGCGTAAGCAACAACGGCAGATGCGTGCTCTATGTAGAGAACACCGATGGCAAGGTGGGACAAACCTACGACGAAGAAGGCAACCCGGCAGCAGTGATGGGCAAGCACTTCCGCATCTTCGCCAGCACCTTGGCAGGCGATCTGTTCACGGAACCGTTCGTGATGTGCGAGCTGGACCATCCCGTCGATCAGATAACGACATTTTTGACGTCGGGAGGCATGCTCTCCGCGCTCGCCACGCACATTGTAAGCGCGGAGAAGAGCGAGGCAGAGCTGCACGGCATCGAAGTGCCCTTGGTGGCGTGTGCCACTCCGACGGGCGCGGTCGCCACCTCGGGCGCGGTGGTGCCCGGAGCAGCAGGCGAATCCTTCATGGTCACGGTGCGAAACGACGGCAACACTTTGCTGACCGCCGGCACGATCGATCTGTACCGAGAGGGCTCCAGCCAGCCGTTCTCCAGCGCATCCATCGGATTCGGAGCGAACGCGCGCATGGCTTCGATCTACGATCCAGAGCTTGCCGGAGACGCTTCGGCCAACGACATGGCACGCGTGAAATACGCGCTCGAGACGCTGGGCGCGCGTTTTGCAACGCACCCGCTGGTAGCCGACAACGGCAACGCCGTGCTGGCACCGGGTTGCACGGCACAGTTCCGCATGAGCTTTGCAATCCCGGAGAGCTGGGGCGACGAGGTGGGCAAACGCGTAACGCTCTACGCAAAGGCGCGCGACCTGGTAGCGCTCGACCCCGTGACGCTCGAGGAAATCCAACCCGGCGCAAACTCGGCACTGGGTGCCGTATTGCACGAGCTTCATGTGCCCGACGCGGCATGCGAACGCTCAGAAGTTCAGGTCGGCGTATGCGACGGCGCGGATACGACGGGACTTCACGACGCCCCGATGACAGCAGACGGCGACGGTGGCTCGAGTGGAGGTGGCTCCGACGGAAGCGACTCCGGTGGCGGCAGTAGCTCTGGCAGGGGCAAGGATCACGGCAATAACAAGCGCTCCGGAAAAGCGGGCGCGCTTGCGGGCACGGGCGATGTCAACGTCCCCCTTGCGGCAGCCGCCGCAGCACTCGCCGCGGCAGGCGCCGGCCTCGTCGCCTACAGCGCCCGCCGCACGGCATTCGAAAAAGACACCGCCGATGAGGTCAATTCAGATGAGCCTCGCTAGCTCCTAGTTGCTTTTACGAGAGACGCCGACTCGGCTCATCGAGCACCAAAAAGGGCTGGCCCCGATAACTCGGAGCCAGCCCTGAGTCGCCTGACGTGAGAATCGTGGCGTTATTTGAGCTTCAGTGCCTCCATCATGGGCACGGCGGCGTCCCAATCGATCTTCCAGCCAATCGACACGCGGACGGTTTCACCCGTTGCGGGAGCCGTCGCAAACAGTGTATGGCCGTTGTCGGGACCGGTAAAGCGCAGCCACGTTATGCCGTTGTACTCGACCTGGTCGGTTGTTGTCTCCTTGCCTTCGTAGACCTGCTCTAGGCTTGCAACCTCTTCCTCCGGCGAGCGCGGGAAGATGCTGATGTTCAGGCGTCCTCCAGTCTCATCGTTGAAGAAGTTTGCCTTTTCGCGCTCTTCGTCGGACGAATCCAGCGTGTACCCATCGGCGGCCTCGATGCTGTACGATGCGCAGTCGATGCCCGTTAAATCTGCCTTCTCGCCAGAATCGGCCGCGCCGCCGGCCGCCTTGAACTCCTTGGTCTCGCATCCCGTGGTGTCAAAGTGCGTGGCATCATGATTCTTGGCGGGGGCGTAAGCGTCTACGAACTCGACAGTGATGGGCCCGTAGTACGCCGTCTTGGGCGCCCAGAAATACACGTACTCAACGGTCTCGCCCGGGCCGATATCTGGCCTCTTGGAAAGATCGATGCCCTCGTGAAGCTCATCGGGAGCCTCGCTTGCAACGTAGTCGAGCACGGCCGCCTTGCCGGAAGTAAACAACGGGTCACCCGCCTCAAGATCGCCCTGGGCAGCATGCACGTTAAAGGAGTCAAACGTCCTGTTCTTTGTGTTGTTGTTGGTAATCTTGATGTGCAGGTAAAAGCCGTCCTGCTTCTTGGCATCACCGCGATAGAACGTACCGTGAGCCACCGACTCATAGGTAATGCCTGCCACCTCGACCGTCTGCGACTCATAGGCCTTGGCCTTCTTGGACTTCTCCTGCACAGGTGCGCTCCCGCCCGAGCTGCCAGCCGAACCGCTCGGAGCGCTACTGCCGCAGCCTGCCACCGTACAAGCCAGCACGGCCGAAAGCGTCACAGTGGGAATTCCTAACAGCAGTTTCTTTGTCATGGGCCTCATCGTTCTCACCGCTCCTTTCGGCTTGCAGCTCATCCATTGCCCGAGTCGCAAGTCGACTCCGTGGCATCGGCTTCCACTTTGAGCGTATGACGAAACGCGGCGCCGGCGAAGTGACCCACGGCCCAAATAACGACCCGCCAGCGTTCCTTATGGGCCAAAGGGACTCGCACACGCACGCCCGTGGCCCATAAAACGAGACGCTTGTCCCAATGTTCGATTCGATCCATCCGCAAACAAGGTAGGGCGCCTCCAGCCACCTTCAAACTAACTCGGACAGAACCGACTCGGTTTTGTCCGAGTAAGCTCTTTCCATCCTAAGTTCGAACGGTTGTTCGATGGATTTCGTGTTGGTTGGAATCGCCTATGGGCCGGGCTATGCTACCTTGACTATCTATATGACTTAAACGCAGCAAAGGAGCATCGAGAGAGCGAGCATGGCAAAAAACACCGCAAACTATGGTAACGACAGTATTCGTCAGCTCAAGGACGAGGAGCGCGTACGCCTGCGCCCCGCCGTTATCTTTGGCTCGGACGGACTCGACGGTTGCGCACATGCCGCCTTCGAGATCCTGTCCAACGCCGTTGACGAGGCACGCCAGGGCTACGGCAAGCTCATCACCCTTACCGCCTTTCGCGATGGCTCTATCCAGGTAGAGGACAATGGCCGTGGCTGCCCGCTCGACTGGAACCCTTCCGAGAAGCGCTTTAACTGGGAGCTCGTCTTCTGCGAGCTCTACGCCGGCGGCAAGTACAACAACAACCAGGGCGGCGACTACGACTTCTCGCTCGGCACCAACGGCCTGGGCTCCTGCGCGACCCAGTACGCTTCCGAGTACATGGACGTCACGGTTTGGCGCGACGACAACAAGTACTCCCTGCACTTTAAGAAGGGTAAGGTCGTCGGCGCCAAAAAGAAGGCGCTCGAGATTGAGCCCAGCGACGAGAACCGCACCGGCACCACCATCAAGTGGCGCCCCGATCTTGAGGTCTTTACCTCGATCAGCATTCCCCACGATTGGTATCGCGAGACCATGCGCCGCCAGGCCGTGGTCAACGCCAACGTGACCTTCCGCCTGCGCATCGAGGGTGACGATGGCGAGTTTTCCGAAGAGGACTTCTGCTATCCCAAGGGCATCGAGGACTACGTGCTCGAGAAGGTCGGTACCGACTACCTTACTGAGCCCTTCTTTATCGAGGCCGACCGTCGCGGTCGCGACCGCGAGGACCTGCCCGACTACAACGTAAAGATCACTGCTTGCATGTGCTTCTCGCGCACTTTCATGATGCAGGAGTACTACCACAACTCCTCCTGGCTCGAGAACGGCGGCTCACCCGAGAAGGCCGCCCGTAGCGCTCTGACCAGCGCCATCGATGCCTACATTAAGCAACAGGGCAAGTACAACAAAAACGAGAGCGGCATCAAATGGCAGGACGTCCAGGACTGCCTGGTGCTGGTGACCAACTGTTTCTCCACCCAGACGTCCTACGAAAACCAGACCAAGAAGGCCATCAACAACCGCTTTATCCAGCAGGCGATGACGGCATTCTTTAAGGAGCGCCTCTCGACCTATCTGATCGAGAACAAAGACGCCGCCAACAAGATTATGGAGCAGGTGCTCATTAACAAGCGCTCGCGCGAGAACGCCGAGAAGACGCGTCAGAGCATCAAGACCAACCTGCAGCAGAAGACCGACATGGCCAACCGCGTGCAGAAGTTCATCGACTGCCGCTCCAAGGACAAGAACCGTCGCGAGATCTACATCGTAGAGGGCGACTCGGCAGCAGGTGCCATCCGCACGTCGCGCGATGCCGAGTTCCAGGGCGTTATGCCCGTCCGCGGCAAGATCCTCAACTGCCTGAAGGAGGATTACCCGCGCATCTTTAAGTCCGACATCATCATGGACCTCATGCGCGTGCTGGGCTGCGGCGTGGAGATCAAGGACAAGCGCATCAAGAACCTCGGTGCCTTTGACCTGGACAACCTCAACTGGAACAAGATCATCATCTGTACGGACGCCGACGTCGACGGTTACCACATCCGCACACTCGTGCTCACCATGCTCTATCGCCTGGTGCCCACACTTATCGACGAGGGCTACGTGTATATCGCCGAGTCGCCGCTCTACGAGATCAACTGCAAAGAGAAGACCTACTTTGCCTACACCGAGCTCGAGAAGAACGGCATCCTCAAGGAGATCGGCGACCAGAAGTGCTCCATCAACCGCTCCAAGGGTCTTGGTGAAAACGATCCGGACATGATGTGGCTCACCACCATGAACCCCGAGACGCGTCGCCTGATCAAGGTGGAGCCCGAGGACGTCACCAAGATGGAAACCATGTTCAACCTGTTGCTGGGCAACGACGAGGCAGGCCGCAAGCGCCATATCTCCGAGCACGGCAAGGAATACCTGGACCAGCTAGACCTGCAATAGCAGCAAATCGATAACGACGGCTCATAAGAAGTTCAAGAGGAAATCGTGGCAAAGAAGAAGACGAAGAACCAGCCAAAGAAAAAGCAGGTCAACGCCGAGAACGTCATCGGCCTGCACTCCGAGGTCACCGACCAGCCAATCACGCAGACGCTCGAGGTCAACTACATGCCCTACGCCATGAGCGTCAACGTCTCGCGCGCATTCCCCGAGATTGATGGCTTTAAGCCCTCGCACCGCAAGCTGCTCTACACCATGTACAAGATGGGCCTGCTCAAGGGCGAGCGCCAGAAGAGCGCCAACATCGTGGGCCAAACCATGAAGCTCAACCCGCACGGCGACGCCGCGATCTACGAGACGATGGTGCGCCTGGCCACCGGCAACGAAGCGCTGCTTGCCCCCTTCGTGGAGTCGAAGGGTAACTTTGGCAAGTACTATTCGGGTGACCTGAGCTACGCCGCCTCGCGTTATACCGAGGCCAAGCTCTCCCCCATCAGCGCCGAGATCTTCAAGGACATCGATAAGGACCCGGTTGACTTCGTCGACAGCTACGACGGCGCCATGAAGGAGCCGCGCCTGCTGCCCACCACGTTCCCCAACATCCTCGTCTCGGCCAACAAGGGCATCGGCGTCGCCATGGCTTCCGACATCTGCGGCTTCAACCTCAACGAGGTCTGCACCGCAACGATGCACTACCTCAAGGATCCCGACTGCGACCTGCTCGAGTACATGCCCATGCCCGACTTCTCGACCGGCGGCGAGATTATCTACCGCCGCGAGGAGATGGAGAAGATCATCGAGACCGGCCTGGGCAGCTTCCAAATCCGCTCCCGCTGGCGCTGGATTCCCGAAGAGCGCATCATCGAGGTCTACGAGATCCCCTACACCACCAAGACCGATGTCATCATCGAGCGCATCGTCAAGCTCTCCAAAGAGGGCAAGGTCAAGGAGATTGCTGACATCCGCGACGAAACCGACCTCTCGGGCTTGCGCATCGCCATCGACCTTAAGCGCGGCGTCGACCCCGACAAGCTCATGGCCAAGCTCTATCGCTCGACCACGCTGCAGGATTCGTTCTCGTGCAACTTCAACGTGCTCGTCGACGGCTATCCCCGTGTTATGGGCGTGCGCCAGATCCTGCACGAGTGGGTCAAATGGCGTATTGAGTCCACGCGTCGCCGCATTAACTTTGACCTGGGCAAAAAGTCTGAGCGCCTGCACCTGCTGCACGGCCTTGAGGCGATTCTGCTCGACATCGACAAGGCAATCGCCATCATCCGCGGCACCAAGCTCGAGGCCGAGGTCGTGCCCAACCTTATGAAGGGTTTCGATATCGACGAGACCCAGGCCGAGTTTGTTGCCGAGCTTAAGCTCCGCAACATCAACGAGGAGTACATCCTCAACCGCACCAAGGATATCGCCAAGCTCGAGGGCGAGATTGCCGAGCTCGAGGAGATCCTCTCGAGCGAGGAGAACATCAAGAAGGTCATCAGCGACGAGCTGGCCGCGGTCAACAAGAAGTACGTGATGCCGCGCCGCACGGGCAGGATTGAGCCCCATGAGGTTATCGAGGTGAGCCTGGAGCCCGAGGTCGAGGAGTACCCGGTCACCATCATGCTCTCGCGCGATGGCTACCTTAAGAAGATGACGGACCGCGTGCTTAAGAAGGCCGCCACGCTCAAGTACAAGGACGGCGACAAGCCCTTTATCGAGTTCCCGTCCTCTAACACGCACGAGCTGCTCGTGTTTACCAACAAGAGCCAGGTGTACAAGTGCAAGGTTGCGGCGTTTGAGGACACCAAGTCGGCCCAGCTGGGCTCGTACCTGCCCACCGACCTCGAGATGGAACCCGACGAGAGCGTCATCTGGGTCATCGACCCCGAGGATTACAAGGCCGACGTGCTGTTCGTCTTTGAGAACGGCCGCGTGGTGCGCGTCGCGCTTTCTGGATACGTCACCAAGACCAACCGCAAGCGCCTCAAGAACGCCATCTACGGTGGCAGCAAGCTGCTGTATGCCCAGGTGCTCAAGGAAGATCGCGACATCGCGCTGGTCTCGAGCGACTATCGTTTGATGAACTTCAACACGTCGCTGCTCAAGACCAAGACGACCACCAACACGCAGGGCGTCCAGGCTTTCACAGCCAAGAAGGGCCGCTCGGTCACCACCGTCGGCACGACCGAGGACATCCTTGGCGCCGGCGTCTCGGCCGAAAAGTTCACCGCGCAGAGCCTACCTTCCGCCGGTGCCCTCATGAAGGAAAACGACATGCCGAGCCTGTTTGACTAGGACGACGGCGACCAAACCGTCATGGTTTAACTAAGCAGCGGGGCCCGGAGCGCAGCAACATCGCGCTCCGGGCCCCATGCATTACAGCAGCATCATCCCTATAGACAAAATGCCGCATAAAGTGGAACAGACATAAGCCCATCATTCATTCCAAAGGGCTTAGTCGATAGCCTGATAAGGCGCACGCCCGGATGGGTCTTTTTAAGTGAGGACAGACTTCGAGATCTTGTGTTCTCTCCCGCCTTGACTTCAATCGCAGACAAGCATCCCTGCTTCTCTACTACAAAGTCGATTTCCGCACGATTATCTCGCGCCCAATAATGCAGCGGATAGCCCATGGCTGAAAGCTGTTGGGCAACGTAGTTTTCGGTAAGTGCACCCATGAATGTGCCGCCGATACCGGCAAGAATATCGGCGCGTTGAGCACCGGCCTTGGAGACGAGCAGCCCTGTATCCGCCTGATAGATTTTAAAAGCAGAAGGGTTAACGAAAGCCTCTAAAGGGCTTTCGATCTGCCCGACTAGGCTGCAGCGCGCCACCGTACCCGACAATACAAGCCAGTCGAGAGCATCTCCAAAGAGAGACGCATTGCCCCCCGCTCGCACTACCTTGTATTGAAATTTACGATTCTCTTTGGCAAGCTGCTGTGGAATGGAATCGAAGCACGCACGCGTCTTTGCGCTCAAGCGCTCATCAGCATATTTATTAGTGTCGGCGGAGTATCCGTCGAGAATAATCCGATGCTTTTCGGCCACATCAATGATTGACTGATCATCGATGTACGTTTGGACCGCCTCGGGCATTCCGCCAACAACAAGATACTGCCGATAGAGCCCAAGCGCCTTTTCATGAAGGCTTGGCGCAAGAGGACCCATAAACTCGAATGATGAGCGTATCTCGTCGACCAGCTGATCGTGCCCCATCGCCCAGAGAAACTCCTCGAAATCGAGTGGAGTCATCTCAATCAAGTCGGTCTTTCCAACGGGGAACGAATACGACTGATGGTTAATGGCAACCCCAAGAAGCGACCCAGCAGCCGCAACGTAATACTCGGGAGCATCTTCGCAAAAGTATTTTAGGGAAGTGAGCGCTTCCTCGCATGCCTGGATCTCGTCAATGAACAGTAAGGTTTTGCCAGGCACGATACGCTGTCCCGTACGAGCCTCGATCGCGCGTACGATCGAATGAGGGTCAAGACCGCCCGAAAAATCCGCTCGCGCCGACCGGTCGTTCTCAAGATTAACGTAGACAACCGATTCGAAAAGATCCTGGGCGTACGTTCTGAGCAGATAGGTCTTGCCGCACTGGCGCACGCCTTTGACCAGCAAAGGTTTTCTATCAGCTCTGTCTCGCCATTCCCTAAGGAGCTCGTCTGCCTTGCGACGCATACGCAACCTTCCCTCATGAACTTCTGTTTGACAATATTTTAACGCGGATTAATTTGTTTTCAGTTATTTTTCTGCGTTTAAAAATGTTCTATACGGCACTTGAGGGAATACACCCCTATCTCTTGGTAAGGATAGCAAGCATTTCCACCAACGCTGATTGCCATGCGTTCTTCTTGTCCTTAGGCGAGCTTGCGAGCGAGCTCTCGCACCTCTTTCAACTTGGGCGACGATGCCATGCTGTCGCGCTCGGTCATGCCGCCAATCGTGACAATGCCCTGGTCCTCCCACTTGCAGTACGCGCAGGTTGACTTGTACATAGCGATCGCCGCATCATAGACACCCTCGCTGTGGCTATCGAGCAAAAGGGCCGTCTTGGTGAACGGGAAACCCGTGGCACCGAAGGCGTACAGGCGGTCGATGGCGGCTTTCTCCTGCGCGGTGATATCGAACCAGTAGATGGGCGAAGCGAAGACAACCATGTCGGCGTCTATCAGCGACTCGATCACGTCGGCCATGTCGTCCTTCTGCACACAGATGCCCTCATGGGCAAAGCAGTACTGGCATCCCAAGCAGCCGGCGATCTTCTTGCTGGCAACGCGGACGACCTCAACCGCATTACCGCCCTCACGCGCGGTCTCGGCAAACACCTCGACCATGGTATCGGTATTGGCGCCCTTACGCGGGCTACCACTCAATACAACGATTTTCATAGGATTCCCTCTCCTTCATGCTGCAGGCGCGCGTCATATTTTTTTGTTTTAACCAAAACAGATGGAGTTATTCAATCGCCTCGTTTCAAGCACTCCCGCTCAGTGACTAATCCAGTCCGAGTGTTGTCGATGCGTGTCGCATCGTGCCGCCCAAAGACTGATTCGTGCACAATTTGGGCGAATCAGGCCCTTGATTCGCGATTTAGGGAATGACTCAATTGATTCGCAAAACCGCAGGTCGCCTTTTTAATCACTCCCTAGTTTCCGCCGGGGTTCGTAGCGGGTGGCGTGAAAAGGGGTGATTCAAAGGGTCGGAGAGATGTCTATAGCGCAATCGTCTGGTATTGGCGCGGTGAGGGACTTCTCGCCTCCATCAGTCCAAATCGTCAAGCTCCGAAAGACGTCGAACTAGAGAAAAGGACCTATTTCCCGTCATGGATTGGGTTTACCTCCATGACTAGAGCCCTGGTGTAATTGGCTGGATCACCGTTCCGGGAACCGGTATCGACCTACCTGTCCGCCAAGCTCCTTCTTCAGCTCCAGCCTAGCATCTGACTCGCGCCGCTATAAGCGAAAACCGAAGAGATGCGTCTTAGCCAAGAGAATAAGGTTAGCCTTATCTTACTGTATGATTCGTGTGTTATAGTTAGATAGCTCTAACTGTTTGGGGGCGACAGCCATGCACGAACGCAAGGGTTTCTGGGACAAGAATGCCGGTCGGTATGACCGTTTCATGCGAAACGACCGGGCGGCGTATGAGAAGATGTATGGGCTGATCCGGCCGGTAGTGAAAGCAAAAACCGTGCTGGAGGTTGCCACCGGCACGGGGCTTATCGCAAAGAGCATCGTGAATGCGGCGGCGCACATCGAGGCTACGGACGCTTCTGCAAAGATGATCCTTGAAGCAAAACGGGACAATCAATCCGCAAAGCTGCACTTTTCCGTACAAGATATGTTCCGCCTGCCCTATGCACAGAAGTCCTTCGAAGTGGTGATCGCGTCCAACGCGCTTCACATAGTGCCGCATCCGGAAAAGGCCCTGCAAGAAATCAGGCGGGTGCTGAAGGACGACGGCGTGCTCATCGCGCCAACCTTCACCCACGCGGGGAGCTCGGTTTCCGGCAAGGCAAAAGCCTTTTTCATGAGTATGGCGGGATTCCCCCTCCACAGCAGGTGGACAAGCGAGGAATACCTACGTTTCCTGCGTCAAAACGGCTGGGCGGTGCAGAAAAGCGTGGTGCTGAAGGCCTCGTTCCCGTTGACATATGCGGAATGCACAAAATCGGAGGCGCCAGATGTCGTTCTTTGAAAACACCCGCAAGCCCGTGGGCCTCGGCGGAAAACTTATGGTTGCCATGATGAATCTGGGCCACAGCCCAGTGGCGCGGTGGGGACTTCGATTTCTACGACTTGCGCCAAACGCCAAGGTGCTGGATTGCGGCTGCGGAGGCGGGGCGAACATAAAACGGCTGCTGAAAAAATACTCGCATGGCATCGTCAAGGGCATCGACTATTCGCCCGTCAGCGTGGAGAAGGCTAGAAAGCTCAACCGAACTGCAATTCAGGAGGGGCGTTGCGCCGTTCTGCAAGGCAGTGTGGCGGATATGACGTTTGAGGATAGCTACTTCGATGCCGCCACGGCCTTTGAGACCGTCTATTTTTGGCCTGATTTGCCCCGATGCTTCCACGAGGTCTGGCGGACGCTGAAGCCAGGCGGGACAATTCTTATCTGCAACGAGAGCAATGGCGATACGGACAAGGACGAGAGGTGGACGCAGATCATCGGCGGCATGACCATCTACAAGGACATTGAATTAAAGACATGTCTGGAGCAGGCGGGTTTTCACGAGGTGCAGATACACAAAAAGAAAAAGTGGCTCTGCGTCACGGCGCGGAAGTAGGGGCATCAAGCACGGGTATTTTTGCATCCATCCTGCACATGGCGATAGGCATGACGGTCATAGCGGCTGTGCTGGCGGCAATTATGACAGTTTTTATTCACTGAGAAAGAAACCTATGAAATGTAAAATTGAGAAAAACACCGTACAGGAGACGCTGATCCTCCCGCTGTATTCCCGGAAGCTGTGTAAGGAGTTGTACCCGAACCTTTACAGGGATGAAACAGCGGTTCGTCTGCTCGACCAGATCGACTACGACTTTTCAGAGGCAGAGAAAAACTCCCGCAGCCTGATGCAGCGCTTTGGTGCGCTGGAGGTGGCCACACGGCAGAGTGATCTTGCTTTCGAGGTGCGGGATTACCTGAAAGGCCACCCCAATGCGGCGGTGGTCAATCTGGGCTGCGGGCTGGACAACACCGGCAGAACCTGCGACAACGGTAGATGCAAGATCTACAATCTGGACTTCCCGGATGTGATTGCCTTGCGGCAGCAGCTACTGCCCGCCGGGGATCGAGAACAAAATATCCCCTGCAACCTGAAAGACACCGCATGGTTTGGCAAAATCGATGCCTCCGGCGGGGCGGTGTTCTTTGCCTCCGGGGTGTTCTATTACTTTCTGACCCAGCAGGTCCGGGAACTGGTGCGGGGGATGGCGGACGCTTTCCCCGGTAGTGTGCTGGTCTTTGATGCTGCCAATCGGACGGCAGTAAAGATGATCGCAAAAACATGGCTTAAGACTGCAAAATCAAGGATGTGGGGGCATATTTTGCGGTTTCGGATGCCGCCAAGGAAATCGGCACGTGGAACAGCCGTCTGCAGGTCACAAGTCGCGGCTATATGCTGGGTTATAACGATTTGAGAGACCCTTCTGTCAGCGGCTTTTTCCGGTTTCTCGCAAGGGTCGGTGACAACGGGATGAAAATGCAAATCGTGAAAATAAGATTTTGAGAGGCAAAAAGAAGCGCATTCACTTTGACGTTGAAGAAGACGGCTTTTACGGCGCATATTGAGCGCGCAAGAACACACATACAGCAGCGGGCACGGATTCGATTGAAACCGTGCCCGCTGCTGTATGCTATATTATTTTATCGAACGTCTGTTCTACTCCCACTCAATAGTTGAAAACTCTCTCCAGTTTGTTCCAGTTTGCCGCAGTTTGCTCCAGTTCGTCCCATTTACATCCAGTCTCAAAATTTGCCGCGAATCCATGGGGCCAAATTTGGGTCACGGTTTTTCGGGTCATCCGGGGCGTTTTCGTGGGTCATGGTGGGTCACGGGAAACTGCGAGCAGCATTCTCACAGGTGAGGGCGGTAAGGGTGCCAGCAGGATGGAGCATGCGATCTATGCACAGAACGGCAAGATTAGGCGCCTTGTTCCCGATGGGCTCGACCAGATTCAGATGTTCCCTAAAGGCTGGACGGCTGATGAGGGGGATGGCAAGAAGATAGCTGATGGTCATCGTGCGTTTTGTATGGGCAATGCCCTTGTTGTCGGCATTCCGCATGCCATTGGCGTCAGTATGATGAATGGCGATTAAGGAGCAAATATGTCTCAATACACACCAGCAACAGTCAGAGACATTCTTGATTGGATTGAGCAAGGGAAACTAATCCTGCCCTCGATGCAAAGAAACTATGTTTGGAGCCCGCAAAAGATTTGCGATCTGTTTGACAGCCTTGCGTCTGGCTATCCCATTGGCACGTTTCTTTTCTGGTGCGTCAATAAAGAGAAAACCAAGGAGCTTGTATTCAACAAGTTCATTGGCTGCTATGACGAATCGAATCCGATTCAGCGCGGCGAGGCGGTGATCGCAAAGGTGGATGAATATCTTGCCGTTCTCGACGGTCAACAGCGAATCACTTCCTTGAATATCGGAATTAACGGCCGAATGCATCTTAGGAAGAAGAAGCGCTCTACTAAATTCGTTGATAAATTCCTTGCCCTTAACGTCTTTCATGATACGGAAGCAACGGATGGGGAGGCTACCAATCACTACGTATTCGAATTCCGAGAGGCGGCTGACCTCGAAGTTATTCCTCGTATTGGCGAGGATGGTCCAGTTGATTACGATAAACCCTTCTGGGTTTCTGTGAACAAAATCGCTGCTCCAGACTTTGATGAGAACGACTTCGTTGATGAGCTTGACGAAAAGCTGGAGGCTATGGGCTTGGCGACAAACCCCACCTCGAAACGCAAAAAGATGCGAACTCAAATGAAGAACGTTGCGTTCAGCATCAATCAAACCCAAGCCGTGAGTTTCCATTCCGCCAAGAACAAAGACCTTGCTGAGGTTGTTGACATCTTCGTCCGCGTAAATAGCGGCGGTCAAAAGCTCTCTGCTTCAGATCTTATGCTGTCCATCGCGTCAGGAAGCAGCGATGTTGACACGCAACGTCAGATTAGTGAGGCTATTGAGCTTATCAGGCACACTCCGAAAAGCGATGCGGAATTCCCAGTAGACAAGGAGCTCATCATCAGAGCAGGACTTATGTTCACTGGTGCTGAGAGCCTGTCCTTGTCGAACAAAGACAACTATTCCAAGGAAAAGATCGAATCCATTTTTGTTGACAACTGGGATGAAATCATCGAAAGCCTCCAGAATGGTGTAAAGCTACTTGAATGGTTGGGCTTTAACGTGGCGGGACTGTCAAAGAATCTCCTCCTTCCCGTTTCATACTATCTGTACAAAAAGAATCCGAACAACAGCTACTTCACCGTAACGTCGGGCAAGGACTCGAACGACAAGCTCCTGATTAAGCAGTGGGTGATTCGCGCAATTATTCGCAGCATTTTCAGGGACGGCACCGGTTCAACACTTATCATCACGAGGAACATCATTGATTCTTCGCCTATCGATCATTTTCCGTTGGGCAAATTCCTCGAAGAAGATGCGGCAAGGAATTTGAGAATTGGCGAGGAGTCCATTGACGAGATTCTCAGGATGTCTTATAGCGATTCCGCCGTTCGTCCGCTCTTGGCTGTTCTAAGCAAGCAGATTGATGTGACGTCCTTTAACGTTGATCACATGTGGCCGCAAAGTATCATCGCCTCTAAGAAGAAAACGAAAAGGCATTACCCAAATATTTCCGATACCGAATACTCTGACTTCAAGAAGAGGGTCAACAATATTACAAACCTGCAGTTGCTGACGGCTGCTGACAACAACATGAAGAGTGATAAGCTTTATGATTCTTGGCTCGAGGAGACTTACTCTGAAGCGTCATTGCCTGATTATCAGACAAAAGCATGCGTTGACCCAAATGCTTCGACGAGCTTCTCTTCATTCCTGTCGTTTACCGAGAAGCGCGCGGCAATCATGCGAACGAGGATTGCCGAAGAGTTCCCCGACAATATTGAGGACATTTTGTTTCCGGGAAACTAAATAGCAAAAACACCAGGTCAAACCGCCCGTTGGTTCCCAGAGCCAGCGGGCGGTTCCCATTTGGTTCCTGTTTTTGAAAGTGCAATCTGGGCGTCACTGGTGCAACTTGCGATAGCGCTAGAACACTTGTCGCAACTGCATAAACAAGAAGCCCAGATAGATTAAGGTCATCTACCTGGGCTTCTACTCTATGTTTATTAGGTTTTCCGCGTGGTTTTTACCTTAAATCAGTAAAACCCATAGCGCTAAAACCACTCAAAACCAGCCTGTATCAGCTCGTAAACTAATACACCTTTTACGGTAAGTTACTCCCACTCGGTGGTTATAGTTTTGCCGTCTCGTCACTCCAGTTGCACCCAGTTTTCGGCGGCATCTCGAAGTGAGTGCCGCTGAATGACGCGACGTCGCGTTTCATCGGCTTCGGGGACAAAAGCTGGGACAACTTCAAAAACCATTTTCAAACTCAGAGTATTGAGTTTTTATTTTTGTCCCAAGGGGCACGGAGAGCCGCCTTTGGAGGCTCGATATCGCCGAAAAACGCCCGTTTTGAAACTCAACCGCCTTTGAGCCTGCAAACCACCAGCTTCAACAGTAAGTGAGTCGACGCGGGTGGCTTACGAGCCGTTCACAAAACCGCAGGCCACAGGTCTTTGTCAACGATAAGCAAAGTGAATAGTCTCAGGTGGCTTGCCCATGAGTTGGCGTAAGCCTGTTTAGCAAAAGGCTAATCGGACACGACAGGCCGCCCGCATGGCGACGGCGTTTCCCGTGCGGGCACAAACAGCCCTGCGTGCCCTGTCGCGCGATATCCCAATGCGACGTTCAGAACCCTACCCGCCAAGCAGCCACCTCGCGAAATTCAGCACGAGCACACCCTCCCGGGTATGGGGCTCATGCCTCGTGCGAGTGATGAGAATCTTCGGGAATGCATCCCCGATGGATAGAATCGGCGCAATCTCCCTCTCGAGCGTCGAATCGGCGCCGATATCGTCGCTCACATACACTTTCCTTCCCGGTTTCGAAACTTGGAAGGCAGTATGCGCAAGGATGCGTCGAGGTGCGATCCCAGTCGTACCATGCCAGCAGAGATGTCGAGGCACATTCGTTCATGCTGCAATGCGGGCATCGGAGATGAAAAACAGCCCGTCGGGTAGTCATGGGCGTGCGGGAGCCCGCATCAGTAACCTGCCTCCTCGGTTGTCCCTTCTTTGCATGGTCGTCTACATAAAGGAGGAACCAGCCATGCAGATCAGCATGCTTGCCCTTCTTGGGTCACGGACCGGGGAGGCGAGGGCCTCCGTCGGGACCGCCCCGAGCAACCGGCATATCCAAGGAATGACAAGGCTCGATCGCTGTGCTGGTCAGGATGCCGAAGCGGGCCGTCCGCCAATCGGAATGCGGGTCAGGATGCTGCAACGTGATTCCAGCTGCAGGATACGGCTCCTTTGCGGTTGCCGCAAAACCTGCTGGCAACATTCTTACTATCCGAATGATGTACGCATCCCTTGGGATCGTTTCGCCTGACCAGGGCCATCTTCAGCGCCTCATCGGCCAGCTCGGCAGGCGCCTCTTCCACGCGTAATAGCCCTGGCGGGTCACCTATGCAACCAAAGATACAAAAGGAATCGAATGGCCAGAGAGGATTGCCCTTACCGATGCTCGATTCTTGACAGGCAAACTCAAGCCTCGTTAATATTACATGGTTTGCCAGACCGAATTAACAAAGGAGGGGTGTCGTGGTTGGTCTTTTCCGCACGTGGATGAGCGCCTAGAAAGCGGCGCTGTTGTGGCGTCGCGCTGTTTTTCTGCACGCCATTTCACGATTGGACATAACCATGATATTTGAAACCTCTCGGGGCAGGTCTGTTCTGCTGTGCCATTCATGGCAATTCAAGCTTTGTTTCGTATGGGGCGGGGAGCTCGTTTCGACATTGACGAGTTCGATTCTCCAAATGGGTCTTATTTGGCATCTCGCCCTCACGACAGGGTCGTCTTCTCTCCTCTCCTTAGCATCGCTGGCAGGCTTTCTGCCGATTGCTTTGTTCGGAATCCTTGCGGGCGCCGTTGTCGACAGACTGCCTTTGAAACGTGTCCTCATCGGCGCCGACCTCTTCATTGCCGCGGTGGGTGCCGCCTTGGCGATTGCCTCGTTGGCCGGCAGCTTACCTGCATGGCTAATTCTCATCGCCCTGTTTCTCCGTGCAGTTGGTACTTCGTTCTACACGCCAGCCTCCCAATCTCTCACGCCCCATCTCGCCCCGCCAGAGCATCTCGTTCGCCTATCGGGGGTGACTCAGGCGATTCAGTCCGGCGGATACATTCTTGGCGCCGCGCTTGCAGCAGTGATTTATCCCGTGGCGGGCATTACCGCTATGATTGTCCTCGACGTGCTGGGAGCGCTTTTCGCTTCTTTAGCCGTCCTCGCCGCACAGATAGACGCAGGGGGCCTCGATGAAGCCGACCGCAGCTTGTCCTTTTCCAATAAGGTTCGAGAGCTCTTCTCTGAGATTTCGGACGGCTACAAGCTGATTAGGGAGTACAGGGGGCTGTTCGCCCTTCTTTGGTGCGGGTTCGTCTTCGCTTTCGCGTTCTCTCCGCTCGCGGCATTGTTCCCAATAATGACCTTGGGGCATTTTGGCGGTAGCACGGGGGATGCCGCTTTGGTGGAAATCCTTTTTTCTGCAGGCATGCTGGCTGGGTCCGGCATTTTGGCGGCCACGGGAGGGTTCCGCAATAGGTCGTTCACCATGGTCGCCGCGATTGCCGGCTTCGGCATTGCCGCAATCGTATCCGGATCGCTCGGCCCGTCATTGTTCGCTGCTTTCCTGCCGGTGAGCTTTCTTATGGGCGCATGCTCCCCGTTGTACGCGGGAACCCAGACTGCCCTTATGCAGGAGCAGATACCTCCTGAGTACCTAGGCCGCGTTTTCGGCCTCTACGGAACCATCATGGCGTGGGCCATGCCCATGGGCCTCGCAGCCCCCTCCGTTTTTGCGGATCTGCTTGGAGCTCCGTTATGGTTCGTCGGCTCTGGAGCGACCATGGTACTGCTTGCGATGGCTATGCTGCTTGCTCCGAGCGTCCGAAACGCGGGGAAAAGAGATACCGGGCAGATTCAATAGCCCAAGTATTCGAAAAAAAGAGGCAGCAGCCATCGGTTCAAGCGTCAGCCTTCAAGCCCTTGCGACGACGAGGTATTGCACCGACATTCCGCATCGCGCTCCTTATTCGTCGCCAACTATCATTTTCGGATTTGCCGGCTTGCGCAAGGTCAAAACGCTCGCGCCGGCAATTGGGCAAAGGCGAAAAATCGACGTGAGCAATCTTTTTTGGCATGGCTGCGCTTCCAGTAAAACGCTAATACACAAAAGGCGGTTCAACCTATGGAACTCATAGTCAAAGCTAAAGACATCTTTTTGGAATATGCCGGCCGCGATATCCTAGATATCGAAGAGTTGGAAATCTACTCCTACGATCGCATCGGCTTGGTGGGAGACAATGGCGCAGGCAAAACCAGCCTGCTTAAAATTCTGAGCGGCAATCTTACCATTGCGGACGCCGACGTCAGGCGCTTCGGCAGCATTGCCCTCATCGGCCAACTCGATGAACTCGACCTTGATGCGGCTCAGGACAGTGGTGAGATGCTCTCCCGTCTCAACGTCGCCGGAGTGGCGCAGGAGACGATGAGCGGCGGGGAGGAAACACGCGCCAAGATTGCCTCTGCACTCTCCCAGCATGCAAGCGCGATCTTCGCCGACGAGCCTACGAGCCACCTCGACCAAGACGGCATCCGCCTTCTCGTCGGACAACTCAAGGCATTTGATGGGGCTCTGCTCATCGTGAGCCATGACCGTCATTTTCTCGACCAGGTGGTAGACAAGATCTGGGAGCTCAAAGACGGCGGTATTTCCGAATTCTGGGGTGACTACTCCGACTATCTGCGACAGAAAGAAGAAGAGCGCAAAGCTCAGGCGACTCGATACGAAGAGGCGATGCGCGAGCGCGATCGCCTCGAAGCCGCCATCGAAAAACAACGGAAAAAAGCACGGCAGGTCGACGCCAAGCGGAAGGCTGCGAAAAAAAGCAACGAGTATGCAGGTCGATTGGGGCATCAGAAAGCAACCGGCACCAAACAGAAGAGGATGTACCAGGCGGCTAAGGACATGGAGAAGCGCCTCGAAGCGCTCGAAGGGATTGAGGCCCCAGATAGCATTCGCGCCGTGCGGTTCCGCCAGAGCAAGGCCCTGGAACTGCATAGTAAATTTCCCATCTCGGCAGACGATTTCAGCTTGAGCTTCGGCAACTGCATGCTCTATGACCACGCGAAATTCGAGATACCGCTCGGTGCCAAAGTGGCCATCACCGGTGGCAACGGTACAGGAAAGACCAGCCTGCTGAAGGCAATCGCTCGACGCGCCGACGGTATCAACATCTCTCCCAAGGCAGAGATCGGTTACTTCGAGCAAACAGGCTACAAGTTCGACGCCCGTCAGTCTGCGATCTCGTTCATGCAGGATGGTTGCGAGTACAGCATGACCGAAATTCGAGGCATCCTCGCCTCTATGGGAATCGGACCGCGCGACCTGACAAAGGACGTTGGCGTTCTCTCGGGAGGCGAAGTCATCAAGCTGCTACTCGCGAAGATGCTGCTGGGCAGATACAACATCTTGCTCATGGACGAGCCTGGAAATTACCTGGACATCAAGAGCGCCGAAGCCCTCGAGCAGATGATGAGCGCCTATGCCGGAACGATAGTGTTCGTCTCCCACGATAAGAGGCTGGTCGAGAACGTCGCAGACATTGTCTACGAAATAAAGGACACCAAGCTAGTCAAAATCTTTCAGCGCGAATAGCCCTAAATGAGCAAGAAATAATCCCCGAACGGAGACAAGGGAGTAAAACGGCAAAGAAAGAGCCTCCGTCCCAACGCAGGGAACGGAGGCTCTTTAATCGCTTTTACTCATCTCCGTCGCTGGTGGCTTTGTCATGACTCTCGTACGAAACGAAACTCAGCGGCACAGTGCGGCACTCAAAATCGCAGGTCAGAACCCTATCGGCCTACTCCCACTCGATGG
>JAIIUG010000143.1:0-3103 GCA_022739635.1 Collinsella sp. | reverse complement strand
AAACCTGCCAAAATAAACCTGTCCCTTTTTGGTAGGTTTAGGGACGGACCTGGCCGGTGCCGCGGAGCTTGTATTTGTAGGTGGTGAGGGCCTCGGCGGCAAAGGGGCCGCGGGCGTGGAGCTTTTGGGTCGAGATGCCGATCTCGGCGCCCAGTCCAAACTCGCCGCCGTCGGTGAAGCGCGTGCTGGCGTTGGCGTACACGGCCGAGGCGTCAACCTGGTCCAGGAAGCGCTCGCAGGCGTCCGCATCCTCGGCGATGATGGCCTCGGAATGCATGGTGCCATAGCGGTTGATGTGCGCGATGGCCTCGTCCTCGTTCGCAACGACCTTCACGCTCATCTCGAGCGCCAGATACTCGCGGCCCCAGTCCTCCTCGGTCGCGGCAACGTACTCATCGCCCTCGGAAAGACCGGCGTCGGCGCATGCGGCGCACGTGGCCTCGTCGCCGTGAATCAGCACGCCGTGGTCGTGCAGCACGGCAACGACCGCAGGCAGGAAGCGATCAGCAACGGCACGATCGACCAGCAGCGACTCGGCGGCATTGCACACGCCCACGCGCTGGGTCTTGGCATTGACGATAATGTTGAGCGCTTTGTCAAAGTCAGCGGATTCATGCACGTAGATATGGCAGTTGCCCGTGCCCGTCTCAATCACCGGCACGAGCGACTCACGAACGCAGCGCTGGATCAGGCCCGCACCTCCACGCGGAATGAGCACGTCGACGATGCCGCGGAGCTTCATGAGCTCGCCGGTGGCCTCGCGGTCGGTGGACTCGATCATCGAGATAGCCTCGCGCGGGAAACCCTTGGCCTCGAGTGCATCGGCCAGCAACTCGGAAATCATGGCGCACGAGTGATAGGCCAGCGAACCGCCGCGCAGAATGCAGGCGTTGCCGGTGCGGATGCAGATACCCGCGGCATCTGCCGTCACGTTAGGGCGCGCCTCGTAGACCATAGCGACCAGGCCCAGCGGCACGCTCACGCGGGTGAGGTCCACGCCGCTTGCAAGCGCGCGGTGGTCGAGCACGCGGCCGACAGGATCGGGCAGCTCGGCGAGCTTCTCCAAACCGGCGGCCATGCCCTCGACGCGCTCAGGCGTCAGCAGCAGGCGGTCGAGGAGCCCTGCCGAGGTCCCCGCATCGCGCGCGGCGGACATGTCGAGCTCGTTGGCGGCGACGATGGAGTCGACACCATCGCGCAGCGCCGCGGCCATGACGCGCACGGCCTCCTGGCGCTGGGCATCGCTCGCCGTGGCAAGCGCGGCAGAAGCGGCCTTGGCCTCGACGGCAAGATCGTGGACATACGTGGCTATATCGACCGACATGGACGGCCCTTTCTCTTAGATGTTTGCCCACCATGGTAGCCGATTTACGCGCATCCTCGCCGACGGAGGTAGAATTGGTCAACCCGAAACACCGCAACGAACGGAAGTAACGCATGGCCCTCATCACTTCGTACCACGTCCCCGGCCTCTATGTCGAGGACCACAGCATCGACATCCCCTTGGATTGGCGCGGCCTGGAGCCGATGCTGTTGGCCGTCGGCAGCACCATGCGCCGCGGCGCCATGCCGGCGCCCATCGCCGGCGCGCCCGAGAGCATTAAGCTTTTCTACCGCGTGGTCTGCGCACCTGACCGCATCAACGACGATCTGCCGCTGCTCCTGTTTTTGCAGGGCGGCCCCGGTGGCGAAAGCCCGCGTCCGCTGTCGCCCACGAGCGACGGCTGGATTGAGGAGGCCGTCAAGCATTTCCGCGTCGTGCTGCCTGACCAGCGTGGCACCGGACGCAGCAGCTGTGTAGACGGGCATACAATCGCGGCCTTGGGCGAGCGCGCCGAGGCAGCAGGCGCCAATGCGGCCCGCTCGCAGGCGGACTTCCTCAAGCGTCACCTCGCCAGCTCCATCGTGCGCGATTTTGAGTACCTGCGTCTGGTGGGCTTTGGCGGCAAGCCGTGGGTCACGCTCGGCCAAAGCTACGGCGGCTTTTTGACGCTGAGCTACCTGTCGCTCTTCCCCGAGGGCGTGGCGGCGAGCTTTACCTGCGGTGGCATTCCCCACGTCCCGGCAAGCGCCAGCGAGGTCTACGCACACACCTTCCCGCGCATGGCCGCCAAGACGCAGCAGTATTACGACCGCTACCCCGCCGACGTCGAGCGCGTGGCGACTCTTGCCGATGCGCTTGAGGAGCAGAAGCCCGCGCTACCCGACGGCTCGCCGATGACGGTGGAGCGCCTGCAGCTTATGGGCAGCGACTTTGGCATGAAGCCGAGCTTTGAGCGCATGCATTGGATTATTGATCACGCTTTTGTTGACGGCGACGGCACGCTGAGCTGCGGTGCCTCAGTATCCGATAGCTTTTTGATGCGCGCCTTCGAGCGCACCAACACGCGCACGAATCCGCTGTACTGGACGCTTCAGGAGTTCATTTACGCCGACGGCGACACCATGCCCATTCACTGGGCCGCGGCAGAAGAGAAAGCCCATCGTGCCGAGTTCGACACCCTCGCGCGCCCGCTCATGTTTACCGGCGAGGCCATGTTCCCGTGGATGTTTGAGCAGATGCCCGAACTTAAGCCCTTCAAGCCGGCGATGGACCTGCTGATGGAAGACACGAGCTGGGACAAGATCTACGACCCGCAGCGCCTGGCCTGCAACGAAGTGCCACTCCAGGCCGCCGTGTATTTCGACGACATGTACGTGGACTCGGGCATGCAGCTCGACACGCTCAGCCACGTGGACAACTCGCACGCCTGGGTGACCAACGAGTTCGAGCACGACGGCCTGCACGGCAGCGTGGTGTTCAAGCACCTCCTCGACGAAGCCCTCAACCGCGGAGACCTGCGCCGAATCTTCTAGTGAAGAAGTGTCCCCGTCAACCGGCACAACAGGAACGTCCCCAAGTGCCGAATTCCCGAGCGCCGAATGATGCCCCTCGCCACGAAACCGGCCCATCTACTACGTTTCATCCGAATGGCCCGACCACATACCGCAAATTGAGAAAACCGCAGGCGTTCTACCTGCACTGATAATTGTTCTCGGGGGAAGCGGGCACTGCGGGGCGCGGCAACGGCGCGCGATTTCCGCGTCGCAGCGCTACCCTGAT
>JAIIUG010000021.1:0-25895 GCA_022739635.1 Collinsella sp. | reverse complement strand
TTTATTTTCAATTTCTTCCTTTATCAGACTTCCTACACTTGAAAAGTGCGAACATAAAAACATTTTCATCTATATTCTCCTTTATATATAAATTCGTATTTGTTGAACTAAGCCGTGTATACCATACGCTCCAATGAAAGAACGCCCTGATATAGCGTAATTTGCTGTTTTCCTGCGTACGTGCGTACACACTCCACAGGAATTCTAAGGGCCCTGCCCCCTTAGCACACGGACTTTGGAACAAAGTCTAGTGTGTTACGCCTTGCCAGAGGTGTACAGGCTCCCGGCACGCACGTGCGCAGCAATTGCCATCAATGCGCCATATAAGTGGCGATCAAGTTCGCATAAAGCGACCTTGATCCCGCAAAACAAAAGGCAGGATACCATCACCACGTTGATACCCTGCCTCTGTTCGTTCCTGTTTACCGTTCCGAGCAGTCCTTCCGCAGAATTTCCGATAAACAAAAAACGTACCCGAACCCTTTCTCGTAAAGAATCGGGTTCGAGTACGAACTGAATGCCGGAGCAATAAACAACCACCAGAAAGGTGTCTGTCTCCTTTGTGGTTGTTTTGGGCCAGTCCTAGAGCGTGTGGCCGTAAGCGTCGGCAGCCTTGATGGCGGCGGCGAACTTCTCGTCGGTGAAGGGCTCGGGGTTTCCCTGCTTCCACTCGTTGGTGGCGTGCGCGTGCTCGCACAGGGCAGGGATATCTGCCTCTGTAAGGCCGACCTGCTCAAGCGTCACTGGCAGTCCCATCTGCTTGTTAAAGGCGGCGTAGCGCTCAAGGTTCTCGGTGTCTCCCGTGTAGGCGAACAGCACCAGCACGCCCAGACTCACGACCTCGCCGTGCAGGTAGGTGCCATCGCGCGGAATGCTGCAGGTGGCGTTGTAGAACGCATGCGCCACACTCGAGTTGTAGTAGTAATCGTTTTGGTTGGTCAGGTTCGAGACATAGCCCGTGTTGACCACGATATCGAGTGCGATCTGCTTGACGGCCTCGCTCGACAGGTCCTGGCGAACGTCCTCTAGACCCTGCACGCCATAGGTAAACAGCGGCTCGGAGCAGGTGTGCGCGAGTGCCAGGCCAAGACCGGCGGTGTGCTCCAGGTTACCGGCGCTCGTGGCGTACTCGACCTCGGGCTGCTTGGACAGAGCATCGCCCACGCCGGCCCAGAAGTACTCTGCCGGTGCCTCGGCGATGATCTTGGGGTTGATGAAGATGTGCGCCGGTCGGTTGGGGTACGAATAGCCCTCGAGCGAGCCGTCGTCGTTGTACACGACGGCAATGGCGGTCGCGGCGGAGCAGTTAGAACAGATCGTCGGGACGGTGAAGACGATCTTCTTGAGCTCGATGGCTGCGGTCTTCACGGTGTCGAGCGCCTTGCCGCCGCCGCATGCGATGAGCACGTCGGCTTCCTGGCAGGCGGGGGAGTTTACGACCTTGGCGATATTGGCGCGTGTGCTGTTGGTACCGTAGACGCGCGTCTCCAGAATCTCGACGTCGGTGTCTGCTAGCGCAGCTTCGATATCGGGAAGTGCTGCGGCCAGTGCCCGCTTGCCACCGATGATCGCGACCTTGGTCGCTCCGTATTCGGCCAGCGCTCCGGGCAGCTCGTCAAAGCAGTCTTCGCCGACGGTATAGTCGCTCATTCCAATTGTGCGCATAGGTACCTTCTTTCGTTCGATAAAGTGCTTACAGGTATTTTGCTCCAAGAGAAGGTCCACGGCCGCAAGAAATTTTGAACGTATAAAACCAGTGTTGAGGGTTTTTCGCTGGCGCGGAACGTGCTAGCATACTCCGCATAAGCGTTGATGGGGACGAGTAGTCGGCCATCCGCATGTTACAGAGAGCGGGGAGTGCTGAGAACCCGCGCATGCGACCGATGAAAATCACCCCGGAGCTGCGGTCCCAACGGACGTGCCGCGCAGGCACGTCTTAGTAGACATCGCCGAGATGGTCGTCGATACAGGCCAGCCGAGTAACGGATGCGAGCGCGCTATCACGCGGGCGAGGGCATCTAAGCTGGGTGGTTAAGCGAAGAGCTTTTGCGGGCTTACAGCCCGTTTTATGGCGCTTCGTCCCAGCTTGTAGGGACGGGCGCTTTTTTTGGTGCCCAGAGGGCGTACGCGCCCATGACAAGAAAGGGGTACCGTGGCAAACGAGTACAAGCAGACGATGAACCTGCCCAAGACCGGTTTTCCCATGCGTGCCGGTCTTTCCAAGTCCGAGCCCAAGCGACTCAAGGACTGGCAGGACAACAAGGTCTACGAGCAGGTTCTGAAGAAGAACGAGGGTCACAAGAAGTTCGTGCTGCACGACGGTCCTCCGTACGCCAACGGCCCGATCCACATCGGCCACGCCATGAACAAGATCTCCAAGGACATGATCAACCGTTACTGGATGATGCAGGGCTATGAGGTTCCCTATGTCCCCGGTTGGGACTGCCACGGTCAGCCGATTGAGCACAAGGTCGAGGAGAAGCTTGGCACCGAGAAGTTCAATCAGACCTCCACGGCTAAGATCCGTGAGCTCTGCAACGAGTTCGCTGTCGAGAACATCGAGCTGCAGAAGGCCGGCTTCCGTCGCCTGGGCGTGCTCGGCGACTGGGACAACCCCTATCTGACGCTCTATCACCAGCATGACGCCGCCGACATCGAGGTCTTCAAGGCCATGTTTGATAAGGGCATGATCTATCGCGGCCACAAGCCGGTTCACTGGTGCAAGCACTGTCACACCGCACTCGCCGAGGCCGAGATCGAGTACTCCGACGAGACGAGCCCTTCCATCTTCGTTCGCTTTGAGATGACCTCCAAGCCCGCCGGCCTCGAGAACTTCGACGGCCCGGTCGACTTCATCATCTGGACGACCACGCCGTGGACCATCCCCTCCGACCAGGCCGTTTCTCTCAAGCCCGGCGCCGCCTATGTCGCTGTTGAGCATGATGGCCGTGCCGAGGTCATGCTCGAGGACCTGGCTCCCAAGTGCTGCGAGGAGTTTGGCTGGGAGTACGCCCCGGTCATGGTCGACGGCAAGCCCTACGTGGTTCCCGCCGAGACCTTCCACCACATCCACTACAAGCAGCCGATCTTTGACGGCGTCGAGGGCGTGGCGCTGCTGGCCGATTACGTCGGCGTCGACGACGGTACCGGTATCGTCCACAACTCGCCCGGCCATGGCGTCGACGACTACTTTGCCTGCCTCAAGGAGGGCATCACCGACATCTGCATGCCGGTCGATGACGACGGCAAGTTCTACACCGGTGAGGAGTTTGGCACCGGCGGCCCCTTCAGCGGTATGGATACCGATGAGGCCAACCCGCACATTATCGAGTTCCTGCGCGAGCGCGGCACCCTGGTTCTCGAGAAGAAGATCACGCACAGCTATCCGCACTGCTGGCGCTGCAAGCACCCGGTGCTCTTCCGTGCTACCGACCAGTGGTTTGTCTCGATGGACAAGACCGGTTTGCGCGAGCAGGCTGGCAAAGAGGTCCGCGAGAACGTCAAGTGGTATCCGGCCCATGCCGCCAACCGCATTGGTGCCATGGTCGAGCAGCGTCCCGACTGGTGCATCAGCCGCCAGCGCAACTGGGGCGTGCCAATCCCCAGCTACACCTGCGCCGACTGCGGCGAGAAGGTCATGAACGACGCCACGCTCGACGCCGTCATCAAGCTCTTCCACGAGAAAGGCTCCGACGCCTGGTTCACCGACGCTCCCGAGAGCTACCTGGGCGAGGCCTGCGTCTGCCCCAAGTGCGGTGGCCATCACCTCAAGGCCGATAAGGACATTCTTGACGTGTGGTGGGACTCCGGCGTCTCCTGGAAGGCTGTCTGCGAGTATCGCCCCGAGCTTGAGTACCCGGCGGACGTGTATCTCGAGGGCTCCGACCAGCACCGCGGTTGGTTCCAGAGCTCACTGCTTACCTCGGTGGGTGCCAACGGCCACGCTCCGTACAAGGCGGTCGTCTCGCAGGGCTTCACGCTCGACGGCCAGGGCCGCAAGATGTCCAAGTCGCTCGGTAACGTCATCGACCCCAACAAGGTCTGTGACGAGATGGGTGCCGACATCATCCGCCTGTGGGTTGCCTCGGTCGACACCAGCTCCGACGTTTCCATCGACCACGAGATCCTCGCTCGTACGTCCGATGCCTACCGTCGTTTCCGCAACACGCTGCGCTTCCTGCTCTCCGAGCTCGAGGGTCAGTTTGAGCCCGAGACCGACGGCGTCGCCTTTGCCGACCTGTTGCCGCTCGACAAGCTCATGGTTGCCCGTCTGACCCAGGTTCAGGCCGAGGTTGACGATGCTTACTCTTGCTACGAGTTCCCGCGTGCCTACCGCGCGCTCTACGACTTTGTGGTTACCGAGCTCTCCAACGTGTACCTCGACGCCCTGAAGGACCGCCTGTACTGCGAGAAGCCCGGCTCGCTCGAGCGCCGCAGCGCCCAGACCGTGCTTGCCGAGCTCTTCTCGATGCTCATGCGCGATCTGCAGCCGATCCTGTCCTACACGGTCGACGAGGCCATGGCCTATGCGCCTGCCGGCTGCGTCGATCACCAGAAGTACGCTGCGCTGCTTGATTGGTATAAGTCGCCTATCACGGTCGACGAGGCCAATGAGTTTGAGGGCGTGCTCGAGGCTTCACTCGAGCTCCGTAGCGCCGTGACCAAGGCCCTTGAGGACGCCCGCTCCGCCGGCACCTTCACTAAGAGCCAACAGGTCCGCGTCAAGGCGGTCGTTCCCGCCGAGATGTATGCGCTGCTGACCGGCGACAAGGCCGTCGACCTGGCCGAGTTCTACATCGTCTCCGATGTTGAGCTGACCCAGGGCGAGGAGCTCTCCGTTGCCATCGAGGCTGCCGAGGGCGAGTGCTGCGACCGTTGCTGGAACTACCGCACCACCGTCGGCGAGTACAACGGCCACGCTCACATCTGCGAGAGGTGCGCGAATGCCCTTTAAGGCACGGTAACTCGGCATTTTAGCTATAGGGAGAATTTGGGCGCCTTCGGCCCATTTGCTCCGCTGAATAAAAGCGGCATTCTGTTTTTCGGAATGCCGCTTTCGTTTTTAGCTGGTTATTTCGCTTGCGTTGGTGGATATGTCGTGCGCTCTGCGTGTGGCAATATAAGATGGTTACTTGCACTAAGCGTAATTTGAGCTTTTGAGGGTAGGGGATTGATTTGGGTCGTTCTGCGGATATGACGCCGCCTTTGCGTTGGCGGTTGGGTGTTGCTGGTAGCGTGGCGTTGGCCGTGCTGCTTGTTGACCAGCTGACCAAGCTTGCGGTTCGTGCCGTTGGCGACGCTTTGCACGTGACCGTCATCCCCGGTGTCGTCGACTTTATGTTTGTCCGCAATATCGGTGCTGCCTTTAGCATGGGCGAGGGGCATGGCATCGCGTTTGCCGTGCTGGCGTTGGCGGTCATTATCGCTATTGTCGTGTACCTTGTTCGTGCACCTCAGCTCGCCCATCTTGAGGTTGTGGGCATGGCGATGGTTGCGGGCGGTGCTATCGGCAACGCGCTCGATCGTTTGGTTTTTGGCTTCGTGACCGATTTTATTGCCACCACCTTCATCGACTTCCCCGTCTTCAATGTGGCCGATATCGGCATTACGGTCGGTGTGGTGCTCGCCCTCTTCGGTTACATGTTCTTGAGCCCCGCGGCCCGTGAGGTCGATGCGACCGCCGAGCTTAACGCCCGTGATGAGGCCCGCGCCAAGCGCAAAGCCAAACAACGTGGGGAGCGTGCCCGCAAGATTCGCGAAAGGGATGAGCGCTAATGGCCGACATCCATATCCTTGTTGCCGACGATGCCGCTGGTCAGCGTCTTGACGCCTATCTGGGCTCCAATGACGGCTGCCCTACGCGCTCTGCTTGCGCGCATCTGATTGAGGGCGGGGCCGTAGTAGTCAATGGCGAGACCTGCCTGTCCAAAAAGTACGCCGTGCGAGCCGGCGACCGTATTTCGGTTGATTTGCCCGAGCCGCACGATCCCACCGATGTGATTCCCGAGGCCATCCCGCTCGACATTCGCTACGAGGACGACCATCTCATCGTGCTCTCCAAGCAGCGCGGCCTGGTGTGCCATCCTGCGCATGGTCATGAGAGCGGTACGCTCGCGAATGCCCTGGTCTATCACTGTGGTATCGACCATCTGGGCACCGTGCAGGGCGAGGACCGCCCCGGTATCGTGCATCGTTTGGATCGCGATACCTCGGGTCTCATGCTTGCGGCCAAGGACGATGACACCCAGCGCGCGCTCCAAAATCTCATTCGCACGCGCACGCTCGACCGCCGCTACATTACACTCGTTCACGGGCACATAGCCATGGACGAGGGCACCATCAACACCGGTATTGCCCGATCGACGCGCGACCGCGTGAAGATGGCGGTTTCGGACGATCCCTTTGCGCGCCAAGCCATCACGACCTTCAAGGTCCTTGAGCGTTTTGATTCCACGCGTTTTGACGACGGCTACACGCTCGTCGAGTGCCACCTGTTTACGGGCCGCACACATCAGATTCGCGTGCATATGCGCCATATCAACCACGCCTGCGTGGGCGATCCACTCTACGGCAAGTGCGATGCACGCGCCGATCAGGGTCTGACTAGGCAATTCCTTCATTCCTGGCGCGTCGCATTCGACCATCCCGTGACGGGGGATCGCATTGAGTGCCGCGACGAGCTGCCGTGGGACCTCGCTGCGGTTCTTGACGACCTGGCCCCACGCTCGCTTGGCCGCACCGCTGCCGGCGACGAAATCGTCCCGCAGCTCGGTCTGCTCGAAGCCTAGCCAGTATTAGGTGGTTTCTTGAACTCGGTAAGCCTGCGGTAAGATATACGGTTGTTTACGTAACGCGTTGCTGGGAGCCTGCATGCTCGCCTTTTTACAAACCAACACACCCATCGTGATCTTCAACCAGATTGTGGTTACGCTGCTCACGGTCTGCTTTCTGTACCAGGTGGTCTTCTTTGTCATTGGCGCTCTTCGTGGCGAGGTCGCGCCTCCCAAGGCCAAAAAACACCACCGCTATGCCTTCTTCATTGCGGCGCATAACGAGGAGGCCGTGATCGCCAACCTTGTTCGCTCCATCAAGGACCAGGATTATCCGTCCGAGCTTATCGAGGTCTTCGTGGTCGCCGATGCCTGCACCGATAACACGGCGCAGCTCGCGCGCGAGGCGGGCGCCATCGTCTATGAGCGCAACGACCTGGCACGCAAGGGCAAGAGCTGGGTCATGGACTTTGGTTTCGATCGCATTCTCAACGAGTATCCCGACACGTTTGAGGGCTACTTTATCTTCGATGCCGACAACGTTATCTCCCGCGATTACGTCTCCAAGATGAATGATGCCTTTGACCAGGGCTTTCATGTAGTCACGAGCTATCGAAACTCCAAGAACTTCGGCAGCTCGTGGATTTCGTCTGCCAACGCCACCTGGTATCTGCGTGAGGCCCGCTTCCTCAACAACGCGCGTAATATCTGCAAGACGTCCTGCGCTGTCTCGGGTTCGGGCTACCTCATCTCCGCCAGTGTTATCGAGGGCATGCACGGCTGGCAGTTCCATACACTGACCGAGGACATCCAGTTCACCACGTTCTGCGCCATTCACGGCATCCGCATCGGTTATGCGCCGGCGGAGTTCTTTGACGAGCAGCCGGTGACGTTTAAGGCGTCCTGGAAACAGCGCATGCGTTGGACCAAGGGCTTCTACCAGGTCTTTTTTACCTATGGTAAGCATCTTGTCAAATCGACGTTTCGCTATCATCGCTTTGCTGCCTACGACATGTTTATGACGATCGCTCCGGGCATGCTGCTGTCCCTGATCTCCATGCTCGCCAACGCGACCTTCCTCATCGTGGGCGGGCTTTCGCATGGCTTCTTGGCCACCGAGGTCGAGATGCAGGCTTGTGCCGCCTCGCTCATTATGACCTTCGCGATGATGTACCAGACCTTCTTTATCCTGGCGCTGCTCACGACCATTTTCGAGTACAAGCACATTCATTGCGCGCAAAAGTGGCGTTTGTTGACTAACCTGTTTACCTTCCCGATCTTTATGTTCAGCTATATCCCCATCACGGTTGCTGCACTGTTCCTAAAGGTCGACTGGGTCCCGACGCAACACGCCGTCAACGTTACCCTCGACGAGGTCATGCAAGGCGCCAAATAACCACCACCAAAACCACCACAAAGGGGACGGGCACCTTTGTGGTGGTTTTTGCTTTTGCGATGCAACTTGAGGAGGTGCTCGATGGTCTATATCCCGTTTTGGCTGTGCGCTATCGCTGGTGCCTGCATCGATGCGCGCGAGCGGCGGTTTCCGAATGCGCTTGCTGCCGCGTGCGCTGTGGCGGCATTAGCGGGCGTCTGGCTAGATCTTGGCATGGACACGGCGCTTGACCATGCCGGTCTTGCGGTCATCGTCTACCTTGTCCTTGTGCTCTCTGAGTCGCTCTGGCGGCGCCTCCGTCAAGCTCCGGGGATTGGCATGGGAGATGCCAAGGCACTCTTCGCGCTTTGCACGCTCGACCCTATGGGCGGCATCGTGGCATTTGCCGTCGCGCTCCTGGCCCTTGCCGTCGCCTGTCTCATCGCAAAATCGCGATCCCTTCCTTTGCTGCCGTTTTTGGTGCCGATTTTTGCCATAATCGAGGTCGTGGGCTGCACATTGTAACCGATTGCGCATCCTTCTTAAGGAGCATGCCATGGCAACTAATCAAGAAACGGCCGTCATTAAGGCGCGCATGGATCGTATTCCCTCGGCGTTGTCGCCCGAGCTTGTCGAGCGCATTTCCGCCGATCGTGCTTCGGGTGCCGTCAACCCGTATCGTTGCAACGACGACCAGGTCATTCGTCGTATTGATCGCGCTGCCGACAAAGGCACGCTCATGCGACCGGCATTTATGCGCGATACCGAAAAGATTCTTCATCTTCCGGCGTACACGCGTTATGCAGGCAAAACGCAGGTCTTTAGCTTCCGTAGCAATGATGATCTGTCGCGCCGCGGTTTGCACGTGCAGCTTGTCTCGCGCATCGCACGCGATATCGGACGTGCTCTGGGGCTCAACTGCGATCTGATCGAGGCGATTGGCTTAGGCCACGACTTGGGTCACACTCCCTTTGGCCATGCCGGCGAGCGATTCCTCAACGATATCTATCACGAGCGTACGGGTCGCTTCTTTTTCCATAACGTGCAGTCGGTCCGCGTCCTTGATGCGCTGTACGGTCGCAACGTGTCGCTTCAAACGCTCGATGGCGTGCTATGCCATAACGGCGAGTACGAGCAGCGCGTGTTTGAGCTCTCGGACATGAGCTCCTTTGACCAGTTCGATCAGACGGTCGAGGATTGCACCGCCACGGGCTATAGCGCAGTTGAGCACCTGCGCCCCATGACGCTTGAGGGCTGCGTGGTTCGCATCTCGGATATCCTTGCCTATGTGGGGCGCGATCGCCAAGACGCCATTGCGGCAGGCCTGCTGTCGCCCGATGCTTTTGAGGACGGCCTGGGCGGTGCGTACAACAGCTGGATTCTCACGCACGCCTCCATTGATATCGTCGAGCACAGCTACGGCAAGCCGCGTATTGAGATGAGCGAGGACCTGTTTGAGGAAATCCGCCGGGCCAAGCGCGAGAACTACGAGAAGATCTATAGCAAGGGCGGCATCGAGGGCGACTCCGAAGCGGAGCTGCGTGAGGCGTTCGAAAAGCTCTATGACCGTTGCCTGCAGGATATAAACGAAGGCGACGAGTCCTCCTACATCTTTAAGCACCATATTTCGCGCATTGAGCAGCAGCTTTCCTACTACGATCGCACCTATGCCTGGCAGGACGACAAGGATCAGGCCGTCGTCGATTACATCGCAAGCATGACGGATGGTTATTTCTGCGAGCTGACGAGCAAATTGTTCCCAGGTCTAAAGTTTCCGCACCGCACCTATATTAACGAACGGTAGTTCGCATCCTTTCGGTATACTGTTGGTCAACAACGATTTTGATTAATGCACGGGATGGCTATGGACGACCTTTTTTCTGCTTCGACGCGCGAGCGCTCCTTTAAAAATGCGCCGCTTGCGGTGCGTATGCGCCCCAATTCGCTCGACGAGTATGTGGGCCAGCAAAAGGCCGTCGGTAAGGGCTCGTGGCTGCGCGCCGCGATTGAGCATGACGTGCTGTCGAGCGTGATTCTGTACGGCCCGGCTGGCACGGGTAAGACGACGCTGGCCCACATTATCGCCAACCATACCATGAGTGAGTTTGTCGAGGTCAGCGCCGTCACGGGTACCGTGAAGGACCTGCGTCGCGTGATCGACGAGGCAAAGACGCGCCTGAATACGTATGACCGCCGTACCATCTTGTTCATCGACGAGATTCACCGTTTTTCGAAGTCGCAGCAGGATGCGCTTTTGCATGCGGTTGAGAACCGTACCGTCATTATGATTGGCGCCACGACCGAGAACCCGTACTTCGAGGTCAACTCCGCACTGTTGTCGCGTGGGCGCGTGGTAGAGCTTGAGCATCTTAAAGACGAGGATATCGCCACGCTCATTGAGCGTGCGCTCGAGGCGCCGCAGGGTTTGGGCGGCAAGTTTTCGGCCGATGAGGATACGGTTAAGACCATCTGCACGTTGGCTGCGGGCGACGCTCGCTCGGCGCTTACGACGCTCGAGCTGGCGAGCGAGATTGCCGTTACACGTCCCGATACCGAGGGAACGCCGGCGCCGGCGGCGGGGGAGCGCTATCCCATCACCGTGGATGACGTAAAGATTGCCAACCCGCGTCGTGGCTTTACCTATGACAAAAACGGTGACATGCACTACGACATCATTAGTGCGTTTATTAAGTCCATGCGCGGCAGCGACCCCGATGCCACCATCTATTGGCTTGCGCGCATGATCGATGCGGGGGAGGATCCCAAGTTTATCGCCCGACGCATCATGATCCATGCTTCCGAAGACGTCGGTAACGCCGATCCGCAGGCCCTGCTTATAGCGCACGCTGCGTTTAAATCTGCCGAGGTCATTGGGTATCCCGAGTGTCGTATTAACCTGGCTCAGGCTGCACTCTATGTGTGCCTGGCGCCCAAGTCCAACGCGTGCGAGGCTTCGATCGATGCGGCGCTGGCCGATATCCATAGCAGTGGCTTGCGTGAGGTGCCGAGCTATCTGCGCGATCGTCATCGCCCAGGCAGCGATGAATATGGTGTGTACAAGTATCCACATGATTATCCCGAAGGCTGGGTCGATCAGCGCTATTTGCCCGAGGGGCTGGAGCGCGGCGCGTTCTGGCAGCCTGCGGGCCGCGGTTGGGAAGAGTGGCGTGTGGAGCAAAGCGAACGCGACCGGAGCGGGAATGCTCCGAAGTAACTGCTGATTATTTTGTCCCAGGATCTCACGCTTGGCATGTTCGGTCCCCTTTGGGGTACCATGAACAGCGTCTGTATTTCGATTCCTTTGGGAGGCTTGTATGAGTCCCATTCAAATCGCCCTGCTGCTGCTTGCTGTTGTCGGCGTGTGGGCCGTCGTTGAGCTTGCACTCACACTGCGTAAGACTCGCACCGTCGTTGACTCGCTCGATAAGACCGTGAGCGACCTTAACAATACGCTTGCCGAGGCACAGCCCGTGGTGGCAAAGCTCGATGGCGCTGTCGATGAGCTCACCCCCGCGCTGGCACAGGTTGAGCCGCTCCTCAAGTCGAGCAAGACTGCCGTTGATGCTCTGACGTCTAACCTCGTTGAGGTTGAGGCGGTCGTTCGCGACATCTCCGAGGTCACGGGCAGCGTGGCCGAGGCCAGCAATGCCGTATCGAGCGTGACTGATTCTGCTGCTGGCGCCGTGCAGAAGCTCTTCAATAAGGTGAAGGCTCCTGCAGCCGACGCCGATCGCAAGCTCGCCGCTGCCGCCGCCGAGGCCGAGCAGCCCACTGAGCGCGTTCTGATTGGCGACGACGATGCCGCTGCTGACGACGATGATGTTCAGAAGCCCGCTGCTAAGCCTGCTCAGTATTACACCTATACGCCTGCCGAGACCTCCGAGGAGTCCTGCGATGAGTAGCGAAGCAACCTGCCCCATTACGCTGAGCGTTGCCGGTGATCCGCGTCTCGCGCGCTTGGTGCGCATGACGGCCGCCAACGTCGGCGCCCTGTGCTCTATGTCCGTCGATCGCATCGAGGACATTCGTATGGCTGCCGAAGAAGCCTTCATCTTTGGCTGCACGGCTGTTGATTCCGACGATATCTCGATCAAATTCGATGTCGACGAATCGCATGTGGGCATGACCTTTACCTTTGGCGACCAGGCGACTGTCGACGAGGATGACCAGGCTGCCGTGTATGCCGAGCTCATTTTGGCGAGTGTGTGCGACTCCTACGAAAAGACTACAGCGCCCCTAACGCTTTCCCTCGACCTCAAGGCGGATATCTAATATGACCGGACGCTCCCGGAGCGGCAAGACCGCTTGGGACAAGGAGAAAACCCGCGAGCTGTTTCGTCGTTATAAGGAGACCGGTGATCCGGATGCTCGCGAGCAACTCGTCATGTCCCATATGAACCTGGTAAGGTTTCTTGCCAACAAATTCAAGAACCGCGGCGAGCCGCTCGATGACCTTTTGCAGGTCGGGTACTTGGGCTTGCTCAAGGCTATCGATCGCTTTGATCCCGAGCGCGGACTCGAGTTCACGACGTTTGCCACGCCCACCATCTTGGGCGAGATTAAGCGCCACTTCCGCGACAAGGGCTGGAGTGTGCGCGTGCCGCGTCGTCTGCAGGAGCTCTCTGCCAAGGTTAACCAGGCCACCGATAAGCTTACCAACGAGCTTCAGCGCTCGCCCAAGGTTGAGGAAATCGCCGATTACCTTGGCGTGACCGTCGACGAGGTGCTCGAAGCCATGGAATCGTCCTCGGCCTACACCTCGGTGCCCATCGAGGCCCCCGGTGCGTCCGATTCCGATGATGCGCCTTCGATTCTCGATCGCTATGCCGACGACGACAACGAGCTCGACTTTACCGATGACCGCCTGGTAATCGAGGAAGCCATCCGCGATTTCTCGCCGCGCGAGCGCGAGGTTATCGAGCTGCGCTTCGTTAAGGGCATGACCCAGATCGAGATTGCCAAGAAGCTTGGCATCTCGCAGGTGCAGGTCTCGCGCCTGCTACGCCGTACCCTTAAGAAGATTCAAGATAAGATCGACCCCGACGGAGTGATGGTTCGTTCATGAGTGAGCACCCCCAACAAATCGACCGCACGCTGCGTGACACCCGTATTCTGACGCTGCGCATTTGGGGCGTCGTCGGCTGCATTGTCATCGCTGCCGTCATCTTTAACCTTATGGGCATCCTGGCGCCGGTTATCGAGTTTTTGGCAGTCGGTTCCATCATCGCTTTTGTCATGTCGCCGATCACCAACTGGCTCGAGCATCACGGCGTGAATCGCGGCATCGGTTCGCTTATCGCGCTTATTGTGGTCGTGGCGGTGCTCGTTGGTGTTGTCTGCATCCTCTCGCCTATTTTGCTCGGTCAAATCATGGAAGTCCTGAGCCGCCTGCCCGAGCAGCTTCGTGTTGCGGGTGGCGATCTCAACGAGATGCTCTCGCACGCCAAGACGCTCAACAACACGCCGCTCAAGGAGTATCTGGACGACAATCTTTCTTCGCTGGTTACCGTAGCGTCCAAGTACGTCTCGCAAATCGCTGCCGAGCTCGGTCGCGGTGTATTCCCGCTCATTACCAATACGGCCTCGCAGCTGTTCGTCATCTTCCTGGGCTTGGTGCTTGCCTATTGGTTGGCCTGCGACTATCCCCGTATGCACCACGAGGTCTGCACCATCATCGGACAGGAAAAAGAGACCTCGTACCGCTTTATGGTTGCCATCCTTTCACGCTCGGTCGGCGGCTATATGCGCGGCATGGTCGTGACGTCCATCTGCGGTGGCTTTTTGGCTTTTATCGGCTTTACGCTTATTGGCCATCCATACGCAGCGCTCATGGCCATCTTTACCGGCATTATGCACTTGGTTCCGGTTGTCGGTCCCTGGGTGAGCGCGGCGATCGCCACGGTGCTCGGTTTTATGTTCAGCCCTATGCTGGCGTTATGGACGCTTGTCGTGACCATGGTGGCTCAAAACGTCACCGATAATGTCATTTCGCCCAAGGTCATGCAGAGCTCGGTGCAGGTGCATCCCGTTATGAGCCTGACGGCTCTCGTTATCGGTTCGGCACTCATGGGTCCCATCGGCATGGTTATCGCCATTCCGCTGTGCGCGGCCCTCAAGGGCATCTTCGTCTACTACTTTGAGAACGAGACCGGCCGTCAGCTCGTGGCATACGACGGCGCCGTGTTTAAGGGCACTCCGTATCGCGATACCGAGGGTAACCCAGTTGCCGCCTACGACGCGCTTGGCGACGATACGTTCATCTATGAGTCCGAGCTCATCGGCAACGAGACCGCGCCCGAGGCCAAGGCCATGCCCAAGCCCGAACTCGATAACCCCTGGATCAAGCTCTCGGGTCTTCAGCCCGACGCGACGGGTTTCTTTAAGAACCCCTTTGCCAAGGACGACGACACAAGCTCTGACGACGACACCAAAACCGGCATCGACGGCTCCATGGACGATTCGGATTCCAAATAGGCCCTGTTAGCGTTTCTTGATGTTGTAAATAACAATAAACGCGATCAAAGCGATTGATAAGGGGCCAGCCACATAGAAAAAGATGGCGTCAATTGCGCTTAGGGTGTAATACGCTTTATCGCCAGATGTTACTGCGTACAATGCGTAGCCAAATCTCGGCTGGTTCACATACCAGCTCGAGTAAGCGAAGATTGCTAAAAGGGCTACTGAGGTTAGTGCATTCACGACAAACCGTTTGCTATTCATCGATCGCTCCTTCCGGACGATTCTTATATGCAATTATACCGAAATAATTTTTTTCAAAGTATTTGACAGACCTAAATAACGTGCACTTTCGCTGGAGGGTCGCTGTTTGGCGGCCCTCTTTTTTGCACAGGCGCGGTGGGATGGTAATATCGTTACGTTTGAACTGTTTCGATGTGAAACCGAGGAGATTCCCTCTATGAGTGCTGACTACCCGTCAATGACTACGGCCGAGATTCGCTCCAAGTTCCTCAACTTCTTTGAGGAGCGCGGTCTTAAGCTCTATCCTTCTTCGTCCCTCGTCCCCGACGATCCTTCGCTGCTGCTTGCCAACGCCGGCATGAACCAGTTTAAGGAGTACTACCAGGGCAAGAAGACCATGAAGGAGATCGGCGCGATCTCCTGCCAGAAGTGCGTCCGCACCAACGACATCGACTGCATTGGCGAGGACGGCCGTCACCTGTCCTTCTTTGAGATGCTCGGCGACTTCTCCTTTGGCGGCGTCTCCAAGCAGCAGGCTTGCGCTTGGGCCTTTGAGCTCATCACCAAGGAGTTCAAGCTGCCGCTCGACCGCCTGTACTTCACCGTCTTTACCGAGGACGACGAGACCCATGACGTGTGGCGCTCCCTGGGCGTTGCCGAGGATCACATCTCGCGTCTGGGCGAGGACGACAACTTCTGGGCCGCTGGCCCCACCGGCCCCTGCGGTCCGTGCTCCGAGATCTACTTTGACATGGGCGAAGAGGTCGGTTGTGGCAGCCCCGACTGCAAGCCCGGCTGCGACTGCGACCGCTTCCTTGAGTTCTGGAACCTCGTGTTTACCCAGTACGATCGCCAGGAGGACGGCTCCATGCCGGAGCTGCCGCACCGCAACCTCGATACGGGTATGGGTCTGGAGCGCATGGCCGCTATCATGCAGCACAAGACCGCCAACTACGACGGCGATCTGATGCAGCACCTCATCAAGCTCGGTGAGAAGATCAGCGGCAAGACCTATGACGCCGACGATTACTCCGGTGCCAGCCGCTCCCTGCGCATCATCGCCGACCACTCCCGTGCCGTCGACTTTATGATCTCCGACGGCATCCTGCCCGGCAACGAGGGTCGCGAGTACGTCCTTCGCCGCCTGCTCCGCCGTGCCGTGTTCCACGGTCGTCTGCTGGGCATCGAGGGCGCCTTCCTGACCAAGTTTATCGACGAGGTCAACGCTCAGATGGGCGAGGCCTATCCCGAGCTGCTCAAGAACGTCGCGCTCGTTAAGGGCATCGTCGCCTCCGAGGAGGAGCGTTTCTCCACGACGCTCGACAACGGCCGCGTGTACCTGGACGAGGCCCTGGCCGCGCTCGCCGAGGGCGCCGTCCTTCCGGGCGACGTCGCCTTTAAGCTGCACGATACCTTTGGTTTCCCCATCGATTTGACCGTCGAGATCGCCGGCACCGCCGGCCACGACGTCGATATGGATGGCTTTACCGCCTGCATGGAGGACCAGAAGGCCCGCGCCCGCGCCAACGCCAAGGGCGATGCCTGGGGCAGCTTCAACGACGTGTGGGTCGAGCTTTCCGACAAGGTTGCCGCGACCGAGTTCGACGGCTATGACAACGACATCATCGAGGGCGCCAAGGTTGTCGCCATTGTTCGCAACGGCGAGTCCGTCGAGTCTGCTGCCGCCGGCGAGGACGTCGAGGTCGTGCTCGACCGCACCCCGTTCTATGCCGAGATGGGTGGCCAGCAGGGCGACGCCGGTGAGCTTTCCGCCGAGGGCGTTGCGCTGACCGTTTCCGATACCAAGAACCACAATGGCCTGTATGCCCATGTCGCGCACGTTGACGAGGGCACGCTGACCGTCGGTGCTACCGTGACCGCCGCGCTCGACGCCGAGCGCCGTGGTTTCCTGCGCCGCAACCACACCGCCACTCACCTGCTCGACGCTGCGCTTAAGCAGGTCCTGGGCGAGCATGTCTCCCAGGCCGGCTCGCTGGTGACGCCCGAGCACCTGCGCTTTGACTTCACGCACTTCGAGGCCCTGTCTTCCGAGCAGCTCAAGGCTGTCGAGGACCTGGTCAACCAGCAGATCTTCGCTTCCAAGCCGGTCGTGACCCGCGTCATGGGCATCGACGAGGCCAAGGCTGCCGGCGCTGTCGCCCTCTTTGGCGAGAAGTACGGCGACGTCGTCCGCGTCGTCTCCGTAGGCGCCGAGGACCAGCCGTTCTCCCGCGAGCTCTGCGGTGGTACGCATGCCGCCAACACCGCCGAGATCGGTCTGTTCAAGATCATCTCCGAGTCCTCCACGGGCTCGAATGTCCGCCGTATCGAGGCCGTGACCTCCAAGGGCGCTCTTGATTACATGGCCGACCGCCTGGCGCTTGTTGACGCCGCCGCCGCTGCGCTCAAGTGCCGCGTCGACGAGGTTCCCGCCCGCGTGGAGAACCTGCAGGCCGAGCTGCGCGAGACTTCCAGCAAGCTCAAGAAGGCTCTCACCGGTGGCTCCTCCGATGCGATCTCCAGCGCCATCGACGGCGCTGTCGAGCTGAATGGCTACAAGCTCGTTGTCGCTGAGCTCCAGGGCCTTGAGGCCGCAGACCTGCGCAACGTTTGGGATACCGTGCACCAGAAGGTCGCCGGCCCCGTCGCCTGCGTCGTCGCCAGCGTGACCGAGAAGGGCACCCCGGCCCTGCTCGCTGCCGGCTCCGATGACGCCGTGAAGGCCGGTTTCCACGCCGGCAACGTGATCAAGCAGATCGCGGGCCTGGTCGATGGCCGCGGTGGCGGTCGCCCCAACATGGCCCAGGCCGGTGGCAAGAACGCTGCCGGTATCGCCGATGCCCTCGCGGCCGCCAAGACCGCGCTCGGCGCCTAAGAACCTAGGTTGTCGCTGTGGTCGCGCTCGCGCTGGACATAGGGGAGACCAGGATTGGCATTGCCGTCTCGAGCCGTGATGGCAAGATGGCGATGCCTGTCAAGGTGCTTCCTGCTGCCGAGGTCACTGGCATGGCAAAGACGTTTCGCTACCTGGTCGAGGACTATGAGCCCGATATCCTGGTAAGCGGACGTCCCTTGACCATGGCCGGTGAGCCCGGCCCCCAGGCCGAGCGCGTCGTCGCCGTGGCCCAAAAGATTGCCGACGAGCTCGAACTTCCGCTGGAGTTTGAGGATGAGCGTCTGTCCTCGCAGGAGGCCAAGCGAATCCTGCGAGAGCAGGGGCTTAACGAAAAGCAGATGAGGGGCAAGATTGACATGATCGCCGCCAGCCTGTTCTTGCAGACATGGCTCGATCGTAAAAACGAGGAGGTTCAGCATGTCTAGCGCTTCCGATCCGCGCCAGCAGAATCGTACACGGCAACCCGCGCCGCGTCCTGCTCAGCTTGGTCAGCGCCCGGCGCAGCCGACGCAGCGTTCGGCTCAGCCTACTCAGCGTGCTGCTCAACAGGCCGCCGCTCGTCCCGCGCGGCCTGCTGGCGGCGCTCGTTTTAAGCAACAGGCTCCTGCCCAGCGCACGCAGGGGCAGGCCCCGCAATCACGCTCCCACGCACATCATGTTCATGGTTCGCACGGCGTTGCTCCGGCCACGCGCTCGAGCTATAACACGCACGCCCGCCGTGGTATCCAAAAGAAAAGCTCCCCGGTGCCTATGATTATCGGTGGCGTCGTCGCCGTGCTTGCGCTTGTCGCGATCGTTTTCTTTGTTGTGCCGGCCGTCAAGGGCTTCTTTGCGGGTGAGGATGCAAAAGTCGTTGCAGGCCAGCAGGTTACTATCACGATTCCCGATGGTGCCTCGGGTGACAGCATCGCTTCGATTCTCTCCGAGAACCATATCGTCGAGAATCCCAAGGATTATTACGCTGCGGTCAAAAAGCTCAACGCCGATATGTCGCTCAAGCCGGGTAAGTATTCGTTCACCACGCTCATGGACGCGACCAAGGTCGTTCAGCAGCTCATGGAAGGCCCCAATGCGGGCTCCGATGCGCTGACTATCCCAGAGGGCCTGACGGTTGACCAGGTCGCCGACCGCGTGGCCAAGGCGTACGACAGCATTTCTAAGGAGGACTTCCTTAATCAGGCCAAGGCGAGCAATTATGTGAATGATTACGCTTTCCTTAAAGACGCCGCGAACGATTCGCTCGAGGGCTTCCTATTCCCCAAGACGTATTCGCTGGGTAAGGACCCAAGCGCCGATGATGTGATTCGCGCCATGCTTGACCAGTTCAACGCCGAGTATAAGTCGCTTGACTTTGCCAGCTGCGAGGCCAAGATCAAGGAGCGCTATGGCGTGGAGATGTCCGATTACGACATCGTTAACCTTGCCTCGATCGTCGAGCGCGAGGGCCTCAACGCCGACCAGCGCGCGCATGTGGCATCGGTTTTCTATAACCGTCTGGCCGGCAAGCTCGATGGCCTGCGTTACCTCAATAGCGATGCGACCATGATGTATGTCACCGGCGGCGAGGTTACCGCCGACGACCTGCAGAGCGATAGCCCGTATAACACCTATAAGCACGAGGGCCTCCCGCCCACGCCCATTTGCTCTCCGTCGCTCGAGGCGCTCAAGGCCACCCTTGAGCCGACCGACTCCGACGACCTGTATTTCTACATTACGCAGGACGAAGAGTATTTCTCGAAGACCTACGAAGAGCATCAACAGTCTTGGAATTGATCATGAGGATTTTTAGCCCCAAACGATACGTTGCCTCGGTCGATCGCATCGACCTCGATACCCTCTGGGCCGACGGCAAGCGCGCCATTCTGCTCGACCGCGACAACACCCTGGTGCCGCGTGATACCGAGCAGGTACCCGCTGCGGTCTCCGCCTGGCTCGAGGCCGCCCATGCTAAGGGCTTTAAGCTGTGCATGGTGTCCAACAACTGGCATCGCGACCAGGTTATGGCGTCGGCGCGCGAGCTGGGGCTCGAGGCCATTAGCCACGCCATGAAGCCCGCCCCGTTTGCCCTCAAAGTGGGTCTTAAGCGTCTGGGCGCCACGGCCGACGAGGCCGTGCTGATCGGCGATCAGCTGTACACGGACGTGTGGAGCGGTAACTTTGCCGGCGTTGACACTATTCTGGTCAAGCCGCAGGCAACCCAGGATCTGTGGTACACGCAGATCTTCCGTATCTTTGAGCGCCGGGCCCTGCGCGACCTTCCCTGCGAGGAATAGGTTTCGCCATGTCTCAGCACATCAAACACGGCTGCGACCATATCTTCTTTATCGGCTTTTTGGGCGCGGGCAAGTCGACGCTTGCGCGCAATGTGGGCACTATGTTCAAGCGTCGATTCATCGATACCGATCGTTTGGTCGTGCGTCGATGCGGCAAGTCGGTGACCGAGATTTTTAAGACCGAGGGCGAGGATCGTTTTCGCGAGCTCGAGACCTCGGCACTCCGTTCGCTTCAGAGCGAGCGCAGCCTGCTGGTATCGTGCGGGGGTGGCATCGTCGAGACGCCGGTGAACATTGAACTGATGCACGAGATGGGTACCTGTGTGTACCTCGAAGGCGACTTTGAGGATTCGTTGCGCCAGATTCGTCGCTCCGATACCCGGCCCGATTTCCGCTCGCCCGAGCATGCTGCGCGCCTGTTTGAGCATCGCCGTCCGCTGTATCGCCAGGCCGCCGATATTACCCTTGATATTCGCAACAAGTCCTTCGAGGACGTTTCCTACCTTTGTGCCGAGATGCTTTTGGAGCGTGGATTGCTATGATTCGCCGTCAACTCATCAATTTCCAAAACCGCAGTGTCGATGTCCGCGTCGGATTGGGCGCGTTCGAGGAGCTGCCGCGCATGTTTGCCTCTGCTGTGGGCAAGCCTAAGCGCGCGATGGTGGTTTGGAACGACGTCACATCCGAGCGTTTTGGCGAGGTCGTCGAGCATGCGCTGGTCGACGCCGGTTTTGCCGTGTCGCTGCTCGTCCTCGAGGTTTCGCCTGCCGGCGCTTCGCTGGCCGATGCCGATACCGTCTTTGGCGCCCTGTCGGCTAACGGCATTACCTGCGACGATCTCGTTGTCGCTGTCGGCGACACGGCGACCTGCTCGGTCGTTTGCTGGTGCGCTAATCAGTGGTGCGGTCGCACCGAGTGCGCCTTGCTGCCGACGACGTTCGACGCTATGCTCACGGTCGCGACGACCATGAAGCCGCTCGTCGCCTCGCCGGCGAATGCGCTTCCTGCTATCGCGTTCCGTCCCGAGCCGGGCTTGGTCGTGTGTGACCTCGATCTTGTTCGCGAGGCGGACCCCGAGGACCTCAAGCTCGGCTATGCGGTACTTGTTGGCACCATGCTTTCGAGCAGCAAGTCCCGCTGGAATCAGTTTACCGAGACCGTCCCCGAGATTCTCGCGGGCGAGGAGGTCGCGCTTGTCAATGCCATTCAGTGGTCTCAGACTGCCCGCAAGGACGTACTGATGGCCACGAACCCGAGCGCCCGCCATGCGCTCGATTTTGGCAAGACGGGGGAGCGTACCCTGCGCGCCTGCTTGAGCGATGCCGCTTCGCAGGTCCCTGTCTACCAGCTGTTGTCTGAGGGCATGCGCTTTGAGGCGCGCGTTGCCCACGATGCCTGCGACTTCGATATCGATTACGTCTTTGAGGTCGATGACTGCCTGGAGGACTTTGGCATCGAGGAGCTTGCCTTCGATCTGGAGCCTGCCGCATATATCGAGGAGTTCCGCAGGCAGCAGTTTGCTCGCTCAAACCGCAGCATGTTGCCGCTGCCCGCGGCACTCGGCGCCATTCGTCTAACGAGCGTTGAGGACGAGGTTCTTGAGCGCCATGCTCACGCTTACTTGGCTTCTCGCAAAGAACTTCTCTAAGTTTTATTGACATCCATCGTCTTTCGTATCATGTTGAGGGGCGGGTTTTCAATCGGTTGCGGATCGCATGCGATTCCGTCGTTCGGTTGAGACCCGTCCCGCACTTTTTGAGACAACAAGAAAGGAATCTGCATGTCAGAGTTTGCTGCCGGCCCTGCCGGTCGTATCGAGCGTGTCCGTACCCTGATGGCTGAGCGCGGCTACGACGCTATCGTCGTGCGCGACGAGGCCAATCTCCGTTGGCTCACGGGCGTGAAGGGCGTCTTCGACTACACCTTCGAGTTCCCGCACGCGGCGTTTATTACGGCTGACCAGTGCCTGTTCCATACCGACTCGCGCTACCTCAACAGCTTTGAGGAGAACACGCCCGCCGGCAGCCCCTGGGTCTACGACATGGACGAGGGCACCATCCCCGGTTGGGTCGCCGGCAAGATTGCGGCCAACAAGTGCCGCGTCTGCGCTGTCGAGGACGACATGCAGATCAGCTTCTACCAGGGTATTCAGCGTGGTCTGGAGGACCGTTCCGTCGCCTGCATGTTGCCGCTGATGCATGATGACATCCGCAAGATGCGCGCCATCAAGGACGCCGAGGAGATCGAGCTCATGCGCCATGCGCAGTCGATCACTGATGCCGCCTTCCAGCATATGCTCGGCTTTATTAAGCCCGGTATGACCGAGAAGCAGGTTCGCAACGAGCTCGAGAACTTTATGTTCGCCAACGGCGCCGACAGCCTGGCCTTTGGCTCCATCGTGGCAAGCGGCCCCAATACCGCCAACCCGCACGCCGTGCCGAGTGACCGTGTCATCGAGAAGGGCGACTTCGTCCTCATGGATTACGGCGCGGGCTACTGCGACTATCGCTCTGATATGACGCGTACCGTCGTGATGGGCGAGCCCACGCAGGAGCAGCTCGACCTGTATGCGCTCGTGCGCCGTACGCACGAGGAGTGCGTCGCCGCCATCCATCCGGGCGTCGAGGGCAACGACATTTTCAAGCTTTCCAAGAAGATCATCGGCGATGCCGGCTATGGCGATTACTACAACCATGGTCTGGGCCACGGCGTGGGCATCGACATCCACGAGCTGCCCAACTTCAACCGCAGCAAGAATATCATCGAGGTCGGCTCGGTTGTCACCATGGAGCCCGGCGTGTACCTGCCCGGTGTGGGCGGCGTGCGCCTGGAGGACTACGGCGTGGTCACCGAGAACGGCTATGAGCCTTTCACCAAGACCCCGCACGACCTGCACATCATCGATTGCTAGCCCATTTCGATAGATTTTTGGGGCGGGGCGTCCGGAGCAATTCGGGCGCCCCGCGTTCTCTTTTTATGCGCTCGCTGCAGGCGAGCTCTGCAAGTGTATAATTTCGGTCGTATGTAATTTGGACGCTTGTGCGTTCTGCCCATAACAAGAAAGGTCGCTATGCCTACCATTTCTACCGCCGACTTCAAGAACGGCCTCGGTCTCCGCATTAAGGACAAGGTCTACACCATCGTCGAGTTCCAGCATGTCAAGCCGGGCAAGGGCGGCGCGTTCGTGCGCTACAAGACCCGCGACATCAAGAGCGGCCGCGTCGTCGAGAACACCTGCAACGCCGGCACCAAGTTCGAGAGCGTTATGCTCACCACCCGTGAGTTCCAGTACCTCTACAACGATGGCGCCGACTACATCTTCATGGACAATGAGACCTATGAGCAGGTTCCCGTTCCCGAGGACATGGTGGGCGAGAACTCCAAGTGGCTGCGCGAGAACGATATCTGCCAGCTGCTCTTCGCCGACGATGAGCTCATGGGCGTGACCCCGCCGATGTTCATCGAGACCACCATCGTCCAGACCGACCCGGGCTTTAAGGGCGACACCGTCCAGGGTTCCACCAAGCCGGCCACGATCGATACCGGCGCTGTCATCCAGGTCCCCATGTACCTCAATGAGGGCGAGGTCATCAAGGTTGACACCCGCGACGGCAAGTTCGTCTCCCGCGTCTAGCAACCAACTCTTCTAGGAGGACTCATGCCCCAGGAAATCAAGATTGACGGCATCGGCATTTCGCCCGATGTTCTGACCGCCATCGTCTCGCGCGCCGTGTCGGATGTCGAGGGCATCGCCTCCGTTGGCGTCAAGGACCTTGCCACCAACCTTGTCTCCATGATGCTCTCGTCCAAGGCCCCGGCTTCCGAGCCGGCGGTCGAGGCCGAGGTCGTCGGCGACAAGCTCGCACTCACCGTGCGTGTCGTGGTGTTCTTTGGCTATCCGTTCAAGAAGCTCGCCGAGGCCGTTCGCGCCGCCGTGGTCGCCGCCATTGATGCCCAGGTGGGCGTCGAGGTCGAGCGCGTTGACGTTTGCATCGACGGCCTCGTTTTCCCCAAGGAGTAACCTTTGAGCCTTAAGGTTTATCGCGGGCGCACGCTTGCCCGCAGTCAGGCGCTGCAGTTGCTGTTCCAGGCCGAGGCCACGGACAGCCCGCTCGAGCGCGTCCTCGAGGGCGATTTCCTGATCTCGAAGGGTCCCCTCGACCCCTATGCGCTGGAGCTTTGCCGCGGCGCCTACGAGCATATCGATCGTATCGACTGTGCCCTGCGCGCCGTCGCCAAGAACTGGGATCTTATGCGCATGCCCGGCGCCGACCGCAACCTGCTGCGTATCGCCGTCTACGAGATGCGCTTCCTCACCGACGAGGAGGTCTCGGACGCTATCGTGATCAACGAGGCTGTCGAGATCGCTAAGGCTTATGGTACCGACCAGTCCGCTTCGTTTGTCAACGGCGTGCTGGGCAAGATTGCTCGCAGCGAGGAGCTGCCGGGCGAGGACCTGTACCAAGAGCTGCTGGCCGAGGATCGCGCTCGCGAGGAGGCACAGGCTTCCGAGGCGGCCGCCAAGGTCGCTGCCGCTCAGGCTGCCGCCGGTGTACTTTCCGAGGATGCTGACGCTGCTGAGGCCGTCGAGGCCGACTCCGTCGAGGAGTAGCCATGCCAGAGGGTTCCGTCCGCAACTTCGATGAGATCTCGGATCGCCTGGACCAGATTATCGCCACCGTTCGCTCCAAGGATACGTCCTTGGAGCGTTCGCTCGATTTGTTTGACGAGGCGATTGAGCTGGGCTCCCGTGCGGTCGATATGGTCGACAAGTTTGAGCTGACGCCGCGTGAGGCCGACAAGCTCGAGCAGGAATACGATGAGGATGCGGCAAACGAGTCCCAAGATAGACAGGCTGCATCTCCGGATACGAATGGTTGATGGCATTCATGAAACGCGTGCGTCTCGATGACGAACTGATTTCACAGGGCATCTGCGCCGATCGCGCGGATGCCCTTCGCACTCTTATGGCCGGCTTGGTTTCGAGTGGCGGTGAGCGTTTGACCTCTCCGGGGCTCAAGGTGACGCCTGGTCTGCCGCTGCACGTTAAGGGACGCATTCCGTACGTTGGGCGCGGCGGCCTTAAGCTCGAGGGTGCGCTCGATGCGTTTGGGATTGATCCGACGGACCTTGTCTGCTTGGACGTAGGCTGCTCTACCGGCGGCTTTACCGATTGCCTGCTCAAGCGCGGTGCCGCCACGGTCGTTTCGGTCGACGTGGGCCGTGCCCAGTTTGACTGGTCGCTGCGCCAAGACGATCGCGTGACGCTCCATGAACGCACGAATGTGACGCAGTTGCCCGAGCTCGGCTACGGCGGCGCTATTGACCTCGCCGTGTGCGACGTGTCTTTTACCAGCATCGCGAACATCATCGATGCGGTGTTGGCGTGTCTGAAGCGTTCGGGTTCGTTTTGCACGCTCGTAAAGCCGCAGTTTGAGGCGCCGGCTGCGCTGGTGGGCGAGGGCGGTATCGTAACCGACCCCGCCGTCCGCCGCGATACGCTCGTGGCGGCGATTGAGCTGTTCGCCGCCAAGGGATTGTTCCCGGTCGACGTGTGCGTGTCGCCCATTCATGGCGCCAAGGGCAACGTCGAGTTTTTCCTGTACGGCACGAGGTTTGCCCCCGATGAGCGCTCCGATGACGAGTTGCAATCCCAGGTATCGGCTTTGAGCGAGAAAGCGGCAACGCTATGAAGGTCTTTCTGGTTCCCAATTACTACAAGCAAGAGGCGGTCGAGAGCGGTCTGATGCTCGAGCTTTGGCTTTCGCGCCAAGGCTATGAGGTCGCATGGGCTGCCGACCAGCGCTCCAAGATTCAGAGCACGCCCGATGTTGACGATGCCGACCTGGTCATTACGCTCGGCGGCGACGGTACGCTGCTGC
>JAIIUG010000142.1:0-3159 GCA_022739635.1 Collinsella sp. | reverse complement strand
AAATCTCACAGCCCGCGCCCGGCCCCCTGTGGGCGAGCAAGCGGACGACAAACACATCTGTCCAACAATTCGTGCGAAACACAATGAAAAACCGTTTGATGTGAGTTAATATAAACAACGTCGTGAATCTGACTCCTGCCGCATACACGACAGGGGTTAAACACAAAAAAGGAGTCAATTATGGTTTCTGAGAAGGCTACCCTCGTCAATCCGCAGGGTCTTCACATGCGTCCGGCTGGCCTCTTCGCCTCCACCATGGGCAAGTACGCCTGCGACGTGACGGTCGTCACCCCCGAGAAGGAGGTCAACGGCAAGTCCCCGATGGCCCTCATGGCTGCTGGTATCGCCTGCGGTACCGAGGTCGAGGTCAAGTGCGACGGCGCCGACGAGGCCGAGGCTCTGGCTGCTGCCATCGAGCTCATCAAGAGCGGTCTTGGCGAGTAGAACTCAAACGGGTCGCATGTTGAACAATTAAGTTCATACTTGGGGGCGCAGTGACCTGCATCAAGGTAGCTGCGCTCTTTTGTCATGGATATGGCAAAACGCTTTATCACATGGCACGGAGAGAGGAATGGGAATGTATCAGGGAGTCAACGCATCCGAGGGCATCGGAATCGGCACCGTCATGGTCGCCGTCGATCCCGACTTGACGTTTGAACCGCACGAGGTCGCTGATTCGGCAGCAGAGAAGGAGCGCTATCAGACCGCTCTTTCGGTCTTCTGCGAGAAGACCCAGGCTCAGGCCGACCACATGAAGGAGACGGTGGGCGAGGCCGAGGCCGAGATCATGAGCGGACACATTGTCCTGGCTCAGGACCCGGGCATGACCGACGCCATCAACGCCGCCATCGACGGCGGCACTTGCGCCGAGCAGGCGCTCATGGACACCTCGACCATGTTCGAGAACATGTTCCTGTCCATGGACGACGAGATGTTCCGTCTGCGCGCGGCCGACATCGCCGACATCCGCACCGGTATTCTGGCCGAGCTGCTGGGCAAGGAGGTCGTCGACCTCTCCGTCCTGCCCGAGAACACCGTCGTTGTCGTGCACGACCTTACGCCGTCCATGACCGCCACGATCGATAAGGCCCACGTTGCCGGTATCGTCACCGAGACCGGTGGCCGCACGTCGCACTCCGCGATCATCGCGCGTGCCCTCGAGATCCCGGCCGTCCTTTCGGTTGCCAACAGCTGCACCGCACTGCGCAACGGCATGACTGTCGTCGTCGACGGTGGCAAGGGCGTTGTCGAGGCCGATCCCGACGAGGAGACGCTCGCTGCCTACACCGCCAAGGCCGAGGCCTTCGCTGCCGAGAAGGCAGCCCTCGAGGCCTTCCGCGGCAAGCCTTCTGTGACTGCCGACGGCATCAAGAAGATCATCGCCTGCAACATCGGTAACCCCGATGACGTGCCCAATGCGCTCGATCACGATGCCGAGGCCATCGGTCTGTTCCGCTCCGAGTTCCTGTTTATGGATTCTGCTGAGCTCCCTTCCGAGGAGGAGCAGTTCAACGCTTACCGCAAGGTCGCCAGCGCGCTCAAGGGCGCTCCGGTCATCATCCGTACGCTCGATGTGGGCGGCGACAAGGAGATCCCGTACCTGCACATGGTTAAGGAAGACAACCCCTTCATGGGCTTCCGCGCCGTGCGTTACTGCCTTGCTAACCCCGACCAGTACAAGGTCCAGCTCCGCGCCCTTCTGCGCGCCAGCGCCTTTGGTGACGTCAAGATCATGATCCCGCTCGTCACCTGCGTCGAGGAGGTCGTGGCCGTCAAGGAGCTCGTCGAGCAGTGCAAGGCCGAGCTGACCGAAGAGGGCCGCAAGTTCAACGAGAACATCGAGGTCGGCATCATGGTCGAGACGCCTGCCGCTTCGCTGCTCGCTGACCGCCTGGCCGAGGTGGCCGACTTCTTCTCCATCGGCACCAACGACCTGATCGGCTACACCATGTGCGCCGACCGTGGCAACGACACCATTTCCAACCTGTACCAGGTGTACTATCCCGCCGTGCTCCGCTCGCTCAAGAACATCATCGAGAGCGGCGTGAAGGCCGGCATCATGGTCGGTATGTGCGGCGAGGCCGCTGCCGATCCGCTGCTTGAGCCGCTGCTGATCAGCTGGGGCCTGGAGGAGTTCTCGATGAGCGCTCCGTCCATCCTGCGCGCCCGCAAGACCATCAGCCAGTGGACCAAGGCCGAGTGCGACGAGCTCGCCGAGAAGGCGCTCGCCTGCAACACCGCCGCCGAGGTCAAGGCACTGCTCGAGTCCGCAGCTCGCTAATTTGGTATCAGAGGTAACCGCGTGGTTGGAATGGGCCGGCCACGCGGCCCTCACATATACAGGGGGTACTGTAAATGTTCTACACGCTAACCGCTAACCCGGCTGTCGACATGACGGTTTCGAGCTCTCCGCTCGAGCCCGACGAGAACGTCCGCACCGGCTCGGCCAGCTACACCGCCAACGGCAAGGGCCTCGACGTGTCCTTCGCCTTTAAGAAGATGGGCGTCGACACCGTCGCGCTCGGCTTCTTCGCCGGCTTCACGGGCAAGTTCATCGTCGAGGAAGTCATGAACCTGGGTTGCCTGTGCCGCCCGGTCTGGACCGACGGCATCACGCGTATCAACACCTACGTCAACGATGGCCAGCACGAGTACGGCATCCTCAACCCCGGTGCTCCTATTACGCCGCAGCACCAGGAGGAGCTCTACAACATCCTGGACACCGCGGGCGATCTTGAGTGCCTGATCGTCTCCGGTTCCGTGCCTCCCAAAGCTACGCCTGACTTCCTGGCTCAGGTCATGGAGCACGCTCAGGCCCGTGGCGCCGACGTCGTCCTGGACCTTTCTTCCGACAAGCTCAAGGAGCTCGCTCACAAGAAGCCGCTGCTCATCAAGCCGAACCATCACGAGATGAAGGCCATCTTCGGTGTGCCGGTCGACACTGACGACGAGGTCCGCGTTGCCATGAAGATGGCTCACGACGCTGGCGTTCAGAACGTGCTGCTCACCCGTGGTAGCCGTGGCGACGCCTACTTCTCCAACGGCGAGGATATTTGGTACGCCAAGCGTGAGTTCAACATCAAGCTGGTCTCTTCCGTCTGCGCCGGCGACTGCACCCTCGCTGCGTTCCTGCACAAGTGGTACAGGGATCGCGACAAC
>JAIIUG010000141.1:0-3222 GCA_022739635.1 Collinsella sp. | reverse complement strand
CAGACGTCCTCCATGAGCTCCGGCGGCAGCCACAGCGACGTGCCCTTGCCCTTAAACGCATGCTCAAACTGCTTTTTAACGTCGTCGCCCTTCACAAAGGTTCCGTCGGCGAGCTTAACGCCGTCGAAGCGTGCCGGTAGCGCCACGACCTGCGCTCCGCCCTCGACGCGACCCATCTGTGCCGTGCCCGAGGACTTACGCACGCCAAAGCACTCGGCGACCGCCACGACCGGATATTCCAGACCCTTGGAGGCGTGCACCGTCATGATGCGCACCGCGCCGTCGCCCTCCACGTTGAGCGCGCCCGGCGCCTCCTTGCCCGCCAAGAAGCGGTCGAAGGCCAGCGCGATGGAACGCGGCGAGTTACCGAACTCAGCCTCAGCCTCGGCCACGGCGTCGAGTGCCTTGAGCACGTTGGCGGCAATGGCCTTGCCCTCGGGACCACGCTGTGCCAGGCGTACAAACCAGCCGGAGGCGTTGACCACGTCGCGCGCGATGGCGGCGAACGAATCGCGGCCCACACGACGAAGCGCATACCGCAGCACCTCGCGGGCGCGCGTCACCAGCGGCAAGTCTTGCAAACCCAGCACGTCGAAATCACTCATAATGCCCACGTCGATATTCCGGCGCGAGGTCTCCCCCGTCTCGCTATCGAGCTTGGTCGCCAGCGCCAGGAACTCCTGGGCGCCGAGCGCAAACATCGGCGATGCCAGCAGCGGCATAAGGCCCTGCGCCGTATCGGCCGGATTGGCGAGTGCACAAACCAGGGCGCGCACCGTCTGAACCTCGGCAGCTTGGGCAAAGACTGAGCCGCCCGCGATGACGCAGTCGAGCCCCTGGTCGCGGAAGGCCTGGGCGTAGACGTCTGCGTTGGTCATGCGGCCCAGTAGCAGCACCATGCCGCCCTGGGGCTGGCCGGCATCGGCAAGCGCGCGGAATCGCTCGGCGATCGCACGGGCCTTGGCCTGTGTGCGCTCCTGCGTACTGCCGCCGGCAACAAAGAGCGCCTGGCGACGCGAGGCGTCTGCCACCAGCGTGTCCTTGCGGCCGTCGCTCGCCTCAAGATCCAAAAAGCCCTGCATCAGGCCGCCGTCATCGCCATCGAAGACGCGTGCCACGTAACGCAGCACCTCGTCGTGGCTGCGGAAGTTGCGCACGAGCTTGACGAGCTCGCCAGCAGGGGCGTCGGCCACGGCAGTCGCCTCGGGCGCGGCAGACAGGCCCACCTTGCGCTCCTGGCGACGGAAGACCTCGACCTCGGCGCCGCGGAAGCGATAGATCGACTGCTGCGCATCGCCCACGGTGCACAGCGCGCGCTCCCCCGCACCCGTCAGATAGCGTATCAAATCGACCTGCATCTGGTCGGTATCCTGGAACTCGTCGATCATGACCATCTTAAAGCGGCCCTCGTAGGCCGCTCGAATAGCCGGGTAGTCGCGCAGGGCCTCATAGGCCATGCGCAGCAGGTCGTTGTTGTCGAGGGCAGACTGGGCAGCCTTGAGCGTGCGGTACTCAGCCTCTACAGAGCGGGCCAAGCCCACCAGTGCATCAAGCGCCGGGCCACCACAGGCAAGCACGATATTGATAAACGCATCGGCGGCCTCGGCCTTGAGCAGCTCGACCTGCTCCTTGGGGAACGCCTTGCTCGCCCGCGGCATGGCGCACGACATCATGAGTCGCGCCGCATCCTCCATGGTTTTGCCGCTCGCCTCAAACGCGTCGATGGCGTCGAGTGCCGTCTGCGCCTTCTCGGTCGCGGCCTTGCTTGCGCCCAGCGCCGATCGATAGGCATCGGCGAGTGCCGAGGTATCGGCCTGGCCGCGCGCCACGCACACGTCGTCCATACCGCCCGGCAGCTGGCTCGATAGCTCCAACAGGTCGCGCACCAGGCCTTTAATGGTGGTGCCGGCACCAAACGGCCCGCCCTCGCCCGCCATGGGATACCAGGCGTAGAGGCTTTTAAGCGAAGCGGCGAGCTCGGGGGCGGCATCGGGCACCGTCGCGCGGGCCAGCACATGCTCAACAGCCTGGTCCATAAGCTCGTCGGTATCGGTGAGCACCGTGAACTCGGGGTCGATGCCCAGCTCCAACGCGTGTGCGCGCAGGATACGCGAGCACATGCCGTGAATGGTCGAGATCCACGCATCGTCGACGGTCAGGGCCTCCTCGTCCATGCCCTCGTCGATGAGCGCGCGGCGCACGCGGTCACGGATCTCGGCCGCGGCATCTTTGGTAAAGGTAATGGCGAGCACCTGGTCCAGATGCTCAACGAACGAACCGGATTCGGGCGAGAGCGCGTAGACGATGCGGCGCGTGAGGGTAAAGGTCTTGCCCGAACCGGCGCCCGCCGAGACAAACAGCGGACGGTCGAGCGTTTTGACGATCTGCAGCTGTTGCGGCATCAAAGTCGAAAGATCCATGGTCTACACGTCCCTCCTTACAAACGTTCCTTCGTGGTTATACGAGCAGCGCGCATGCGCGGCCTGAGCCGACGTCGGGTCGACGGCGGCAACGTTGCCTGCCTCGAGCTCGCGCAGGCGCTCGGCGATGCCGGCCTCCACGCGATCGAGCAGGGCGTCGAAGTCCATGCTGCCACCCTCGCCGGGGAAACCTTTCTTAAGGCCCGGGATGCGACCGTCGCCGCGCTCTTCCTCGAGCAGCTCGGCGCTCGCGGCACCGCGCAACGCCGGCTTACCGCCCTTGGTCGAAAAGTAGAGCGCCGCGCGAGTGTCCAAATCCAGCGCCCGGCGCATGGCCTGGGCGTAGATAAGCGTTTGGGTATGCGGCGGCAACCAGCGCGGATCGTCGATGGGCGCCGTGCCCGATTCCTCGTCGCGCACCGTAGGGTCGGCGAGCTTAAACTCCTCGACGCCCGTGCGATGCTTGTAGTCGATCACCACGGCACGATTCTCGGCGTCCACGTCCACGCGGTCGATGCGCCCGCCGAGCGGCCAACCGGCATACTCGACCTTGAGCTCGTTGAAGGCGAACTCCAGGTAGCGTGGGACAAAGGGGGCAAGTGCCTCGGACTCGTAGGCAAGCACGCCCTCCAACTGCGGCAAGATCTCGGCCACCTGGCGCTCCTCCACCGGAGAGAGCGGCACCAGCGGGCCCTCGGTACCGCGCTTGCCGGCGTGCTCGGCCAGGGTCTCGGCAAAGACCTCGTGCAGCAGCTCCTTCGCGCGCGGCAGGTTCATGGGCGTCACGCGCTCCATGCCCTCC
>JAIIUG010000140.1:0-3254 GCA_022739635.1 Collinsella sp. | reverse complement strand
TGGCTTTGTCATGACTCTCGTACGAAACGAAACTCAGCGGCACAGTGCGGCACTCAAAATCGCAGGTCAGAACCCTATCGGCCTACTCCCACTCGATGGTCGCGGGCGGCTTGGACGTGATGTCGTAGCACACACGGTTGGCGCCGGGGACCTCGGCCACGATACGGCCGGAGATGCGGGCAAGCACGTCGTAGGGCAGCTTGGCCCAGTCGGCGGTCATGGCATCGCTGGACTCGACGGCACGCAGGATGATCGGGCGCTGGTAGGTGCGCTCGTCGCCCATAACGCCAACGGACTTAATGTCGGGCAGGACCGCAAAGTACTGCCAGCAGCTGTGCTCGGAGTTGCGCTCACCGGTCTGCTCAAACAGACGCTGGTTGTAGGCATCGAGTTCCTCGCGCACGATAGCGTCGGCGTTCTTGAGGATCTCGAGCTTCTCCTTGTCGACTGCACCGATGATGCGGATGGCCAGGCCCGGGCCCGGGAAGGGCTGACGAAACACGATGTGGCCCGGCAGGCCGAGCGCCAGACCAAGCGCGCGGACCTCGTCCTTAAAGAAGTGATCGAGCGGCTCGATGAGGTCGAAGTGCACGCCCTCGGGGAACGGGATCAGGTTGTGGTGGCTCTTGATGGTGGCCGTCTTGCCGCCCGTCTTGCGAGCGCCGGACTCGATGATGTCGGGGTAGATGGTGCCCTGAGCCAGGTACTTGACCGGCTTGCCGTCGGTCTCGAGCTGCTGGGCCACGGCGAAGAACTCTTTCCAGAACTGCGTGCCGATGATGCGGCGCTTCTCCTCGGGCTCGGTCACACCAGCCAGAAGCTCGGCATAGCGGTCCTCGGCGTGAACGTGGATAAAGTCGACGTCAAACTGCTTGGTGAAGACCTCCTCCACCTGCTCGGGCTCGCCCTTGCGCAGCAGACCGTGGTTGATGAACACGCAGGTCATCTGCTTGCCCACGGCGCGGGCGCCCAGCGCAGCCACGACGGAGGAGTCGACGCCGCCGGACAAGGCCAGAATCACGCGGTCGTCGCCGACCTTCTCGCGGAACTCGGCCGTCATGGTCTCGACCAGGTTGTCCATGCTCCAGTTGGGCTCCAGGCCGCAGATCTCAAACAGGAAGTTGCTCAGCAGCTGCTGACCGTACTCGGAGTGCTTGACCTCGGGGTGGAACTGCGTGGTGAAAATCTTGCGCTCGACGCACTCCATGGCAGCAACCGGGCACACGTCGGTGCTGGCGGTAACGGTAAAGCCCTCAGGCACCTCGGACACGGCGTCGCGGTGGCTCATCCACACGGTCTGCTCCATGGGCGTGGAGTTAAAGAGCTTGGCGCCGGCCGTGCGCGTGATGGTGGCACGGCCGTATTCGCCCACCTCGGAGTGGCCGACCTTGCCGCCGAGCGTCACGGCCGTGATCTGATGACCGTAGCAAAAGCCCAGGACGGGAAGGCCCAGGTCAAAGATGGCGGGATCGATGGACGGAGCGTCCTCGGCATACACAGAAGCCGGGCCGCCGGAAAGGATGAGCGCAGAGGCGTTCATCTCGCGAATCTCGTCGGCCGAGATGTCGCAGGGAACAATCTCGGAATACACGTTGAGGTCGCGGACGCGACGGGCAATGAGCTGACCGTACTGCGCACCAAAGTCGAGTACGAGGACCTTTGCGGAAGCCTTTTGATCCATGGTTTCCCCCTCTTGTTGGCGGGGAGCCGGTGCCCACCCGCGTGAATGAACGAAAATAACTTTCATAGTGTACACGTTATATGGGGTTTCTCGTCCCTCGCAGCCATCAGCGCACGGCAAACGCACGACCTGGGCCCCTATTTAGCTCCAATTGAAGTGTTACCAAACGTTACAGATGATGTAATACGTTTGAACATTGAACGCCCTGTGCCACAATACTGCCGAAAGACTCCGCCCCTGTGGCGGCAAATACGATAGGAATACCAGCATGAAGCGCATCCTTCTCATCGCCACGGGCGGCACCATCGCATCGACCGAGGACGGCAACGGCCTCTCCCCCGCCCTGACCGGTGAGGAGCTCGCCCAGAGCGTCCCAGAGATCTCGGGCCTCTGCGAGCTCGACGTCGTGCAGCCCATGAACATCGACAGCACCAATATGCGCCCCAGTGACTGGATGTGCATCCGCGACGTCATCGTCGAGGGTTATGCCGACCACGACGGCTTCGTGGTTCTGCACGGCACCGACACCATGAGCTACACTGCCGCAGCGCTTTCCTATCTGATTCAGGACAGTCCCAAGCCCATCGTGCTCACCGGCTCGCAAAAGCCCATGGGCAATCCCTTTACCGATGCCAAGCTCAACCTGTACCAGAGCCTGCTCTATGCGCTCGACGAGCACTCGCACGACGTCTCGATCGTGTTTGGCGGCGTCGCCATTGCCGGCACGCGTGCCCGCAAACAGCGCACCATGAGCTTTAACGCGTTCATTAGCGTCAACTATCCGCCCATCGCCTATATCCGCAATGACCGCATCGTGCGCAACGGGCTTCACGGCACGCATCAGGGCGAAAACCCGGTGCGTTTCTACGACAGCATCGACCCGCGCGTATTTGTACTCAAGCTCACGCCCGGCGTGAACCCAGGCATTCTGGACGCCCTTGCCGATAGCTACGACGCTGTAATCCTTGAGACCTTTGGCATTGGCGGTATCCCCGAGTTTGGTGAGTCGGGCGAGTCGTTCCAAGAGGCAATTTTCCGCTGGGTCGATTCGGGCCGCACCGTCGTTATGACCACGCAGGTCCCCGAAGAGGGCCTCGATCTGGGCGTTTATGAGGTCGGCCGTGCTTACGCCGATCATCCGGGCATTCTGCGCGGCGACGACATGACCACCGAGACGCTCGTAGCCAAGACCATGTGGGCCCTCGGCCAGTCACGCGATGCCGCCGAGATCCAGCGCCTGTTCTACAGCCAAGTCAACCACGACCGCATCCCGATGGCGTAATTCAGTTGTCGACGGGTATCCCCTATTCGATACCCTCGAGAAGCTCTGACACCGTCATGCCAAGTGCGGGCGCGATCTTAAATAGAACCTTGAGCGTGAAATTTGCCGTCCCATCTTCGATTCGGTCGAGGTAGGGTCGGCTGATTCCTGTTGCCACACAAAAATCAACCTTGGAGATACCAAGGTCCCTGCGTGTCTCTTCGACCCGCCTGCCAAGAATCTGTTTCGCACGTTCGTCCATGCAGCCGAGTTTGAAATGGAGCCGAACATAAACGTAAACTATAGTTTACG
>JAIIUG010000139.1:0-3255 GCA_022739635.1 Collinsella sp. | reverse complement strand
CGTTTGAAATCGAGCGAAGGAGTGCCGCTATGGAGCAATCGAGCCTGTTTGGTGACGGTGTGGACATCGATACCGAAACGCCCGCGAGCGCGGATGCCGCCGCACCGACCGATGCCCGTGCCCAGGCGGCTGCCCGCGCGGCCGAGTTGCGTCACGAGCTCGATTACCACGCCTACCGCTACTACATGCTCGATGCGCCCGAGATCACGGATGCCGCCTTTGACAAAATGCTCGTTGAGCTGCAGGAAATCGAGGCGACTTACCCCGACTTGGTGACGCCCGACAGCTATACCCAGCGCGTGGGCGGCTACGTGAGCGAGCAGTTTACGCCGGTCACGCATATGGCACGCATGTATTCCATGGACGATGCCATGGATCTGGACGAACTCGACGCGTGGCTCCAGCGTACCGAGGATGCGCTCGGTGCCGGTAGCGTCACCTATACCTGCGAGCTTAAGATCGACGGCCTGGGCGTGGCGCTTACCTACCAAAACGGAACCTTCGTGCGCGCCGCCACACGTGGCGATGGCACAACGGGCGAGGACGTGTCGCTCAACGTGCGTACCATCAAGGATGTGCCCATGCACCTGTCCGAGCCGGCGCTCGCCCACATGGGTGCCGACCGCGAGCGTACCATCGAAGTACGCGGCGAGGTCTATATGCCCAAAGGCAGCTTTGTTCGTCTGAATGAAGAGGCCGATGCCGAGGGCCGCGACCCCTTCGCCAACCCGCGCAACGCTGCCGCAGGATCCCTGCGCCAAAAGGACCCCAAGGTCACGGCGCGCCGCGACCTGGCCACCTTTATCTATGCCATCGCCGATACCGATCCGCTGCACGTCCACAGCCAGCGTGAGTTCCTTGACTGGCTGCGCAGCGCTGGCTTTAGTGTCAACCCCAACGTGGCCCGCTGCGCCACGCCGGCTGAGGTTCACGAGTTCTGTGCCCAGGCGCTTGAGCATCGCGGCGACCTGGACTACGACATCGACGGCGTGGTCGTAAAGGTCGACAGCTTCCAGCAGCAGCTTGACCTGGGCTTTACTGCCCGCGCGCCGCGCTGGGCCATTGCCTTTAAGTTCCCGCCCGAGGAAAAGCAGACCGTCCTGCGCGAAATTCGCATCCAGGTGGGCCGCACTGGTGTGCTCACGCCGGTCGCCGAGTTCGACCCGGTGACGGTCGCCGGCTCCACCATCGCGCGCGCCACGCTGCACAACATCGACGAGATCCGCCGCAAAAACGTGCGCGAGGGCGACACTATCATCGTGCACAAGGCGGGTGACGTGATTCCCGAGGTCGTGGGTCCCGTGCTCGACAAGCGCCCGGCTGATTCGGTCGACTGGCACATGCCCGAGGTCTGCCCCGTGTGCGGCAGCCCCGTGGTCCACGAGGACGGCGAGGTTGCCTACCGCTGCGTCTCCATCGATTGCCCCGCGCAGCTCAAGGAGCGCCTACTTCACTGGGTGAGCCGCGGCTGCATGGACGTTGACGGCCTGGGCGACGAGATCGTCGACAAGATGATCGCCGCCGGCCTGATCCACGATGTCGCGGACTTCTACCAGCTCACGGTCGACGACATCGCCGGCCTGGACACGGGACGCACCTATGCCAGCTTCAACAGCAAAAAGGGCGTCAAGAAGGGCGACCCCATCCCGGTGGGTCTCAAGACGGCCGAGAAAATCATCGCCGAGCTCAATAAGTCCAAGAGCCAGCCGCTCGGTCGCGTGCTGTTTGCCCTGGGCATCCGCCATGTGGGCAAGAGCGTGGGCGAGGTCATCGCCGAGCGATTCCTGTCGATCGACAAGCTCATCTTGGCGAGCGAAGAGGACATCGCCGAGTGTGAGGGCATCGGTCCCAAGATTGCGGCGAGCGTCAAGCAGTTCCTGGCCGTGCCCGAGAACCTCGCCGTGCTGGAGCGCCTGCGCCAGGCGGGCCTGTCGCTCGAGGTCGATTTGGGCGCTGCGCACGCGCAAGCCGCAGCCGACGCTGGCGTGGCAGGCGAGCTTGCCGACGCACAGCCACTCGCGGGTCTGACCTTCGTGCTCACCGGCACGCTCGTCAACCGCACCCGCGACGAGGCGGGCGCGGCGCTCAAGGTGCTTGGCGCCAAGGTTTCGGGCAGTGTTTCAAAGAAGACGAGCTATCTGGTCGCCGGTCCCAAAGCGGGCTCCAAGCTCACCAAGGCTGAGCAGCTGGGTGTGCCCGTGCTGAATGAGGACACGCTCGAGCAGATCCTGGCGACTGGTCAGGTGCCCCAGGCTTAAGACATCGATAAACAAATTGAATAACCTCCCGGAAACGCTTTCCGGGAGGTTTTTATTTGGATGGGTCGGCGGGCATTGTGGTCTGCGTCGCGCAGGTTGCTGAGGGCGATCCTGCGGACTGCTGCCGTTCCGGAGCGATAAGAGATTCATACAAAGCAGAGGGTTTCGCAATGGTGGATTGATCCCATTGTAGTGATTCTCATATACGTTAACATTAACATTAACGTGTATACTGAGCAGTGAAGATATATGTTGAGAGGAGCCGTTATGGTTACCGTCGCGTTTTCGGAACTGCGCCAAAACCTTACGCAGGTGGCCGAAAAGGTTGCCAATGAGGGCGAGGAGGTTGTGGTCTTCAAGCGGAGCAAGCCGTTGTTCAAGATCGTGCCACTCGACTATCAAGGCTCAGTTGCGGTGGAATATGACGCTGCCCAGGAGCGCGGGGGCTCAAAGCCGACGCGCGGCTCGGACAAGCCCAAGCGCGACGTGGGTACGATGTGGCATCCCAATATCACCTGGAAGGAGATTCGCGAGATGCTCGCAGAGGATGCGGACTACCAGGAGTATCTCGATCTCGTAGCCAAAATGCCCAAGGGAACGCCGCTCGATACGATGACGGTTGAAGATGAAAAGCGCATCGCGAGGGAGCGCTACCTATGAGGGCATTTCTCGATACCAATTATCTGCTCGATTGCGTGCTACCGGGCCGGCCGGAGCATGGGGCGGCGCAAACGATCAAGGGGCTTGTTGACGTGGGGCTTATCGAGGGCGTTGTTTCGGCCTGCTCTCTCAAGGACGCGTATTACATTCTCACTAAACAGGCCGGCGAGGTGCGCGCCCGCGAGGTAGTGCGCGACTGCCTTAAGAGCTACTCGGTAGAGCCCCTCGACCAAGAAGCTTGTTTTATCTCCGCCTATTCCGATGAGCCGGACTTTGAGGACGGCTGTATCCGTGCGATGGCCGAGCGTGCCGGCGTGGACTTTATCATCACGCGTGA